>MHXU01000111.1 GCA_001824555.1 Planctomycetes bacterium GWC2_45_44
ATCCATCTGCATCAACCCACCGTCGAATTCCCGTTTGCCGCCACCACGCCGACAACAAAAATCACCGCCACTTCACACGTGGTGAGAAATGCGGGTTAATAACGACTTTTGAAATAAAAATGACACAGTGATTTGCATCTGATGGAGTTGTTTCTTATGCTTTGTTTGGAAGTGGAAATAAGAAAAAGTTAATAACGCTAAAACTAAACTAATATAGACTTCTTCTCTCCTCCTTTAACTTGTGCTTCCTGCCTTGGGGGGATAAACCAGGGCAGGTAGGAATCAAAAAGCTCTCGAGAGCTTTGGAAATAAAGGGCTTTGCCGAGGTATCTGCGCGAAAGGCCGCAGGTTTTTGAAAAAAAGTTAAGCAAATTCGGAACGCATAAATGCGGGTTCTAACCGGCTGGGGTGGTTTTTGTCGGCGGCCCGGAGAATATCTGACCGAAAAGCGTTCTGAACCAAACTTGTTTGGGGGGTTGCTTATACATTTTGTTTTGGGTCTCTGCCAATTAGGGGACGCAGAGACCTTTTTTATGCGCTGATGTTTATCTTTTGTTCATCGGCGTATATTCTCTTTTTTCAGCGACGTTTTTGTATGCTGGTCGGACGATTCTTCCGCCGCTTACGCACTCTTCTATAATGTGAGCACACCAGCCGGCAATTCTCGATACCGCGAAAATGGGGGTGTAAAGCTCCGGCGGAATATCGAGCATTCTATAAACAAAGCCTGAATAAAAATCGACATTCGGACAGACTTTTTTGTCGGACTTTTTAACCCTCTGGAAAATCTCCGGCGAAAGTCTTTCGACCAATTCATAAAGTTCAAATTCCCATTCGAGGTCTTTTTCTTTAGCTAATTTTGCCGCCTGTTTCCTAATCAGAGCTGTTCTTGGGTCTGAAATCGTATAGACTGCGTGGCCGAGGCCGTAAATCAGGCCTGTTTCGTCGAAAGCTTCTTTTTTGACAATTTTGGTGAGGTAGTCGGCAATTTGGCCTTCGTCAGACAATTTTTTGACGTTCTTTTTTATGTCTTCCATCATTTCGATTACCTGGATATTCGCTCCGCCGTGTTTGTGGCCTTTGAGCGAGCCGAGAGCAGCGGCAATAACGGAATAAACATCGGTATCCGAAGACACAACAACGTGCGTAGTGAAAGTTGAATTGTTTCCTCCGCCGTGTTCGGCGTGGAGAATAAGACACAAATCGAGCAGGTCGGCCTCCATTTTAGTAAATTTTTTGTCCGGCCTGGTTAGCATCAAAAAATTCTCGGCGGTCGAGAGCTTTTCATCGGGCGTATGGATATAAAGGCTGCCTCTGTCATAGTAATGCGACTTTGCCTGGTATCCGTAAGCGGCGAAAACCGGAAAGCGGGCAATCAAACCGATACACTGGCGAAGAATATTTTTCAGGGAGCGGTCTTCGGGCGTTTTATCATAAGAATACGCAGCCAGAACGCTTCTGGCTAATTTGTTCATAATATTGCCACTGGGAGCTTTTAGAATCATATTTTCCGTAAAGCCTTCGGGCAAATCCCTGTGCTTGCCGAGCAACTTGCAAAATTTGTTCAATTCTCTTTTTTGCGGCAGTTCGCCGAACATCAGCAGATACGCAGTTTCTTCAAAGCCGTGGCGTTTTTCTTTTTGGCAGCCTGCGACGAGGTCTTCGATTTCCATACCTCTATACCGGAGTCTGCCGTCAACGGCGACTTTTTCGCCTTCGCTTACAATGTAGCCGTGAACATCTCCGATTTGTGTAAGGCCTGCCAGAACGCCTGTGCCGTCGGCATTTCTCAAGCCGCGCTTGACGTTGTATTGTTCATAAAACTGTGGGTCTATTTTGTTGTTCTGTTTGGCAATTTTCGTCAGTTCCGTAAGAAACGGGTCTTTTGGGGTTTTTTCTTCGACAATACCCTCGGCTTCGGTGATTTCGAGCTTTATTTTCGCAGACTTTGCCATTTTTCATACCTATAAGCTAAAAATTATTGGTTGAACACCCCGCCGCACGGTGAGGCGACATAATATAAATGATGAGTTTGTTTTATGCAATAGAGAAAATTAAACGATTGTCCAATCTTGACTTACAGGCGGTTTTCTGCGATACTGCCAGCCATTATAATTTTCGGAGAAAAGCGGAAAAATGAAAGCAACAGAAATGAAAAAGGGAGCGACCGTCAAAATTGACGGGAAACTCTACATAATTGTCGATTTTGAACACGTCAAGCTCGGTAAAGGCGGCGCAATCTATCAGACAAAGCTCAAAGGGCTTCTTGACGGCCTGATACAAAATGCTCGAATCAGGTCTGAAGACAGCATCGAAGAGGCGGATTTGGATAAGCGGAAATTCTCGTATCTGTATTCCGAACCTGGCGGGCATATTCTGATGGACTTGGAAACTTACGACCAGATTACGCTCGATGACGATGCGTTCGGCGACGGCAAAAAATATCTAAAGCCGAATACCGAGCTGCTTGTGAGCATGTATCAGGAAAAGCCGGTTATGATAACACTGCCGAACAGCGTTGACCTTACGGTCGTGGAAACTCCGCCCGAGATTAAAGGCGCAACAGCGACAGGCCAGCGAAAACAGGCGACCGTCGATACCGGAGCGGTAATCTCCGTGCCTGCGTTTATAAAAGTCGGCGATGTAATCCGCATCGATACGCGAACAGGCGAATATGTAACAAGAGCGTAAAAATAAATAGAAACGCAGTTATCAGTTATCGGTTATCAGCACGAATCCCTTTTACTGATAACTGAATTACTGATAATTATTTCAGGTACTTCAAATATGGCTGCCAGCAAAATAGGTAGTTTTCTTGTAAAGCTTTTTGGTTCGCGGAATCAAAGGCTCGTAAAAAGTTATATGCAGACGGCTCTTGAGGCGGCGCAGTTCGAAGAAGAACTCAAATCGCTCGACGATGCCGGTCTGCTGGCCAAAACGGGTGAATTTAAAAGTCGATTGTCGGCCGGCGATGGCGCGGAGCAGATTCTTTCACAGGCGTTTGCGGTTGTTCGCGAGGCGGCAAGACGAAATATCAATATGCGGCACTTCGATGTGCAGCTTATCGGTGGAAATGTCTTATACGACGGCAGAATAGCCGAGATGTCAACCGGCGAAGGAAAAACGCTCGTTGCCACGCTTGCGGCGTATTTAGTGTATCTTGCCGGCAAAAAAGTTCACGTCGTTACAGTCAACGACTATTTGGCCAAACGCGACAGCGAATGGATGGGGCCTGTTTATAAGGCTCTCGGCCTGACAGTCGGAGCGATTCAGGCGGATATGGATACAGGCGGCGATGAGCGCAAAGGCCAGTACGCCTGCGATATTACCTACGGCACGAATAACGAATTCGGCTTCGATTATCTTCGCGATAATATGAAGGTGAACGCTGCGCATCTGGCGCAGGGACCTTTGGATTATGCGATTATTGACGAGGTTGACTCGATTCTTATCGACGAAGCGAGAACGCCTTTAATCATTTCCGGCCCTGCGATTGATGATGTGAGCAGATACAAAAAAGCAGATTCGGTCACAAGACAGATTATCAAGCTGCAAAGCGATTACGACCGCACAAAACAGCAAATCGATAACGCAAAGAAAACCATCGCAAACGCGCAGGGCGAAATTTCCGAAGCGAAAAAGGCGAAAGACGACGGCAGGCAGCAAACCGCCCAGGCGATGCTCGAAAAGACACAAAAGGAACTTGAAACTTTTGAGAGCAGACTGGCAGGGGCGAAACAATACTATGAAGTGGAATATGACCGCAAGAGCGTCAATCTAAATCACGATGGCATAGGAGCGGCACAGGATTTGGTCGGCATAGGGTCGTTTTTCGTCGGGGCAAATACCGAATGGAAACATCTCATTGAGCAGAGTTTGCGGGCGCATATAGTCTTTGAAAGAGAAAAGGACTATGTCGTGATGGATGGAAAAGTGGTAATTGTCGATGAATTCACGGGCAGGCTTATGCACGGCAGACAATGGTCGGACGGCCTTCATCAGGCAGTCGAGGCAAAGGAAAATGTTACGATAAAAGAGGAAAGCCAGACGCTTGCGACAATTACTCTGCAAAATTTCTTCCGTCTCTACGGCAAAATATCAGGAATGACCGGCACAGCCATAACAGAGGCTGACGAGTTTATGCAGATTTATAAACTTGAGGTCATTACCATACCGACAAACAAGCCCTGCGTTCGCGACGACAGCGAAGACATGATTTACAAATCAATGAAAGAAAAATTCAACGCCATCGTTGAAGAAATTCATGATGTAAGCTCCAAAGGTCAGCCTATTCTTGTCGGCACAATAAGCGTCGAAAAAAGCGAGGCTCTTTCAAACGCCCTTACCCGAAAATACGGAGTCGAACACGAAGTTCTCAACGCCAAGCAGCACGCAAGGGAAGCGTTAATCGTTGAAAAGGCCGGCTGGCAGCATACAAATCGGTCGGGGCAGCTTTGTGGAAATGTTACGATTGCTACCAATATGGCAGGCCGGGGAACAGATATTAAACTTGCCGCCGGCGTTGCGGAAATCGGCGGGCTTCACATCGTTGGCACGGAACGCCACGAATCGAGGCGAATCGACAATCAGCTTCGAGGTCGAGCAGGCAGACAGGGAGACGCTGGGTCGAGCCAGTTCTTTTTGAGCTTTGACGATGATTTGCTGAAAATCTTTTCGCCGGAGTGGACGATAAAGGCGCTGTCATGGGTCGGCTGGGAAGAAGGAATGCCTATTCAGCATCGGCAAATAAGCAGAGGAATTGAAAAGGCGCAGAAAAAAGTCGAGCAGCGAAATTTTGAAACTCGAAAGAGTCTGCTCGAATATGACGAGGTAATGGACTATCAGAGGAAAAATTTTTATTCGAGAAGAAGACAGATAATCGACGGGGTCGGGCTCAAGGAAATGATAACCGAGATGCTCAACTCGGCCATCGAAAAGGCTTGCGCGGATATGCTCAACGAGAAATACCGTTACGTCTGCGCAGCGGAATGGGCGAGAAATATCTTAGGCATAGACATCAACTCCAAACGCATCGAAGGTTTGGATGTCGAGCAAATCGAAGAACTTGTCAAGAAAAACGCCAAAGGCGAGGCTGCCAATAATATATCCGTCACGCTGGGCGAATATCTCGAAGATTTTGAAGACCGCAGCACCTGGAATATCGATTCGCTCTGCAAATGGGCGATGAGCGCATTTGGCGTGAGTCTGTCTGGCAGCAAAGTCAGGCAAATGACCGCCGAGGAAATCGAGCAGAATCTTATCGAAGCGTCCGCTGAACAGATTGATAAAAAAGACTGCTCGCAACTGAATGTTTTTCTCGATGACGATTTCGGCGTTAAATCATTCGCAGGGTGGGCAAACAATAAATTCGGCATCAGCCTTAACGCTAATGAACTGAAAAAACTAAAGCCGATGCAAATCGCCGATGAATTAAACACGCAAATTCAGGCGAAATATACCCAGCGGGAAGTCGAGTATCCGGTCGAATTCGCGATGAGTATGACATATCGGGCTGACGGCGTGAACATTTACGGTTTTGAAAGCCTTTCAAAATGGGTACTCGAAAAATTCGGCAAAGAGATGCCTGTTTCGCATCTGCAAAATTCATCGCCGGGGGCGATTCATAAAGAGCTTTTGCAAATCAGCCAGGAATATCACGATGCCGGGCTGGCGAATGAAATTGATGGAAAAATTTCAAGCCTCGATGGCGAAAAACTGGCAGAGTGGGCATCGGAAAGATTTAAAACAAAAATATCGCCCGCCGATTTGCAGGATAAGGAAACAGTAAAAGAAAAATTGCTGGCCGCCGGTTTCAACTTTTTGCGAAGAGAATTAGGCGACCTGGAGAGATACGTTCTTTTGCAGATTTACGATTCGACGTGGAAAGACCATTTGTATTCGATGGACCACCTGAAGGAAAGCATTTTTATGCGCGCTTACGCGGAGAAAGACCCCAAGCTCGAATACAAGCAGGAGGGTTTCAGAATGTTCAGCGAAATGCTGAATCTGATTGACGATAAAGTTACGGATACTATTTTCAAGATTCGTCTCGAGGCAGGGACAAGAGCTAAAAATGTTTTCGGCGCGGGCAAAACACAGCATCAGGAAGTAAATCAGTTTGAATTATCCGAACGTCAGCGAGCGGCGGCACAGGCTCCGCAGGGCGAAGCGACAAAGGTCAAGCAGATAGTACTTGAACAGCCAAAGACCGGAAGAAATGACCCCTGCACCTGCGGCAGCGGGAAGAAATATAAAAAATGCTGCGGAAAATAATAGAAAGTATCCAGTAGCAAATAGTCAATAGAAATTTGAGCCGCCTTGCGGCGAGACTATTTTCTACTGACTACTGGCTACTGTTATTAGCGGTTTTACTGTTTTTCGACATCTCCATCAGTTTCTGCATTCCGAGATTGAATTTTTCCTTGAACTCTTTGGAGTCCATACCGGGAAAACTCGCCTGCGCTTTGGCGCTGACCTTGTCATACAGTCCGCTAAAAGCCCCGCCGCTGCTCGACTGGTCAGAAAAACTGACCGCCCCATTACTGTCCTGACGGCCGTCCGGAGCAAGATAGTAAATGGCTGTGGCGAAGCCGGCAAAATAAATCACCAGCAAAAATATAAATTTAGTTCTCCAGCCCATAAAACCCCCAAAAATGACCATATTATCGGTGTCATAGAGCTACTACCTTCCACTGAATATATACAAAATAATCGGCGAAAAGCAAATGACGCAGGTCAGTATAACCGCGTGGGCTAAAGCCCACCCTACAAAAAGCTACTGGCTATTGGCTACTCTTTTTTGGTATGTAAGCGGAATTATAAGCACGGCGCAGGGCGCGTGACGGGCGACCTTTTCGGTAACTCGGCCAAAGAGAACGGTTTTCAGGCCGCTTTGACCCTGACGGCCTAAAACGATAAGATCGATTGCCTTTTGTTTGGCGTAATCCAAAATTTCGCCAGAGTCAGACCCGACGCGATATTCAACAATAAATGGAATGTTTTGCGGAACCCGGCTGCGATACTTCCGGTCGATGACGGCATCGATATCGCGTTTGGCTTTGTTGTCAACGTCCTCAACTTCGTACATATACGATTTCCAGAACTGCGCATCGGACTCCGGAACGACGTGGAGCAAATGCAGTTCGCAGCCCGCCCGGCGAACAGCGGCATCTATCGCGAAATCAAACGCGAAGTCGGCATTCTCCGAAAAATCCGTACAAAAAAGGATTTTACGCAACGGACTTGTGAATTGTTTTGCCTGTTCCATTTTCAGTTCCTCTCTATTTCAGCATATTCGGTAAAAATACGGAAATTGACGGAAACATTACAAGAATAATAGATGCAATGATTAAAGTGTAAAGGAAAGGCATTGAGCCTTTAAAAATTGTCTGGAGCGGAATATCACGCTCGATTCCGCTAACGACATAAACGTTGATTCCGACCGGCGGAGAAATAACGCCCATTTGAGTAACGACTACGATGATTACGCCGAACCAGATTGGGTCATAGCCCAGGCCTATGACAACAGGATAAAAAATCGGCACCGTCAAAAGCACCAAAGCCAGTGCATCGACAAAACAGCCCGCTATTAAATAAAAAATAATGATGAACGCGATAATAACCCACGGCGGCAGAGGCATAGTACTTAATGACGATGCCAGCTCGAACGGTACCCTGCTTACAGCGAGAAATCTGCCGAAAATTACGGCGCCAGCAATGATAACCATTACCATACAGGAAGTACGAATGGTTTCAAACAGGGAACGGATAAGTATTTTAATCGTTATGTTTTTTCTCACAGCCGCTATTATTAAAATTCCCAAAGCGCCCATAGCAGCCGCTTCTGTGGGGGTGAAAAAACCAGCAAACATCCCGCCCATAACAAAAACAAAAAGCAATATGGTCTCGATAACGCCTTTAAGCGAAATTAATTTTTCTTTGAAAGACGTTTTTTCACCGACAGGCCCCATCGAAGGTTTCAGTTTGCACTGAATATAAATCTGCAAGCAGAACATCGCAGCAATCATTATGCCGGGAACAATGCCTGCTATAAAAAGTTTCCCAATCGACTGCTCGGTCAGAATAGCATAGACGATAAAAACAACGGACGGCGGAATCAGCATTCCCAAACTTCCGCCGGCGGCAACGGAGCCAGTGGCCAACTCCATACTGTAATTGTATCGCTTCATTTCAGGCAGAGCTACCATCGCCATAGTGGCGGCCGTGGCGGGACCAGAACCGCAAATCGCGCCAAAGACGGTACACGCCCCGACCGTTGACATCGCAAGCCCGCCGGGCAAATGGCCGAGCCATTTATAAGCCGCGTTGAAAAGCCGGCGGCTGATTCCACTGTGAAAGCCAATCTGTCCCATAAGCACAAACAGCGGAATTACCGTAAGCGAATAAGAAGAGAATATGTCAAACACATCAGCGGAAATCATACTCAACGCCGCCTGCGGCGAAACGATACACGCAAAGCCGATTGCGCCGACAGCAGCCATAACAAGCCCCACCGGAATACTGCTAACCAGCATCACCACCAAAAAAATACATCCGCAGATGCCAATCTGTAAAGCTGTCACGGCTTAATCATTTCCTTTCCGGGGTGCATTAGAATGTGCAGCGTTACAAGCACCGCCGCGAAACACGAAATAGCGATTACATACGGAATCCAGAACAACGGAATCTGCAAAGTAGCGGAGACCTCCCCTGCTTTATGCAAAGCCTGACCGTAAGCAATCAATCTGACCGCCAGAAAAACAAACATCACTATAATCGAAAAGTGGACAAAAACATCGAGGACTGCGCGACCGATTCGCGAAAGCTTATGATGCAGAAATTCGATGGCAACATGGCCTTTTACCGCGGTCGTATATGGCAGAGCACAGGCAATGGAAATCATACCGGCGATTCTTATCATATCAAAAGAACCCAGAATCGGCCTGCGAAAAATCCGCATTACCACATCCGCACAGGTTATCGCTATCATCGCCAATATGCTTATCGCAGCGATGACGGCAAGAAAAAAAACTGCCGCCTTGAGCGAATGGTCATAAATGGATACAACTTTTTTTAACATAGCAAATAGAACTCTGTTATTTTGGAGACTGCTGGAGCATTTTTTGAATATCAGCCAAAAACTTCTCGCCGGACAGATTCTTTGCTTTGGCAGCGGTAACGTATTCATCGATTACAGGCTGAACGGCCTGTTTCCATCGCTGCTTTTCGGCTTCGTTAAGAGAAATTGTCTTGTGGTTCAGCGATTCGACAAACTTTTTGCCATCTTCATCGGCCTGATTCCAGGCGTTTCCGTGTTTGTCAACCCATTCTTTGCTTACATCAGTAAAAATCTGCTTAATATCGGCGGGCAGCGATTCCCATTTCTGCTTGTTCATCGCGACAAACATCGCGGTTGTGTAGCCGATGACAGAGGAATCGGTAACCGATTCGATAACCTCGCCCTGCTTCCAGCCTTTAAGCGTTTCAATCGGACAGAGAGTTCCCTCGACAACGCCCTTCTGGAGAGCTTCATAAGTTTCCGGCTGGCTCATCGCGACGGGCGTTGCGCCGAGACTCGAAACTATTTTGGCTGACAGGCCGGTCGCTCGGATTTTCATTCCCTTCAATTCTTCAAGATTGTTCACCGGCTTTTTGGTAGCAAGGATTCCCGGCCCGTGGGCGTGTATATATAGAAGGTGGACATCGTTCACTTCGGCGGGTTTATATTTCATCGCTAATTCGGTAGCGATTCTGCTGGCAGTCAAACCGTTTGGATATCCCAGCGGCAGGTCAAGACCTTCTAACAAAGGAAATCTGCCGCGAGTATAGGCAAAGCAGCTCATTCCGAGGTCTGATATGCCGTTGACTACGCCCTCATAACATTGCGGCGCTTGTGTCAGAGAGCCGCCGGGGAAAATTGTGATTTTTACCCTGCCGTTTGTTCGCTTTGCGATTTCATCCGCCCAATTCTGCGCCTCTATGCACTGAACGTGGGTCGGCGGAAAAAAGATGCTGTAATTGAGTTCGATTGTTTTTTCGGGGGCTTTTGCCGGTGTGGGTACGTCTGACTTTTTGGCGCAGCCTGTAAAAATAAACGTCGATACCAATAAAACTACCGCTAACTTTTTCATAACAGTCTCCCTTTCAACTTATTGTTATTCCCTTTTCAATATTTTCGGACAGGAATACGATTTGTCCAATTATAGTATCCTTAATCGTAAGATAAAGGATTTTTTGGAAATTATCACAAATTTTACCTCCCGCTTGACGATGAAAACAAGACTGGTATAATGCTTTTTTGGAAATTTTTAGCAGGATTTCGGGAAAAATGGACTTATATCAAGCGATAAAAACGCGGTATTCGTGCAGAAGTTATCAATCAAAGCAGATTGAAACTGAAAAACTTGCGCGAATTCTTGAGTCGGCAAGGCTGGCTCCTTCGGCAAAGAACTTGCAGGACTGGCGATTTGTTGTCGTTTCTGATGAGAAAAAACGCAGCCAACTGGCTGTCGCTGCTTATGAGCAGATGTTCGTTGCGACCGCCCCTGTTATTCTTGTCGGCTGCTCGAATAACGACCACACAATGCGGTGCGGCGAAAAAATCGGCCCGATAGACCTTTCTATCGCAATGGAGCATATCGCACTGGCGGCTGTGGCTGAAGGACTGGCGACCTGCTGGATTGGTTCGTTTTATCCTGAAAAGGTGCGGGCAATTCTCGGCATTCCTGAAAATGTCAGAGTGGTTGAGCTTATGCCGCTCGGCTATCCCGCTGATAAGGAAACGCATAAGCCGCGAGAATCGCTGGAAAAAATTGTTTGTTATGAAAATTGGAAATTTTAAGCGGTAAATAATTCCGCCAAAGGTGAATCCTTATTTTTGATTTTTAATCTTTTATCTTTGATTTTGTGTCCAATCCCGGGGACGTGGTGTAACGGGAGCACACTGCGGTCGCATCGCAGGAATGTGGGTTCGATTCCCATCGTCTCCATTCTGCGTCGCTCGCCAGGGGCGAGCTATGCAGAATGCCTTTCGTAGCTTTTTGCAGCTTTAGCAAAAAAAGCGAAGCAGGGCAAATGTACACATAATGCTTACTGTACCCATTCACCCCCAACATCTTTATCTGCAATCACTTAAGTTTTATTGCAAACTAAACAATCTTGTGGTAGTCTATTCTCTAAATATATGGCAAAGAAAGCTCAAATAAATTTTGAAAAATGCAAAGGCTGTGATTTGTGCATCGCAATCTGCCCGGTCGGCGCGATTCACAAAAGCGGCAAAGGCAATAAAAAAGGTTTCGACTATATCGAAATCGAATTTGAAAAATGCAACGGCTGCGGCGCCTGCTACATCATCTGCCCGGACTGCTGCATTGATATAATAGAAAAATAGGCTGATAAATGGCTGAAAATAACATCGGTTCGGATTCCAAAAGAGTACTGCTCAAAGGCAACGAAGCAGTCGGAGAGGCCGCGATTAAAGCGGGCTGCCAGTGCTACTTCGCATATCCGATAACTCCGCAAACCGAAACGCCCGAATATCTTTCCCGCAGAATGGAAACCGAAAACAGGGTATTCCTTCAGGCTGAAAGTGAAGTAGCGGCAATCAATATGGTCTTCGGAGCTGCCGCTGCCGGGGCAAGGGTTATGACATCATCGTCTTCGCCCGGCATAAGTCTCAAACAGGAAGGAATCAGCTATATCGCAGGAGCGGAACTGCCCTGCGTTATCATCAATGTCGTTCGCGGCGGGCCGGGGCTTGGCAACATCGAGGCATCACAGGCTGATTATTTCCAGACAACGCGGGGCGGCGGGCACGGCGATTATCGGTGCATCGCTCTTGCGCCAAATTCGGTGCAGGAATGTTATGATATGACAATGAACGCTTTCGATTTGGCCGACTATTATCGAATGCCTGTGTTTATTCAGAGCGACGGAATTATCGGCCAACTCGTTGAACCTTTTGAAATGCACCCGTATAAGCCGATGTTTGAAAAACTCCCGCCAAAAACCTGGGCGCTGACCGGCTGCGCGGGCAGAAAGCCAAATGTCGTCAGAACGCTTTATATGACCCCTGCTGACGGTTTGGAGCAGCTTAACAGAAAACTTGAGCAGAAATATAAAAAAATTCAATCCGAATTGCGATGGTTTGAAAATTATAACTGCGATGGTGCGGATTTGATTATCATCGCTTATGGCGCAACAAGCAGAATCGCAAAATCCGCCATCAAAAAACACAATGGCAACGGCAAAAAGGTCGGGCTTTTCAGGCCGAGAACTATTTGGCCGTGGCCGGATGTGGAACTTGTGGAAATCGCGAAGAAAAATAAAAATGTTAAATTTCTCGTTATTGAAATGAGTATGGGGCAGATGCTCGAAGATGTGCAGCTTGCCCTGATGGATATTGTGCTGAAAAAAGACATTCTGTTTTATGGTATGGGCGGCGGGTGGAATCCCACGCCCGAATCTATTTATGATAAAATCAGTGAAACGCTGAAAAAATGAACATAATAAAAACACAGCCAAAATCAATTACGACCGAGTCAACGAAATACTGCCCCGGCTGCGGACATGGAATCGTTCTGCGGCTTATCGGCGAGATAATCGACGAACTGGGCATCAGAGAAAAAATGATTCTCACCGCCCCTGTCGGCTGCGCGGTTGTGCTGTACGATTATATGCTCTGCGATGTCGTTGAATGCGCACACGGCAGAGCGCCTGCCGTAGCTACTGCGTTGAAAAGAGTTCACCCTGATAAATTCATTCTTGTCTATCAGGGCGATGGCGACTTGGCAGCTATCGGAACTGCGGAAATTATTCACGCCGCAAATCGCGGCGAAAATTTATCAGTCATTTTCGTCAATAACGCGATTTACGGTATGACAGGCGGCCAAATGGCACCGACTACTCTAATCGGCCAAAAGACCACAACCAGCCCGTCCGGCAGAACCGCCAAAGGAATGGGCAAACCAATAAGGGTCTGTGAACTGCTGACGACGCTGGAAGAAACAAAATATCTTGAGCGGACGACCGTTCATTCGGTTAGGAATATCAATAAAACAAAAGCCGCGATAAAAAAAGTTTTTCAGAATCAGATGAATGGCGTGGGTTTTTCTATGGTCGAGATACTTTCGATGTGCCCGGTCGGCTGGAAAGTTTCGCCGACCGAATCGCTGCAGTTTATCGAAGAACAGATGATTAGCTATTTCCCGCCCGGCGTTTATAAAGATACTGATTAAAAAAATGTCTGACAAAGAAACAAACATTTTAATAGCAGGGTTTGGCGGGCAGGGAGTGATTCTTGCTGGCAACGTCCTTGCGTATGCCTGCATCGATGCGGGCAAAAACGTCTGCGCGATGGCCAGCTACGGCGCCGAAGTTCGCGGCGGAACTGCAAAAGCTCTCATTTCAATATCCGATGAGGAAATCGATTCGCCCATAATCACTCGCCCGAATCTGGCGATGATTATGAACGCGCCATCGTATATAAAATATATAGATACAATTCTGCCCGGCTCGGTGGTAATAATAAATTCGTCTATCATCGAAACCAGCCTGACTAAAAAATCCGGCCTTGATATCGTCGGCGTTGACGCGACGAATCTGGCTATCAGAATGGGCAACATAAAAGTCGCCAACATTATTATGCTCGGTGCAATGCTCAAAAAAACCGGCATATTACAGCCCCAGGCGGTTGTCGATGGTATGAAACGAGCTTTCTACAAAACCAAAAGAGGCTTATATTACATCAACGAGAGCGCATTTAGGATGGGGTTTGAACTGATATAGCAGAATTGACCAAAAACACCGGCATTTTGCCGTCAAATCGCAACTCACTGAAATTCTGACAAAAAAAACATAGAAACAGCTTTCGCCGCGCCTTAAATACTTGAATCAATCCCGTCAACCTGATAAAATGGGACGAATAGTTCTTTTTGGAGTTCAAATGGCTAAAAGCCCCAATGGTTATAGAAATAAAGAGGCCTGCAGCTTCTGCGGCAGAGCAAAAAAACAGGTCGATGCCTTTGTCGAAGGCCCAGGCGGAGTTTACATCTGCCCGGAATGCGTTGAGCTTTGCTACAACATCGTCCGCCAGGAAAAAAAACGCGGCCGGCACTCCGGCATCATTCTTGACGAAGTCCCAAGACCCCGGCAAATCAAGGAATTTCTCGACCTGTATGTAATCGGTCAGGAAAAAGCGAAAAAAATCCTTTCCGTCGCCGTCCACAATCACTACAAAAGATTAGTACACACCGACAGCGACCAGAACGAAGTCGAGATTGACAAATCAAACGTGATTTTAATCGGCCCGACAGGCAGCGGAAAAACCCTGCTGGCCAAAACGCTCGCAAGAGAACTCAACGTCCCGTTCGCGATTTGCGATGCCACGACAGTTACAGAAGCCGGTTATGTCGGCGAGGATGTCGAAAACTTTTTGCTCCGGCTGCTCCAGAACGCCGATTACGATATCGAGGCTGCCCAGCGCGGAATCGTTTATATCGACGAAATTGACAAAATCGGCAAGACCAGCCAGAACGTCTCGATTACACGCGATGTCTCCGGCGAAGGTGTTCAGCAGGCCCTTTTGAAAATGCTCGAAGGCACCACCGCAAACATTCCCCCGCAGGGCGGAAGAAAACACCCCGAACAGGCTTGCATCCAATTAGACACAACGCATATTTTATTTATCTGCGGCGGAACATTTGTCGGCCTTGAAAACATTATCAAAAAACGCCTCGGCAAAAAAATGATCGGATTCGGCTCGGAAAAACAAAAAGCCGAGGGTACAAAAGCCGATTATTCGGGAATACTCGAACAGATTATTCCGGAAGATATTATCGAATACGGTATGATTCCAGAAATGGTCGGCAGACTGCCGGTTATTACTACGCTTGAAGCTCTCGATGAATCTGCGCTTATCGACATTCTCACAAAACCAAAGAACGCGCTTGTCAAACAGTACAAGGCCTTCTTCAAAATGGAAAACGCCGAGCTTGATTTCACTCCTGACGCGCTGACGGCTCTTGCCAAAAAGGCTCTTACCAGAGATACAGGCGCAAGAGCTTTGCGCTCGATTACCGAGGAACTGATGATAGACTTGATGTATCGCCTGCCTGAAGAACCAAAGCCGGGCAGATATGTAATAAACAGGGATATCGTCGAGGGCAAAGAAGACTTTTTCGCCGCAAATCAAAAAACAAGAAAGGAATCGGCGTAAAGATTTCTCAGGATTAAAATACAAACGAATATTTTAAAGTAAGGCTGTTCAGAGGTCTCTATGAAATACAATGGAGTTATCCAAAGAAAATTTACTCTTCTCGACAAGCATTTGCTTGAACTACAAAAACATCTCAAGGATATAAATTTTTCGACTTTTAAAAATGACTGGGCTCTTCGATGTATGGCTGAACGTTCTTTGCAGGTTATGGTTGAAATTGTGATTGATATCGCCGAACGTATAATTGCGATTGAAGATGCAGGACCGACAGCCACATCCGCAGAAGCCCTTGAAAAATTAGAGAAGCTTGGCGTAATTAAATCCGCTCTGTCTTACGGCAATATGATTAAATTTCGCAACTTTATTGTTCATCAGTACGAAGAAATTGACCCCGAGATAGTTTTCAACATTGCAAAAAATCAGCTTGATAAATTCAGAATGTTTCGAGATGAGATTGACAAAATAGAATGAAATTCAAGATTGCAAAATTATCGGAATCAATAAATAGAGAATGCCCGGAAGTAGTATTTGCCATTCTTCACGGTTCAGCTCAAAACGGCATCGTCAAAGAAGGAAGCGATATCGATATAGCGATTTATGTCAATGAAAAAGCCAGCCTTGAGCTTTACCAGCGAATTTACGGCATTGTCAGTTCTGTGGCCGGTGATTGCGAACCTGATATAGGAATTTTAAATAATACCGAACCTGTCTACCGTTTCGAGACATTAAAGGGGAAATTGCTTTTCAGCCGTGACAGGGAAAAATTCCTGGATTTTTTCTCAATTACCTGTAGAGAATACGAGAACCAGATTGCTGATTATGAAAGGCAGCACAAATACCGACTGGAGGCAAAAAATCTTAATTAAATTGCAGAGCGATAAGCCGCAAAGTTTCCTGACTGGGGGGGGCAGGCTCCCATTTTCCCCTGGATGAAAGCCTCTGCTGTTATCTCACCTGCTGGCAAATTACTTGCTTTTGTAAGTCATTTACAGTAAAGTAGTTAAAATTTTTCTACTAATTTTTATAAAGAGAACGGAACTTTTTCAGGCTCAAATGGTCAAATTTATACAGGAACAATTAAAAAACGCCGGCGACAATATCTCGATTGACGAGGCCGCCCTGCTGTCGCACGCGATGGCCGGCAACGCCGAGGCAATCGAACGGCTGATTCTGAAATATCAGCAGCGGATTTACAACACGATATTGAAAATGTGCGGCAACGCCGACGATGCCGCCGAGCTTACGCAGGATACTTTTGTAAGGGTTATGCAGGGCCTTCGAGGCTTCAAGGCTCATAGCAGTTTTTATACCTGGATGTTCAGAATCGCCGTCAACCTGACGCTGAACTTCTGCAAAAGAAATACGAAAGTAAATTTTCAGCCGCTCGAGAACGAACCTGACGAGCAGTTGAAACAGCAGTTGAAGGATTTTTTGATTGATAAAAATTCGCCCAATCCGCCGGATGTCGCGGCAGCAGGCGAAATGCATAATATAGTTTTGAAAGCTCTTGAAAAACTTGACGCTGACCAGAGAGCGGTAGTGGTTCTACGCGATATTGAGCAGATGAATTACGCTCAAATCGCCGAGACACTTGACATTGAACCGGGAACGGTAAAAAGCAGAATTGCCAGAGGCAGGAAAAACCTGCGGGAAATTCTCGAGGCGGCAGTACAATGAAAGATATGGAACAATTAGAAGAATTATTGAACGGCTATATCGACGGCGAACTCGATGAGCGAAAGAGCAACGAAGTAAAAAGACTCATCGACCACGACAAAAAGATTTTCGACCTCTACGATTCGCTCAAGAGATATAAAGACCTTATGAATTCCGTCAGTCAGACCCCCTGCCCAAACGGCCTGTGCGACA
Source organism: Planctomycetes bacterium GWC2_45_44 (assembly GCA_001824555.1). Classification (GTDB taxonomy): domain Bacteria; phylum Planctomycetota; class Phycisphaerae; order Sedimentisphaerales; family UBA12454; genus GWC2-45-44. Next base: position 17,084 of record MHXU01000111.1, read on the forward strand.
ATATAAACGAACAGCTTGAAAGGCAGATACTCCTGGCTGATACGAACGCTTATTCCCATTCCGCCGGCAGGAGGCATCTGATTTTTAGGCGACTTATGACAGCCGCGGCTATGCTCGCTCTGACAGCGATTCTTTCGTTCGTCATACTTGACATCTTCGTCCCAAAATCAAGCAGGGACAAATTCTTTGCCGATACGATGCGAAAGAAATCCCTTAAAGAGACGCTGTACGAAAAACCGTTCCCAGATGAAGATGAATCCGCACCGCAGACAGTACGGCAGAACATACCGATTACGCCAGTCAGAGGCAATGACGTGCCTTTAGTGGCCGTGCTGACCCTTGAGACCCGAAACCCCATTGAAGTTGACTGGCTCGTCGCCAAAGCCCTGACAACCACTGGTATTTTCAATCAGACGACCGCAATCGACAGGCAGCCCGGCTCGGTAAAATACGTCATAAATTGCAGCAACGAATCAGCCGCGAATCTGCTGGCCGAATTGAGCTTTCTCTGGCCGCAATGCAGCGACGCAAAACTCGACATCGGCGAAGAACAGGCCGGAAAATATATCACGATTAACGACATCAGCGCGCCGCAGGCTTTGGAAATCTGCAAAGCGGAGGCTTATCCTGTTAGAATCAAATTGGCCGGCGACATTGCGGCTGCCAACAGAGCCGCCGCTGAAAACATCGAAAAAATTTACGCGATAAATGGCATTGATTATGAGCGGCTTTACACGCAAAAACCTGCTTTAGCTTCCGCGGAAAAATCGCCGGACGCGAACATGCCGACCATTGGCGACAGAACCGCCGTCATCACCATCATCGTCGTCGGAAAATAAATAGGATATAGCCCTCAAATTTACTCGAGGGGTACAGAGCTGCGACAGTAATGGAGCGGTCATCTTTAAATTTCATCAGTGTGCCTATAAAATCAATTCTTCTTGGAACTCGGCTTTTGCGCCTTTGGCGTTTCTGATTTGGCTTCAGTTTTTGTCTCGCTCTTTGTAGATTTTTCGCTGCTTGCCGGTGTGGGTGTGGGGGTGGACGCAGGCGTAGATGCCGGCGTTGATTCTGTTGTGGGGGTGGTTGCGGGTGCGTCTTTTTTAGCGGCGTTCTTGTAGGATTCGCTGCGGTAGTCCGTCTCGTAAAAGCCGCTGCCCTTAAAAATTACAGCCGCTCCGCTGCCGATAAGACGAACTAACGACGATTTGCCGCACTTTGGACATTTACGCAAAGTCGAAGCCGTCATCGACTGAAATTTTTCAAATTTATGTTCGCACTTCTGACACAGATAATCATAAGTCGGCATAACTAATCCCCATTCTCCGGCTCATCAGCCTTCGGCTGACCATCCGTATCGTTTTGCTCATCCGGCGGATTCTGCTCCAGCGCGGGTTCTGACGCTGGCACAGGCAGTTTATTCACTATCACTCGGGCAGGCCTCAAAACTTTTTCGCCGAGCCGATAACCCTTCTGAAATTCATCTAATATCACGCAATCTTCTTTATCCGGCTCACTCCTGTTCATCATCGCTTCGTGACATACAGGGTCGAATTTGCCGCCGACAGAGGATATTTGCTCGATTCCGTGATTCTTTAAAACCGCCAGAAACTGGTCATAAATCATTTTTACAGCCTTGCGAAGGCTCTCTGCGTCTTCTATTTTTTCCGCTCCGCACAAGCTATGCTCAAAATTATCAAGCACAGGCAGCAGAGATTTTATTACCCATTCCTTTTCATAAGCGACCGATTCGGAAATTTGTCTGGCCGAGCGTTTTTGATAATTCATATAGTCGGCGCTGACGCGCTGGAGCTTGGCAAAGACTTCATCCTTTTCAGCGGTAAGCTTTTCAATCTGCTCGCTTAGCTTATGATGATGTTTATCCTTTTTGGATTCTGACAAGTCCTTTTCGCTTTCAATACCCATAAACTTCCCGACTATTCAGCGGCTTTTTGCTGATAACTGATAACTGATAACTGTTTCCTGATAACTATTTAAAATACTGTTTGAGTTTTTCAAAAAACCCGCGCGACTTCGGAAGAACATTTATATCCTCGCTCTTTGCGAATTCCCGGAGCAGTTCTTCCTGTCTGCTGTTAAGTTTTCTTGGAATCTCAACAATTATCTGCACTAATTCGTCGCCGCGTCTGCCTGTTCTTATATCCGGCAGACCCTGGCCTTTTATTCTGAACACATCGCCGTTTTGCGTGCCTGCCGGAATCTTCAATTCCTTCGTGCTGTCTAAGCTCGGCACTTCGATAATTCCGCCAAGCGCAGCCTGCGTAAAGCTCACAGGCACAGTCGCCACGATATTGGTATCCTGTCTCTCAAGAAACGGATGCTCTTTTAATCTGACATAGCAGTATAAATCGCCGCGAGGCCCGCCGCCAAAGCCCGGCTCACCTTCGCCGCTTACTCTGATGGACTGGCCTTCGTGAACGCCCGCTGGAATTTTCACCGAGACCAAACGCTTTTTGCCTACTCTGCCGGTCCCTCTGCATTTTTTGCACGGGTCTTTGATTACCGTCCCGCTGCCTTTACACGCCGGGCATCCGGAAACCATCTGAAAAAATCCGCCAAGACCCTGCTGGGCAACCTGACCCGACCCGCCGCAGGTGGAACACTTGACAGGCTTGCTGCCTTGCGCGCAGCCGCTGCCTTTGCAGTCTTCGCACAAATCCTGCCTGCTGAATTCGATACTCTTTTCAACTCCGTTTGCGACATCGTTAAGAGTAAGTTCCACAACCGTTTCGAGGTCGTAGCCTTTTTGTGCGCCGCCGCGAGACCTGCCGCCGCCTCTTCCGCCGCGATTGAGACCAAAAAAATCACCGAAGATGTCTTCGATATGCAGCGCGCCGAAAATATCATCGACGTTCATTCTCGAAAAATCGTGAACGCCCTGACCGCTCATACCCGCATGGCCGTACT
>MHXU01000112.1 GCA_001824555.1 Planctomycetes bacterium GWC2_45_44
ACCCCCAAACGAACGATAAATTTGGCCGACCTAAAAAGGCCGCTCTCAACAGAATCCGACGGAGTGATTGTTGACCGGACTGGTTTTTTGCGAAAAACCAGCAATGGCTTTTATTTTGATTTTGACGCGATGGGCAGGAACATCGACCCGCTGTCGCTGCCTCTGCTGAACTGTGAAATCCTCGAGCTTATCGCGGCACAGCAAAAGAAATCGGCAGAACCGCTGCGTTTCAAAATCTCGACAATCGCAACAGGCTATAAAGGTAAAAATTATCTTATGCTCCAGCGAGCGTCAGTGTCGTACAGTTTTGGGAATTTCGCGAAATAAGAATTAATAGTCAATAGTCAGTAGCCAATAGTCAGTAGTTAAGTTATGAAAAATTTGCAAGATATAATCATATCACATGCCGGCAAAAATTTTTATGAAAGGCTGGGGGAGTTTCGCACAAAAATCGTAAACGCTCCTTTATTAAATGATAATGAGCTTATTCTACTTAGAGAAATAATTACTGATGTTCGACAAAATTTAGACGTTGCTGTCGCCAAATACACAGAACAATTTGACGGCGTAAAATTGAGTTCTGATGATTTTTTAATTTCTGAACAGAAATTAAAAGAATCCCATGAAAATATCGACAAAAAACTATTAGCCTCGATTCGCAAAGCGATAGCGAACGTCAGGAAATATCAGCAGAAAATATTTATTGGCAGGAAAAAGTATCTGAAAGAAGATGTTGGGATAAAATACAACCCAATAGAGAGGGTTGGAATTTGCGTTCCAGGCGCTTCTGCCCCGCTGCCTTCAACTGTGATTATGACGGCAGTGCCGGCCATAGTTGCAGGTGTTAAAAAAGAGAATATTATTGTTATCTCGCCTCCAAGACACAAAAGCAGCATTCACCCGACAATTCTGGCAACGTGCTATGAACTTGGAATTACCGAAGTCTATCGCATCGGCGGTATTCAGGCGGTTGCGGCTCTGACTTATGGTACTCCATCAATAAAGAACGTATATAAAATCGTCGGTCCGGGCAATCGCTGGGTTCAGGCGGCTAAAAAGGAAGTCTTCGGTAAAGTTGGCATTGATTCTATCGCAGGGCCGAGCGAAGTTTTGATAATAGCTGATAAAAACGCAAATCCTGCTTATATCGCCGCTGATATGCTTAGTCAAGCCGAACACGCACCGGGAAGCGCGGTTTTGTTCACCAATTCAAACAGCCTGACAAAAAAAGTTCTGGCAGAGCTGGAAAAACAATTGGGCAATTTAACAAGAGCTGACGACACACGCCGATGCCTGCTGGATTACAGTATTATAGTATGTTTCAAAAATATGGATGAAGCGGTTCGAATGGCAAATGAATTTGCGACCGAGCATCTTGAAATTCACTGCGGCAAAGACAGCCGGAAAATTGCAGATAAAATTAAAAATGCCGGTGCGATTTTTATCGGCGATTATACTCCTGTGGCGACGGGCGATTATTTCGCAGGGCCGAGCCATACCCTGCCGACAGGTGGATGCGCAAGATTCGCCAGCGCGTTGACGAGCAACGATTTTATTAAATCATCAAGTATAATTGAGTATAACAGGCAAACGCTGAAAAAGAACAAAGACGATATTATTCGGCTTGCCGAGGCCGAAGGTCTCGATGCACACTCAAACAGCGTAAAAATAAGATTCAAAACCGATAACCGATAACGGATAACTGATTTATGTGTTTAGCAGTACCCGCAAAAATAATCGAACTGGCCGGCAGCGAGGCAATCGCCGACTGCATCGGCAATCGCATACAAGCCAATGTTTCGCTTGTCCCAGATGTCAAACTCGGCGACTACATACTCATACACGCGGGATTCGCAATAACGGTTCTCGACGAGGACGAAGCGAAAAAAACATGGAAGCTGCTGGAAGACCTCGACAATTTCAACAAGACTAACAATAAAGTTTCTGGATAGGTTGTTACCAAAGATGCTGGAAAGAATAAACAGAGCGTATAAGGAAATCGCAAGAGCCTCGCAGGTTCTTGGCAGAACAATAAATATAATGGAAGTTTGCGGCACGCACACGGTTAGTATTTTTCGCGCAGGCCTTCGCGATGCGCTGCCGGATTGCCTCAAACTCTTGAGTGGCCCTGGTTGTCCCGTCTGCATCACCGACCAGGGATACATTGACGCTGTTCTAAAATTTGCCGACAGAGACGATAGTATAATCGCAACTTATGGCGATATGATTCGAGTGCCGGGCAGAGACGGCTCGCTTGAACAAAAGGCCGACAGAGGTAACATCAAAATCATACTTAGCGCACAGGACGCTTTGAATCTGGCGAAAAATCATCCCGACAAAAAAATCCTGTTCGTCGCCGTCGGATTTGAAACCACCGCTGGCGCAACAGCGGTCATCGCAAATGAAGCTCTGGAAAAAGGCATTAAAAATCTTTTCATTTTCAGCAATCATAAATTGGTAATTCCCGCGATGGAAGCTTTGCTTGGCGAAAAGAATCATCGCATCGACGCATTTCTGTGTCCCGGCCACGTCAGCGTTATAATCGGTGAAAACGCTTATTTGCCGATAGTCGAAAAATTCAAAAAACCCTGCGTTGTCGCGGGTTTTGAGCCGATGCAGATTATCGTCGCAATCGCGGATATATGCCGGCAGTTGGCTGACGGCAAACCGCAGACGGGCTCTGTTTATCAGGCGGCCGTTACGCCGCAGGGAAACGAAACCGCGCAAAAAATAATAAATGAAAGTTTTGACATCGTTGACGGCTACTGGCGAGGATTAGGGAAAATCAGCAAAAGCACACTTAAGCTCAAAGAGAAATTCAGCTTTCTCGATGCCGAAAAACAGCTCGGCATTGAGTTTATTCCCGAAGAAGACCTCACGGGCTGTAGATGCGGCGAAGTTCTTTGCGGCCTGATTGACCCCTGTGATTGCGGGCTATTCGGGCAGAGCTGCACGCCGGATTCGCCGGTCGGGCCGTGTATGGTAAGCAGCGAAGGAGCCTGCGCAGCCTGGCATAAATACGCACGCAGAAAAAGGCGAAAACAATGACGGTCGGCAAAAAAATCCTGCTCGCGCACGGCGGCGGTGGAAGACTTACCAACGAATTTATAAATGAAATTATCCTGCCGGCTTTCGATAACAAAACCCTTTCGGGCCTTACCGATTCCGCTGAAATAAAATTAGACAGCCCGAATATCTGCTTTACCACCGACAGCTATGTCGTCAAGCCGCTGTTCTTTAACGGCGGAGACATCGGCAAATTGGCCGTTTGCGGCACTTTAAACGACCTGGCGGTCAGCGGCTCAAAGCCAGTCGCAATAAGTCTGGCGATGATAATAGAAGAAGGACTTGAAATAGAAATCCTGCGAAAAATTTTAAACAGCGCAGCGCAAACCGCAAAACAGCAAAATGTTTCAATCGTCTGCGGCGACACAAAAGTCGTCGAATCGGGCAGCGTCGATAAAATTTTTATAAACACATCCGGCATAGGCACAAAACTGCCGGGGGCAAAACTCGGCTTTGACGAAATAAAAACCGGCGATGCTATTATCATTTCCGGCACAATCGGCGACCACGGTATGACGATTATGTCGCAAAGAGAGGGCATAAAATTTGAATCATCGCTCAAAAGCGACTGTGCATCGGTGGGCGAACTCTGCATATCGCTAATTGAGACTTTCGGCTCCGATATAAAATTTATGCGCGACCCGACCCGCGGCGGGCTGGCTGCAACACTTAACGAAATCGCAGACAAAATAAACTGCTCAATCGAAATTTACGAAGAAAAAATACCCGCCAATTCTACTGTCAAAGCCGCTGCGGAAATGCTCGGCTTCGATATTTTGGAAATCGCAAACGAAGGAAAATTCATCGCGATAGTTTCAGCGGATAAAGCGGAACAGTGTCTTAAACTTTGCCAAACATCGCCGAACGGCAAAGATGCCGCGTTCATCGGTCAAATCGCAGATAAAGGCCAGCCGTTAGTCGAACTCATTACTGCTGTCAATGGCAGGCGTATAGTTCAAATGCCTTATGGCAGGGAATTGCCGAGGATTTGCTGATGCACGAAGCTGCCGTTGCCGAAAACCTGCTCCAATCAATCATCGCCGCTTCCACGGAGCATAGTGACAAAAAAATTGTTCGCGTCGTAATAAGCTGCGGCCAAATAAATGCCATTAATGACGAAGCTATGCAATTCGCTTTTGCAGCGGTCGCGGAAGATACTATTTGCGAGGGCGCTATTCTCGAGATAAAACATATTCCGTTAAAAAGCCAGTGTCGAAAATGCAAACTTGAATTCGACTTCGATTTTTACAGTCCAACGTGTCCCGACTGCGACAGCGGTGACATAGCCATCGGCGCCGATGCTCCACTGTTGCTGGAAGAAATTGAATTTGAAGAAGACGACTGAAAAAATAAAATTTAATGACCGCTCCATTACTGTCGCGGCTCTGATAATTTGGAATTAAAAAAATGAAAATTAAAGTGAACAAAAAAATTTTGGCGAAGAACGAAGATTTTGCCGTCGCTAATAGAAAATTTTTCAAAAAACAAGGACTTTTCTGTATCAATATGATTTCCTCGCCCGGCAGCGGCAAAACAACGATACTGACCGAGACCATCAAGCTGCTCAAAAACAAAATTCGCATCGGCGTAATCGAAGGCGACCTGCAAACCGAGATTGATGCCGAGCGAATCCGCAAAACCGGCGCACAGGCATATCAGATTGAAACACAGGGCGCCTGCCACCTCAACGCAGAGCAGATTACGAACGCTTTGAGCAAACTCGACCTCGAAAAACTCGACATTATAGTCATAGAAAACGTAGGCAATCTCGTCTGCCCGGCGGATTTCGACCTGGGCGAAGAAAAAAGAGTCTTTGTCCTTTCAACCGCCGAGGGCGACGACAAATGCGCCAAATACCCCCAGTCTTTCGCCAAGGCCGATATTTTGCTGCTCAACAAAATCGACCTGACCAAATATCTCGACTTTGACATCGCAAGGGTAAAAAAGGACGCGATGAAACTAAATAAAAATTTGAAAATTTTTGAAATTTCTGCTAAAACTCTCGAAGGAATGGACAACTGGCTCAACTGGTTGCTCAAATCATCAAAAAAGAAATAAATAATCAGAACGGATAAAAAATGGATTCTTTTAATTATAAAAACGGTAAATTATTCGCCGAGAACGTCGATGTCGAAAAAATCGCTGACTCTGTCGGAACGCCTGTCTATATTTACAGCAAGGCGACGATACTCGACCACTTCAATAAAATCAAAAAAGCCTATTCTGCGATTGACACTACAATATGCTATTCAATCAAGGCCTGCGGCAACGTAAACATCTTGAAAATCCTCGCCGATGCAGGCAGCGGCTTTGACATCGTAAGCGGCGGCGAGCTGTTCCGCGCTCAACAGGCAGAGGGCGATGTAAAAAAAATCGTCTATGCGGGCGTTGGCAAAACCGATGAAGAAATTATCGCAGCCCTGGAGGCCGGTGTCGGCTATTTCAATATCGAATCCGAGGCTGAACTTGAAAATGTCATCGCTCTTGCCAAACAGGCCGGTATAAAAACAAAGGCCGCCCTTCGCGTCAATCCCGACGTTGACTATAAAACTCATACTTATATAACAACCGGAAAAAAGGAAACGAAATTCGGCGTTGATATCGAACGGGCACAGAAAATCTTTGAGCAATACGGCAAAAACGGCATTGTCGATTTATGCGCCATTCACGTCCACCTCGGCAGCGGCGGAAAAACCATTGACCCATATTGCGATGCCATAAAAAAAGTCCTGCCGCTGATAGACGCACTCCGCGGCAAAGGCTTTAAAATCGAAGCAATCGACCTGGGCGGCGGTTTCGGAGCAGATTATCAAAGTGATTACGCACCCAGCGCGGCAGATTATGCAAAGGGCATTATTCCGCTGCTGAAAGATAAAAAATTAAAACTCATTCTCGAACCTGGCAAAAGCATTATCGCAAACGCGGGCATTCTCCTGACAAAAGTTTTATATCTCAAACAGGGCGGAAACAAGAAATTCGTTATTGTCGATGCGGGTATGAACGACCTGATTCGTCCGTGCCTCTATGAGGCATTTCATTTTATCTGGCCTGCAAAAGTCCTGCCGCAATTTGAACATTTAAAACGCGCCGACCAGCTCGATATTAAGGGGCTTGAATTTGTTGACATCGTCGGGCCGATTTGCGAGGGTGCGGATTTCTTCGCCAAAGACCGTGCCATTCCGCCTGTGAAGCGTGGCGATTTAATCAGTATTTTTACAGCAGGCGCCTACGGCTATACAATGTCGAGCAATTATAACGCGAGACCGATGCTGCCCGAAGTTTTGGTTGATGGCGACAGTTTTAAAGTCATCCGCAAACGCCAGACTTATGAAGATATGATTGCACCGGAAAGAATCTAAACTCTTACCGTTTCCGTCGGGCTTATGAGTTTATATTTCACGCCGCGCCATTGAATTGTCCGTGTGAATGCCGAGCTTATTATACAGGCCAGCAGAACAATTGACCAAACCGGCCCGCCGACAATATCAGCGAACGCGGCAATTTTCATTTTTTCCGCATCGTCAGGCAGAAGTTTAAAAATCGCCCTTTGGCGCATAATCGCTCTCGATAATTGCCCGATGAAAAAAATCACCGCTGCTGCAGCGAACAGTTCCCATCTTCCTGTGCCTTTAAAATATACCGCTGCCGCAATCGTGGCAAATCCCCACAACCCCAAAACCGAGTACACATTACTGAACAGCCCGAACGCCCATGTGCCGGGCATTGTGATGCGTGTAATAACAAACTGCCGTCTGGCAAACTCAAACAATCCCTTCCAGTTCGTCTGCTCATAAGATGCCGACAGGCAGGCCGGCACAAACGCCACTATCATACCCGCTTTTTTAACCGCTCTGCTGATTGTCAAATCATCGCTGGCGGCCGTTCGCCAGATTTTGTCAATACCGAGTTTTTTAAAAACATCGACCCTCACTGCCATCGCTCCGCCCCAGGCTTTATTAAATATCGTCGGCCCCAAAAGCTGCGCAATCTTGGCGTTCATCGACACAAGCGCAAGCGTCGCGAGATTATTTTTAACAGGCACATACCAGCGATAGCCGCTCGACACGCCGTATTTATCTTTCCGCAGAGGATAAAGAATATGACTAAGCCAGTTGTTTTTCACGCACGCATCCGAATCGGCAAAAGCCAGAACCTCAACGCCATCGCTGATATTCGCAAAAGCATAAAGCAAATTGTGCAATTTCTGGCTGCTCTGCGCCGCGACACCGGCCACAAGAATCCGTACATCAAACGCCTTTGTCCGGCCGGCAAATTTCCCCTTTATTTCGGCCAGCCGATTATAAGCCGCGTCTTCTGCGGTTTCGACGACAAATATCAGCTCATAATCGTCATAATCAATTTCATAAAACGAGCCGATATTTTTTTCAAACGCGGTGTCAATTCCCTTGCACGGCACAATGAGCGCAACTTTCGGACGATACGCAGTACGGTCTCTTTCCGCCTTGTTCAGAAAATATTTACAGTTTCTCCTGACCTGAACCAAAAGCAGGATTTGTATAAGGACGCATATAATCGCTACGGTATATAAAAATGTCATATCAACTGATACTCGCAATAGGCACAAGGCTGTCTGTCAGTGTTTTAATATCATATTTTTCGGCCAAATTTATCCGCAGCAAATATCCGTGATTATGCTGCGAGTCAATAATAACCAGTTTTTCATTATCGCTCATCCATCCGCTTTCCTGAACCTGATGGCCAAGCACAAAAAAGTCAACGCCGAGCTTTTCGGCAAACAGTATGAGCGTCTCTTTGCTCTGCCGCCTGCCCCAGGTCAGCAGATACGCCGAGTTAGGCCTGACAACATCAATTACCTTCAGATGCCGATTGAAAATCGTAAAATCAAATTTATCGAGCATTCTATCCGATGGGAGCGAATGCGAAATCCATATTCCATTTGCGCATTTAACCGCCAGTGGTTGAGAGAACAAAAATCTTTCTATCGCACTTTCAACTTCCTTTGTTTTACTGCCGAATCGACCTCGCAGGGCGATTCGCATTGCAGCGTTCATTTCCTTGCCGTTTTTCATCACTTCGCTGTTGGTAATAAACGCCGTATCGTGATTGGCAAGAACAAAATGCACCTGGTCTGGGAATTTCAATTTCAGCCTTGCCGCGTCGATAAGCAAATCGAAAGAGAGACAGCCGCCCATCTCGTCCTCTGGCCCGCCGTGAATAATCTCCTGAAGAACAAGATGTCTGTCTGGATTTTTTTCGAGATTCGCGTAAGAAACCACACGCTCAAAATTCCGGCGATGCCCGTGAATATCGCCAGAGACGACAACATCTCCCTTGTCCGGCAAAAGTATAAGATTATGCAGTCTGTACTTATCAGCTTCATTGGCTTTTATGCCGGCAAGCAGAATATCTATAAATTCCGCTGACATTATTGACCGCCTATTTTTTTCGCGAATATGCTGTGAATCAGCAGGTCGAGCCGAGAAACAAGTTCCGGCATAGAATTCGGCCTTCTCTGCGGCTCTTCTTTTACACAGTCAACGATAAGCTTTGATACGCCGAGCGGAATTTTGCGATGGACCTCGTGCGGAGCGGGGAAATCCCGCTGACCGGCCATCGCTGATAAATCATTATTCTGCGGAATCATCGTCGGAACATTTTTGCCCGTAACCGCCCAGTACATCGTGGCTCCCAAATTGAAAATATCCGTCCGCTGGTCGAGATGCTGCCTCTTAACCTGCTCGGGCGCGATATAATCGGGCGTACCCTGAATACGCGGCTTAATCGTCCCGATTTTGCAGCCCTGACCAAGGTCGATAATTTTTATCGACCCGCTGCTGTTTATTAAAATATTATTGGGTTTAATATCGCAGTGAATATATCCGCACTGATGCATAGCGCCCAGCCCCGTGGCGACCATACGAAACACCAGCAGCACATCGCCGAGGCTTAACGTCCGGGTTTTTTCGAGCGTTTCGCCTTCAAACATTTCCATCGAAAGCAATAATTCTTTTACTTTCAGCATTTTACGCAATTTTATCAGTTTATAGCATTTCCGCAAATAAGGGTGGTCAACCGCCTTTGAAACCTCGTATTCGGTGGTGATTTGCTCAAAAATGCGCTCATCTTCGGGCTTTTCATAGACCGAACGTTTAAGCGCAACCGTCTGGCCGCTGCCCTCATCAAGCGCAAGAAAAATTGTGCTCCGAGCGCCTGTGCCGAGCTTTCTTATTATCGTAAAGCCGTCTAATTCAAGCCTGTCTATCGCCATTTGTAGGAATTATACCAATTTGAACATTTTTTAAAACATTTATAACAGCAGGAGTGATATTGAAGACCTTTTCAAACCACAAGGGGGGGTATGATACCCTAAATCCGTACTTATGTCCAGTTTTTAGCATTTTTTCATCTAACCAATATGGTTATGCTTGACAAATCTCCAAAAATATGGAGAATACCTTTCCTTTATGGCTATTCCCCGATAGCTCAATCGGTAGAGCGAGCGGCTGTTAACCGCTAGGTCGTAGGTTCGAATCCTACTCGGGGAGTTTTGTAAATTACGCTGAATACAAGACTTACGTATATCCGTCATGTCGGCGGCGCGGCCGTAACCTTTTATAAAAAGAGTAGTACTACTCTCGTTTTGAAAGGAACCGACTGTGACCGTCAAAGAAAATTTCACGAAAAGTAAGAAACAACCGCCCAAATTACGTCATCACAAAGCAACTGGACAAGCCTACGCCGTAATCAGCGGCAGAGCTGTTTACTTCGGACAGTTTGAGAGTACCGAGGCAAAACAAAAATATCACCAGACAATCGCCGAGTGGCTCGCAGCGGGAAAGAACGCACATACGCCTTGCCATGAGATTACTATTGATGAAGTAATCGCTCGCTTCTGGCTGCATGCTGAGAAATACTATGTCCGCAACGATGGCACACCAACCTCTGAGGTCAACAAT
>MHXU01000113.1 GCA_001824555.1 Planctomycetes bacterium GWC2_45_44
CGGCGATGCTCAATTAGCGGAGTATCAGCGTCAAACCGAGCAACTTGTCCTGGCGGCAGAGACCGAAGAAAAAAACCGCGTGCTGGCGACGGCGAGATTAGCGGCGGGCAAAGAACTGATACAGACGAAAAGGGATTTGCTCAATTCGGTAATCGAAAGAGCAGGTCAGACGATAAAAAAACTCGGCGATGCGGAATATCTGTCGCTGATGGAATCGCTTATGCTGAAAGCCGTGCGAAGTGGAAACGAAGAAGTCGTAATCGACAAAAACGAAACCCGCATCAATGACGCGTTTGTCGGCAAAATAAATCAGAAGCTCTCGGCACAAGGCAAAAACGGCGGACTTCATCTGTCGGCGGACAGAGCGGATATTAAGGCAGGTTTTATTCTTAAGCAGGATAAGACCAGCGTCAACGCGGCTCTCGATGTTCTGCTGAAACAGGCGGCGGGAGAATTAGAAGGCAAATTAGCAGAACTGCTATTCGGACGACGATAATATATGCCGGAAATTATGGAACAACCTCTGTTTAATTTTACAACGTACCCCGCGATAGGCGAGGACGACTGGCGGTATATTTACGCAACGGCGGAAATAAGAGCGATTGAAGACAAGCTGCTCGGTCAGCCGTTCTTTGCGGAACTGGCGGGTGCGAAAAATATAAAAGACGCGCTCGATATGCTTTCGGGGACGGATTATGCCGTCTCGGCGGGGGCGAATGGCCAGGAAACAGAGCAGATGCTCGGTCGGCGGCGAAGCGAAGTTAGAAGGCTTTTTGAGCGGCTGATTGATAATGAAAAAATCGTGGAGTTTTTTCAGTCGCCGATAGATTTCGCGAATATGCGGCTGGCAATAAGACGATTGGTTCTCGAAAAACCGCTCAGCGATGACTACTGCGATTTAGGCGGAGTTTCCGTCGCGCAGTTCGAAGCGGCGTTCAGCGATGAGGATTATGGCGGGCTTCCCGAACATCTTCAGGAGGGAATCGAGGCGGGAGTGCTTGGCTATTATAAAAATAAAAATGTACGCGATATAGATTTTGCTATTGATAAAGTCGAAGCGGATTTTCTGCTGGACGAAGCGATGGGCGTCGGCGGAGTTTTTCTGGAAGAACTGTTCAGAATACAAACCGACCTGACGAACATTAAAACAATGTTCAGAATGAAATACTCCAATTCTCAACTGCGGAATATGTTTTTCGACGATGGGTATATCGAGCCATCACGTCTTGCGCAATGCCTTGAGGCGGGATATGACACGATAGTTCAGAATTTTTTGGCGACACCTTATCAATATGTTGTCGAGGCTGGCGCGGCCGGGCTGCAAAAGGAAAATTCCTTTATCAAACTCGAAGCGGCCTGCGACGCTCACTTGAACGGATTTCTGAAAACGACTCGATATATAACGGCGGGGACGCAGCCGATTATCGCGTATCTGCTGCTGAAGGAACAGGAAATAAAAATGATGCGTATGGTTCTGGCGTGCAAAAAATCGCAGATAGAACCTGAAATTATACTTGATAGATTGGCGATTTAAATATGCAGGGAAAAGTTGCGATACTCGGAAGCGGCGATTTTGTGATGCCGTATTCTGCGCTTGGCGTGGACTGCTTTGCGGTTGAAGATAACGGCGAGCAGATAGTTGCCGCTGCGCAAAAAATCGTCGATGAAAAATACGCGATGGTTATCGTCGCTGAAACGGTCGCGCCGGCGGCACAACAGGTTTTTGAACGCTTCGCGACAAAGACAGTGCCGTGCGTTTTGGTTGTGCCTTTTACAACCGAATCAGAAGGCTTCGCAACCCAAAGTCTGTCGAGGCTTCTGAAAATCGCGACCGGAATAGATATATTAAAATAGGGTATAGGGTTTAGGGTATAGGGTATAGGAAAGTTATGGCAGAGACAAAGACAGGAACAATCGTCAAGGTGGCAGGGCCGGTCGTTATGGCTAAAGGTATGCTCGGCTCGCGAATGTACGATGTCGTTCGAGTAAGCAAGCATAACTTAATCGGCGAAATCGTCGAACTCAAAGGCGATACGGCGAGCATTCAGGTCTATGAAGACACTGTGAGCATCGGCCCAGGCGAGCCGGTCGAAAATACCGGAGCGCCGTTGAGCGTGGAACTTGGACCCGGCCTGATTGAGAGCATTTACGACGGCATTCAGAGGCCGCTTGATGAACTTTATAAGGCACAGGGCAGTTATATTCTTCGCGGCAGTCATCTGCCCGGCCTGAACAGGCAGAAAAAATGGCACTTCAAACCGACCATCGGCAACGGAACACAAGTCGGCGGCGGCGACATTATCGGCGAAGTTCAGGAATCCCCCATCCTGCTGCATAAAATTATGATACCAGCCGGGGTGAGCGGAAAAATCGAAGAACTTAAAGAAGCCGATTATACAGTTGAACAGAAAGTCGCCGTTGTGTCTTCTCCGGACGGGAAAAAAACCGAAATAAAAATGATGCAGAAGTGGCCTGTTCGTTTGGGCAGAGCGTCAAAACAAAGATTGTCTCCAGACTCGATTCTTCAAACGGGACAAAGAGTTATTGACACTTTCTTCCCGATAGCAAAAGGCGGCACGGCTTGCGTACCTGGTCCTTTCGGCACGGGCAAAACGGTAGTTCAGCACCAGCTTGCAAAATGGGTCGATGCCGATGTGGTTGTTTATGTCGGCTGCGGCGAACGCGGAAACGAAATGACGGATGTGCTTATCGAGTTTCCGGAATTGAAAGACCCGCGAAGCGGCCAGCCATTGATGAAGCGTTCTGTTCTCATCGCAAACACTTCGGATATGCCCGTCGCAGCGAGAGAGGCATCAGTTTATACAGGCATTACAATCGCAGAATATTTCCGCGATATGGGTTATACGGTAGCGTTGATGGCGGATTCGACAAGTCGATGGGCAGAAGCGATGCGAGAAATTTCGACAAGGCTTGAAGAAATGCCGGCGGAAGAGGGCTATCCCGCTTATCTTGCGGCAAGAATCGCATCGTTCTATGAGCGAGCGGGCAAGGTTGAATGTCTGGGCAAGCCGGAACGGCAGGGCGCATTGTCGATTATCGGCGCGGTAAGCCCGCCTGGCGGAGACTTGAGCGATTCGGTCGTTCAGGCAACTCTGCACGTTGTAAAAGTGTTCTGGTCGCTGATGGCAAAACTCGCGCAGCAGAGGCACTTCCCGGCTATCGACTGGCTTACGAGTTATTCGTTTTACAAACAACATCTGCCGAAATGCTTCAAAGACAAACAGGAAGGTCTGGAAATGGTCGAGCTTACGCAGCAGGCAATGAATCTGCTTGAGCAGGAATCGCAGCTTGCGGAAATCGTAAGGCTTGTCGGTTCGGAAGCTATCAGCCCGGCGGACAGAATGGCTCTGCAAACAGCAAAGAGTATTCGTGAAGATTATCTGCACCAGAACGCGTTCCACGAGGTCGATACTTATACTTCGATGGAAAAACAATATCAAATGCTGAAAAATATTCTGCACTTCCACACTAAGTCGCTGGAGGCAATAAGCGGCGGCGTTGAGACGGCGGATATTTTCAAGCTCGGCGTATGGGAAGATATTTCGCGTTCGAGTTTTGTGCCGGAAGAGCAAATCGGACAAATCGCGAAAATCAGAGATAAGATTGATGAGCAAATTAGTTCTTTGAAATAGAACTCAAAAAAACAGGAGTTTTTTAAATGTTGACAGAATACCAGACGGTAACAAGTATAAGCGGCCCGCTAATGCTGGTCGAGAATGTCTCGGGCGCACGATACGGCGAAATGGTCGAGATCGAAATCTGCGACGGGACTGTTCGCCACGGACAGATTCTTCAGGTTGACCGCGATAAGGTTCTTGTTCAGGTTTTTGAAGGCACAGAAGGCGTTGACATCTCGTCAAGCACGGTAAGGCTTTTGGGCAAACCGCAGCAGTTAGCCGTTTCGCCCGATATTCTTGGCAGAGTTTTTACCGGCACTGGCAGGCCTAAAGACGGCGGCGCGGAAATCGTCGCTGAAAAATTCGTCAACATCAACGGCAATCCGATAAATCCGTACAGCAGAGATTATCCGAACGAATTTATTCAGACGGGCATTTCGACAATCGACGGGCTTAACCCGCTTGTTCGCGGCCAGAAGCTGCCGATTTTCAGCGGAGCGGGTCTGCCGCACGATGAAATCACCGCTCAATTAGCAAGGCAGGCGACGGTTCGCGGAAAAGGCGAGCAGTTCGCGGTCGTGTTCGCGGCGATGGGAATTACTTTTGAGGCGGCGCAATTTTTCATTAACGATTTGCAAAGCACAGGCGCAATCGAGCGAGCGGTTTTGTTTATCAATCTGGCCAACGACCCGGCCATCGAGCGAATCGCAACGCCGAGGGTGGCTTTGACCGCCGCGGAGTATTTGGCGTTTGAGCGGGATATGCACGTTCTTGTGATTTTAAATGATATGACAAATTACTGCGAAGCTCTGAGGCAAATTTCGGCGGCGAGAAAGGAAGTGCCGGGCAGAAGAGGTTATCCGGGCTATCTTTATACCGACCTTGCGACGATTTATGAACGAGCCGGCAGAATCAAAGGCAAGAAGGGTTCGATTACGCAGGTGCCGGTTCTGACGATGCCGGAAGATGACAAGACGCACCCCGTGCCGGACTTGACGGGATATATCACCGAAGGACAGATTATTTTGTCGCGTTCGCTGAACCGTAAAGGTATCGCCCCGCCGGTCGATGTTTTGCCGAGCCTTTCACGATTGAAAGACAAGGGCATCGGCAAAGGCAAGACCCGCGAAGACCACGCTGATTTGTATAACCAGCTTTATGCTGCTTATGCGCGCGGCAAGGAATGTCAGGAGCTTGCGACGATTTTGGGCGAAGCTGCATTGAGCGAGGAAGACAGAAAATATATGATTTTCGCCAATCAATTTGAAAAACGGTATATTTCGCAGGGCTACTATGAAAACAGAACTGTCGAACAGACGCTTGACCTCGGCTGGGAACTGTTGAGTATGTTCGAGGATACGGAGCTAAAACGTATTCGCGTGGAATTTATTAAGAAATATATGAAAAGGAAATAAAAAGCCACAAAGGCACGAAGGCACAAAGAAAAAAGATATAATTATTTAAAACTTAGTGTCTTTGTGTCTTAGTGGCTATGGAAATTTTATGCAGGGAAATATAAACGCAACAAGAATGGAACTGCTTCGGCTGCGAAGGCGCGTCAGCCTTGCCGAGAGAGGTCATAAGCTGCTTAGCGATAAGCGCGATGAGATTTCGCGTCAGCTTATACTGATTTCACGACAGCTCGGTATGCTGCGAAAAGAAGTCGAACAGGAACTTGTCGAAACGTCGAGACGTTTTGTGATGGCTCGAGCGACAATGGAGCCGGAGCATATCAGAGCGGCAATGGACGTTCCGACAAAAACGTTCAGTCTGGCGATTAACTTCGCAAGCATTATGAGTGTGCGCGTTCCGAGATTTACAAAAGACATCGCGGGGGAAATCATCAGCTACGGATTCGCGAATACCAGCGGCGAACTCGATATTGCGTTAAGGGGTCTGGAAAAAGTTTTCGACCGGCTATTGGAACTTGCCGAAAAGGAAAAACAGGCACAACTGCTGGCTGACGAACTTCAGAAAACCCGCAGAAGAGTAAATGTCCTCGAACACGTCGTTATACCGGAGCTTGGGGAAATGATTCGGTTTATTTACGCGAAATTGGCCGAGGCCGAACGCGATAATATCAGCAGGCTGATGAAAATCGCGGATATAATAAGAGCGTAAAATACAAAAATCCGAAGCACCAAATCCTAAATCCGAAACAAATTCAAAACCCTGATTTTCAAAAGCATCTCTAAAAATACGATTTCCACACCTGTCGCTGTCGCTCCAGGCTCTGATTACCGCTCCATTACCGTCGCAGCTCTGATTTTTCAGTTTTTAGAGTTAGAGCATTTTAATTTTTTATGTTCAGATTTAGGCCGTCGCGAGGACAAGCTCGGCAAAGAAGATTGCACAGCGATATTGAAGTATCGCGAGCAAATCTGATGCCGCCGGGCGCAGCCGCAACAGGCATAAAGCGAACATAAAATATTAAACTGCTCTAGCCCCCAGTTCTACTTCGGTTATCGTATGGTATTGAGCCGCCTCGTTACAGCGGCCAGTTGCCCGGACAATAATCGAACCAGTAACTTGCTAAAACCGAGAAATCTTCAAAATCAACCGTACCATCAGGCTTCAAATCCGCTGACAAGCCAGCTCCGCTGGTCAGCCACTGTTCTGCCATAGTCTTTAGGTCGAGATAATTTACAACGCAGACTTTTACGCCTTTGTTAAACAAATCAGCGTTATTAAAATTTATCCAGCCGATATTTTCGCCCCACGCATAACCGCTGAAGCTGCCGTTTGCGTCAATCTTGACACCGTAATGAATTCCGCTGTAATTCGGATCAAAATTTATCCACCCGACATTTTCACCCCAGGCGTAGCCTGAAAGATTGCCGTAACCGTCATTCAAAACCCCGCCGTAATTTTCCGGCGAAAGATTTATCCACCCGATATTCTCCGCCCATATAAATCCTTCTATTTTTTCGCGGGATACTATCGCTCCAGCATCATTAGCATCCGGCTCAAAATTTATCCAGCCGACATTTTCGCCGTAAGCATATTGATTGTTTGAATCTTGCGGGTCGATATTTTCCGTCGGTTCTGTCGGCGGCAATTCGATTAGCGTTCCATTAAGTATGACGTTATCAATAGAGAACTGGCCGTATGCCGTTGCGTCTTTGCCATAGATGCGAAACTCGATAGTTCCTGTCAAACCTGTCGGCGTGGGAGTCGAATTGGTTTTATATGTGTACCAGCCGCTGCCGCCGATTTCGATATTGTCTCTCAAAATTGTTTCTGGATTTCCTAAATATGTTACTTTGCCTAAGTTGGGACCGTTCATACTGGTCGTCTTTGCATCAAACCAAATACAGCGGGAATCAAAATTAAGACTCCACCCTGCCGCAATCGTAACAGTAAAACGGAAATAATCCGAATATGTACTGCCAGGCCAGCCGCCATAAATTTGATAAGCCAGTCCATATCCGCTGTGGTCGGCGAAAGAAGCTGCCCCGTCGCCGACATAACCGAAATTACCTGCTGAAATATGGTTAGCTTGAATACTGGGAACGAGCGTTCCATTGGGATAAACACCAAAATCGTATTTAACAATTACATCCGCCAAAGAGACAGCCGTTAATAGCAGACTTGAACTAATTATTAAAATAAATTTATGTTTCATTGTTTTTATCCTCTCTTAAATTTTTTTATAAATCATGGAGCAACATTTTGGCCAAAAACACAGTTACCTGGGTTACTCATATTCGTTCCATTTAAATAGGACGTATTCTGGTCAACAAGGTTGTAGCCATTAAGAAAAATACCATATTTCCAAGGACCTGTCGCCCCTACACAGTTCGAATTGACCGTATTTCCGATGACCGTGCTGCCCGTACCCGCATTAAGGCCTGTGAAATTGGTAGTAATATTAGCAGAAGTTCCATTATTGCTGACGGTATTGCCTTTTATCATACAATCAGAGCCGCTGAGAATGCCGAAAAGATAATCAGTATTAGCGGAAACGCCGTTATCAGTAAGTGTATTTCCGCTTATCGTCGAACCGACGCCGGTATAAATGCAGTAAACTGGTATAGTAGAACCGTTTCCATTATTGCTGACCGTATTGCCGGTTACTGTGCTGCCTTTCCCCGCGCGAATGGCGTAAACATAACCGTGGCCGCTCAATGCCGAGACCCCATTGTAGTTGACCGTGCAGTCCCTGACCTGATTGTATATGCTCAAAAGCTGAATTCCCGTAGTGCTGTTGGATAGTACTCTGAGATTAATCAAGCGATGACCTGTACCATCGCCAGATTCGTATATTCCGATAGCAAAATTACGAACTGTGCCGTTTCGAATTTCGACATTATTTTTGCCATTCATATAAATTCCGTAGTCTGCGCTACTGCCTATTAAAGAGAAGCCGGACAGATCAATCGTTACATTATTTACATCGACTCTAATGCCGTATGTACCTGTACATTGACGGTCACCCTGGAGATAATACGAGCCACTTTGACTAATCACGAACACGGCAGCCGGTGTGCTTGAGGCTGGAATTGCTTTTCTCGGTTCAATTTCATCGAGTGTTTTCATTGTCGGCGCAGGCGACGCAGACGGTTGTAATGAACCGGCCATACATAATGAACCGCTCAAAAGAATTACCAATAAAATTTTTTCGTACATCTTCATTTTCAAACCTCCTGATATTTTTAATTTTCAATCTTCAATTCGTTTACGGCGCATTATTTCCACCTGGAACAACACAATAAAGTCCTAACTCAATATTAGTTTCATTTTCTACAGCGCTATTTAAATCGACGAGACACTGGTTCCCTGTATGGATGCCGCAGCCGGAATTATAATAAACTGAATTTCCAATGACACTGCTGCCTTCGCAGGCATAGATGCCATAATTTGAATTTGAACTGCATTTATTGTTTACAACCGTTGCCCCATTATAGGCATAAATACCATAATTACCACGATTGCCTGTGACGCAATTATCCTTTATGATGCCATTTGCGATGATGCCATTGGCATCATTAGTATTGACTGTATTGCCTATGATGGAACACGATGCATTAGAGCAATAAATTCCATTGCCTCGGTTGTTATAGCTGGTATTATTCGAAACAGTCGAAGGACCATGAACAAGAATGCCATTTCCATTGTTGTTAACACTGCTGCACGAACTGACCACCGAACCTGTATCAACGTATATGCCCACATCATTGTTGTCTCTTGCCATACAATTGGTGACAACAGCGCTTCCATATGTTCGAAAACCTTCTTTCCCATTTTTAGAAAAAATACAGTTATCAATCCTGCTATTATCTCCGTATAGAAAAACTCCTCTGCTTTTATTAGATACACAACGAACATTAATAATTCGAATATCATCGCATAATAAATATGACGATATACCGCAGCCTCCGAAAGTTGTAATTGTGCCGTTTCGGACTTCAATATTATTAATTCGTATATTGGTCTTTATGCCGTCAGCAGTACCGCTCCCTGTTCCTGCCAAAGTATAGCCCATTAAATCTATCGTTACATTATTGCAGTCTATTGAGATGCCGTTTACATCAGATGTCAACGTGCGATTGCCTGTAAGATAGTAGCTGCCCGGAGCTGATATAGTAAAAGATGTGCTGAAACTTCCGCCGGGAATTGCGATCCTGGGTTCTACTTGGTCGAGTGTTTTCATCGTCGGCGCAGGCGCAGCGCTCGGCTGGAGACTGCCCGCAAAAATATTGCCGCAAACTGTAAATAGAACAAGGGCTGCACAAAAGATTTGCTTCTTCATTACTATGCCTCCTAAAAAAATTTACCTTGATTTAAGGGTAACCCTAAAATCATAAATTTCGAATACGCGTCCCATAATTATAGCTAAATAAGCTCAAAAATCAAGGAAAATATAAAATTAGGACAAGAATTATTTGGGGGTTCGTGCTACCCCAAAATCAAATCGTAACCCTGACTGCCGATGACTTTTGCCTTGATAAAACTCCCAACCTCAGCTTTGCGGTTCTTCACAAAACAAACGCTGTCGATGCCTGCACCCTGACCAAAGTATCTGCCGACAGCCGGATTCGAGCCGTCATTTTCGTCAATCAGGCATTCCAAAATTTTGCCTTTCATCGCCGCGTTTTTTGCGAACGCAATCTTCTGCTGAATCAGCATAATTTTTTCTCGCCGAGCATCTTTTGTCTTTTCGTCAATCTGATTTGGCAGTCCAGCGGCTTTTGTTCCCGCCTCGGCACAAAACCCAAAACACCCCAGCGCATCAAAACGAACATTTTTAATAAAATCGGCAAGATCGCCGAACTGCTCCTCTGTTTCGCCGGGAAAGCCGACTATAATCGTTGTTCGCAGCACAACGCCGGGAATCGCTTTGCGGATTTTCTCGAGCAGCGCAGCGATTTTTTCGTGCGTATCGGTTCTGTGCATTTTTTTTAGGATATCGTTATTTATATGCTGAATGGGCATATCAATGTATTTTACGACTTTTTGGCTTTTGGCTATTGCTTCAATAATTTCATCGCTTATGCCGGGCGGGTTCAGATACATCAGCCGAATCCACTTGAGTTTTTTGATTTTTTCAAGTTCTGCGATAACTTTTACCAACCCGTCTTTTTCGCCGAAATCCTGACCCCAGTTCGTGCTGTCCTGTGCGATAATAGAAAGTTCAACTGCTCCGCTATCGACAAGCTGATTTGCTTCTGCAATAATTTTATCAAGCGGTTTGCTTCTGAATTTTCCTTTGATTGCAGGAATCGTGCAGTATGAACAATTTTTATCGCAGCCTTCGGAAATCCGCAAATACGCGTGATGAGCCGAGCCGATTAAAAGCCTGTCGCTGTCGTCTTGAGCGGTTTTGTCCCAGTCCGCCGCGCTTTGATACAGCCTCGGCGAATCCGCGATATTGAGATTTTCGAGAACTTTTACGATATTGTCTCTCTCGCCCAGACAGACGACCGCATCAATCAGCGGCATTTCCTCAATAAGCTGCTGCTTAAATCGCTCCGCAAGACAGCCGGTAACGACGACTTTTTTTGTATTCGCGTTTTTTCTGCGTTTGCACCCAATCGCCTCATTTATCGCCGCCTTCGCCTCCTCAACCGCAGGCCGAATAAATCCGCACGTATTTACAATGATAATATCCGCCCTGCTGATGTCATAGTCTATTACGAAGCCCGCCTGCGCGACCAACGAAAGCATCTTTTCTGAATCGACTATGTTTTTAGGACAGCCAAGAGCCACAAAGCCGACCGTTAATTGCTTTAAATCACTTTTTTCTTTATTTTTTGCCAATCTCAATTTCCTATACCCTAAACCCTATACCCTATCCCCTAATACCACAAAAGTCCAGTTTTTATGTTTTTTACAGTTTTGGTTTGACTTTAGCCGAAAAATACTAATATAATAGTCTCCCAGTGCTGAAAACAGCAATTATTCAGAAATACTAAATTATTATGTACCGCATTCGACTACGCAAAATCGCGATAGTAAGATATACCCTAATCCTGCAATTCCTTTGCGCTGC
>MHXU01000114.1 GCA_001824555.1 Planctomycetes bacterium GWC2_45_44
AGATAAAAAAATTAGAGTTTCCACGCCTTTGCGAATGCCTTGAAGCTGCGGTCATAGGTTTTTTCCGCATCGGCAGGGAAGCAGCAGCCGGGCAGTTGTTTGGAAGACAGGTGATACTGCAAACACGCACAGCAGATGCCCTTATTTTCGCAGCCCGAATACGAACAGGTGCAAACACTCAAATTCTTACTTTTTCTGCATTCCATAAAATTCACCTTTCCTATACTCTATTCTGTCATTATGGCCGGTTAAGAGCCAAAACCTGCGAATAAACAGAAAATGGCAGTTTTGCCCGATTTCTATAAGTATCTTATAATAAAGCCTTTGCGTTTTGGACGGTTCTATTATATCCTCTGGCATATCTTTTGCAATATGGTAGGCTAATTGCAAATTGGCAATAATATAAGAGAAACTGTTTTTTTATTAGGAGATTAGGCGATGAAAATAAGACCATTAGCTGACAAGGTGATTGTCGAACGCATCGAGGCTGAAATGAAAACAGCCGGCGGTATCGTTCTGCCGGACTCGGCTAAAGAAAAACCACAACGCGGCAAGGTTTTGAGCGTTGGCGAAGGCAAAATGCTCGATGACGGCTCAAAAGGCGCGATGCAGGTTAAAAAGGGCGACGAAGTCCTCTTTACAAGCTATGCCGGTTCGGAAGTCAAACTGGACGGCAAAGAATATCTGATTATGGATGAATCAGATATTATGGCAGTAATAGAGAAGTAAGAAATGAGAAGTAAAAAGTAAAAAATAAATATTTGGAGATTATAAAATGGCAGCAAAAAAAATTGCTTTTAATACCGAGGCTCGCGAAGCCATCCGTCAGGGCGTAAAAAAACTCGCCGCGGCGGTCAAGGTTACGCTCGGCCCGTGCGGCAGAAATGTAATACTTGAAAAATCGTTCGGCTCGCCGACCGTTACAAAAGACGGCGTCAGCGTTGCGAAGGAAATCGAACTCGAAGACGCTTACGAGAATATGGGCGCACAGATGGTTAAGGAAGTCGCAAGCAAGACGAGCAACGTCGCAGGCGACGGCACTACCACGGCGACAATTCTCGCTGAATCGATTTTCGAGGAAGGCCTCAAAAACATTACCGCAGGTGCAAACGCGATGCAGGTAAAACGCGGAATCGATATGGCAGTCGCGAAAATCATCGAAGAACTGGCAAAAATGAGTACCGCTGTAAATTCCAGCAAGCAAATCGAACAGGTCGCGACCTGCTCGGCAAATCAGGACGCTGAAATCGGCAAGACGATGGCGACAGCAATGGAAAAGGTCGGCAAAGACGGCGTTATAACCGTTGAAGAAGGCCAGAGCCTTGAAACCACAGTCGAGCTTGTCGAAGGTATGCAGTTCGATAAAGGTTATCTTAGTCCGCATTTCGTCAACAATTTCGAGAATATGACCTGCGTACTCGAAAAGCCTTACATCCTTATCAATGAAAAGAAAATCAGTTCGGTAAAAACACTCGTGCCGATACTGGAAAAAATCGCAAAGCAGGGAAGA
The DNA here is from genome assembly GCA_001824555.1 of Planctomycetes bacterium GWC2_45_44. Lineage (GTDB taxonomy): Bacteria > Planctomycetota > Phycisphaerae > Sedimentisphaerales > UBA12454 > GWC2-45-44. The sequence goes on from MHXU01000114.1 coordinate 1,511, forward strand.
CCTCTGCTGATTATCGCTGAAGACGTTGAAAGCGAAGCCCTTGCTACTTTGGTAGTCAACAAACTCCGCGGCGTTCTGCAGTGCGCAGCGGTTAAAGCTCCGGGCTTTGGCGACAGACGCAAATCAATGCTCGGCGATATCGCAGTCCTCACAGGCGGCGAGGCGATTTTTGAAGACCTCGGCATTCAATTAGAAAATGTCGAACTGTCCCAGCTCGGCCAGGCAAAACGCGTTTCAATCGACAAAGAGAACACAACAATCGTCGAAGGCGCAGGCACAACTGGCGCAATCAAAGGCAGAATCGAACAGATTAAAAAAGAAATCGAAGGCACAACCAGCGATTACGATATCGAAAAACTCCAGGAAAGACTTGCCAAGCTATCCGGCGGAGTCGCTCAAATCAACGTCGGCGCAGCAACCGAAGCGGAAATGAAAGAGAAAAAGGCAAGAGTCGAAGACGCACTTCACGCCTGCAGAGCCGCGGTTGAAGAAGGCATCCTGCCCGGCGGCGGAGTAGCTGTACTTAGAACGCTCAAGAGCCTTGATAAACTCAAAGCCAAAGACGACGAGAGAGTAGGCATCGAAATCGTCAAGAGAGCGGTCGTTGCTCCAATCAAACAAATCGCGACAAACGCAGGCCTTGACGGCTCAATCGTCGCGCAGAAAGTTATGGAAAGTTCAGATGTGAACTTCGGCTATGACGCTCTGCGAAAAGAATACGGCAATATGATTGACTTCGGCGTTATCGTCCCGACAAAGGTCGAACGCACAGCTTTGCAAAACGGCGCTTCAATCGCTTCATTGCTTCTGACAACAGACGCGATTGTCAGCGAAATACCGGAAAAGAAAGACGCTCCGGCAATGCCACCCGGCGGCGGAATGTATTAAAAAGTTGAAAAGTTAAAAATTAAATTGTAAAATTACGGAATCCCGCACCTGAATAAATTTTGGGTGCGGGATACTTTTTATGGTTTTTAAATTTTATTCCAATCCGTTCAGTCAGATTACAAAAGGGTTTTCGAAAGGCCTTTTTGTCGTGGGGCTTTTGCTTATCGGTTTCGGCACGCTGGTTTGGGTATTAAAAGAAGTTTTCGCGTTTGTCGCCGCGGCGATTTTTATGCTCGCAGGGGCGGCCTGCTGCATTAACGCAGGCAGACTATATTTCTCATCACGAAAATCATATCAGAATAATGATGACATTTCCGCCGGCAGAAGCGATAATGTAAGAATACATTCAGAGCCGCGACAGTAATGGAGCGGTAATTAAATTTTCAAGTAACAAAACTATGCTGAAAAAAACTTTTAGTTTGATTTTCAGTCTTCCAAAAATCATTTTCGGTCTGATGTTCTGCACCGCTCTGCTTTTTATAGGTATTGGAGTTTATAAAGGCGGCTCGGCCCTCGACAGGCTTTTCACCGAAAACGCGAAACTCAAAAAAGCGATTTCAAATCTCACCGATGCCGGCAAAATCGGCTATGCCAAAGTTATTTCCCAAAAACTCGATGCTAAAGGCAAAATAATCTCGACAGAGCTTAAATTCATCGAGACCTCTCGCGACAACGAATTGGATAAAGTTCTCGAAAAAATTTACACCGTTGATGGCGACATAGTTCACTTCGACGCGCTGATTGTCAAATTCGGCGACAAGGTCGTTATGGATGGCCAAAAAAAGAGCCTGTATCTGTGGCGAAGAATTTACGGCGACAACACCGCCCCCAGCGCAGGATTCCTTATAGAAGAGCCGAACAAAGAACCGCAGCGATACAGGGAGCTTTTAACGGAATTGCCGCTCAAACAGCGGGAACTTTTCTGGACGAATATATGGGATTTAGCCAACGACCCACAAAAACTCCAGCGGTACGACATCGATGCGATTTTCGGAAATGTTACCTACGTCAAACTCAAAAAAGGATTGCTCTATATCTTCCGCATAACCCCGACAGGTCAGGTCTATCCTGAAGTCATTCCTGATTTTTAAAAATAGGGGATAGGGTTTAGGGTGGAGGGCATAGAACTCCAAAGCGCAAACAACTGCGTTTCTATTAAAATCTTTTTCTAAATCTCGTCGTTGGTATATTCATTATTTTGCGGTATTTTGCAACCGTTCGCCGGGCAATCTCCTTTACGCCCAATTCCTCAAGTTTCAGTTTTATTTCATCGTCGTTGAGCGGCTTTGATTTGTCTTCACTGTCGATTATTTGCTGCATCTTTGCGCGAATGGCTTCAAAACTTTCGTTCGTTCCGCTGTCGGTTTCCATACCGCCGCCGAATAAATCGCGCAGCGGCATTATTCCCTGCGGAGACTGGATATATTTGCCCGCCGCCGCTCGCGAAACCGTCGCGATATGAACGCCGACAGCATCTGCGATTTCGCTCATCGGCAGAGGCCTCAAAAACATAGTGCCTTTTTCAAAAAAATCTTTCTGACGCTCGACAACTTCCCGGCTGACGCGCAAAAGCGTATGCTTTCTCTGCTCTATCGCGTCCATCAGCCATTGAGCGGAGCGAATGTTATTTTTGAGAAAATCGCGCGCCTTGCTGTCGAGATTTTTATCCTTCGACATTGACGCGTAATACTGATTTATCCGCAACGAAGGAATAGAACGGTCGGCAAGATAAACTTTAAAACCGCCCGCATCGTCCGACTCGACAATGACATCCGCTTTTATCGGATGATTATACCTTGCTCCGACCTGCAGGCCGGGCGATGTGTCAAATTTTCGCATTCGAGTTATGGCCTGACCTATTCGCTCGACCGAACAATTCATTTTGCGGGCTATTTCGGGAAGTTTGTTTTCGAGAAGTTTGTCGAGATATTTCGACACAAGCTCCATCTCGAAACTCATATCCTCGGCGGATTGAGCCATCTGTATAAGCAGGCACTCCTTTATATCGCGAGCGCCAACGCTGGCAGGCTCAAGCTGCTGAATAATTTTAAGAGCAGCCTCCATATCCTCTACACCAAAATCGTGCCTGTCTTTATTGTGGAGCTGCTGAAGTCGTACACGCAGGTAGCCCTTTTCGTCAATATAATCTATTATCAACTGCCCGGCCTTTTTTATTTTTTCGTCGGTGTCAACAAGCCGCCACTGTTCGCTAAGATATTCGTGGAGAGATTGCCCGCGGTCGGCGGTGTTATTCATCGCCTCCATTTTTTTGTCAGGCTCATCGTCAGAACCTGTTCGCCTCGAACCTTCCGTGCGAAAATCGTCCGACTGGTCGGCGAATTCCTCAAACCTTTTAAACTCATCCCGCTTGTCCCGGTCGGCTGTAAGATTTCTTTCCGTCTGCTCGGCTTCGATAATTTGTTCAACCTTTTCATCGGCAGCGGCCTGGCTAATCTCGCCGGCGTTCGACTCATCGTCATCGGCAACTTCAAGCGTTGGATTGCTGTTAAGCTCCGTCTCGATTTTCTCAATGAGGCCAAGCGTCGGAAGCTGCAATATCTCCATCGACTGAATCATTCGCGGCGCGAGTTTCATCCGCTGATCCATCCGCATTTGGCCTGTCATACTCATCTTCATAACGCTGCTTACCAGTAAAAAGATGTGCCTATAGCAAATTCCGTTCCATTTAGACGTAAATATAACAAATTGTGTTAAAAAAGCAATAAAATTAGAAAATTAGGGGGATAGGAATTGGCTTTTAGATTGTTGTTTGACATTTGGCCGCCTAATAAAACATGTACAGCCACTTGACTTATCTGTCATTTTCGGCTTAAAATGAGCGGTATGCAGACAATAAAAAATCCCATTCTTGCCCGGCTTTTTATGGAGACGAGCTTTGTGTCTAAAGCTCAACAGCTAAAGCAGTTAGCCGCCGCTGAAGATTTGTATAGAATCGCCGAGCAGGGCAAAAGCTATCCTTATGAATTTGTCTGCTTCAAAATTACCGGCTATCGAACGAAGAGCAACTTGTCGCAGCAGATAATCGAAGGCGGCGACCTGTTGAGAGATATGCCGATTTACATTCTCAAGGCAAGCGCAAGACTGAAATTGCCCGCCGGCGGGCAGAATGAAAAAATTTATTCCATAGACGAGCTTTCGGAAAAATTAAATGTTTCAACGCGGACAATCGAACGCTGGCGAAAACGAGGACTGCTTTGCAGGAAATATCTTTTTGAGGATAATGTTTTGCGGCTTGGCTTCAGCGAGCCGCTCGTCGAAAAATTCGTCGCAGTCAATCCTGAACTCACAGCAAGCGCGGCGAAGTTCAGCAACCTTTCAAATGATGTAAAAAATCAGATTATCGAAATGGCCGGCCGGCTTGATGCCGAAGGCGGCTCGAGCAGAACAGCGATAATAAAAAAAATCGCAGCTTACTTCGACAGAGCGCCCGAAACAATAAGACTGATTTTGACGGACACTGAAAAAAATCAGAGAAGGCAGATTTTCAATAAGTCGCGCGTTTTGCTCGGCCCCGGCGAAACGGCGACGGTTTTTGCTATGTATGAATCCGGAGCAGCGATAAACGAAATCGCTGAAAAATTTAATAAGAGCATCAGCTCGATATACCGTGTTATAAATCGCAAAAGAATCAGAAAGCTGCTGGCCGCTCATATTGACTATGTCGCCAGCGATGAATTTACCGCTGCCGATGCGGAGGCGAAAATTCTTTCGCAGCCGGTCTCTGTCCGAAGAACTCCGAAGGGAATTTTGGAGAAGACAAAAAACAGGCTAAACGAGAACTGGCAGGAATTTATTGAAACGATACAAAATGTTCACAGCCTTAATCGAGAGCAGGAGTCGGAGCTTTTTCGGCGATATAATTTTTTGAAATATCTTGCCGCCGAGCGAATTCATCATTTGAATCTGAACTCTCCCTGCGCAAAGGCCGCTAACGAAGCCGAGCAGTATCTAAAGCAGGCCGAGCGAATAAAAAATTTAATTGTCGAGGCGAATTTGAAATTAGTTGTTCGTGTGGCGGGCAGACATACCGCGACCGGCGCAAATCTTTCCGATTTGATAAGCGAAGGGAATATGGCTCTCATCAGAGCGGTTGAGAAATTCGATTATGTAAAGGGTTTTCGCTTCAGTACGTTTGCTTCGTGGGTTATAGCGAGGGAGTTTGCAAAATTTTTACCTGCCGAGTCGGCGCGCACCGAGCGGACGGTTTCGCACGATGACGTGGATATCGAGCATTTGCAGAGCAAACCGGCAGGCATTGAGCTAATTGAGAGTACCCGTAGAAGTCTTGAACAGGTGATTGAGGAAAACCTCACCGAGCGCGAGCAGTATATTATTCGTTATCATTTCGGCCTGACCGGCACAATGGTCAAAAAGAAATTTAAAACGCTCAAACAAATCGGCGAGGAACTTGGCATAACAAAAGAGCGCGTGCGTCAGATTGAACTTGTCGCGCTGGGCAAACTCCGCCAAACTCTAAGCGCGGAAGAATTTGAACTGCTCACGGGATAGGATAGCCACAACGTTGAGAAATCCGAAATTCGAATATCGAAATTCTAAACAAACTCAAATTTCCAAAATTCAAATTATTAAATTTAACGAATTTTAAACGTAACTAAGTCATTGTAAAAGTCTCCATTTATAAAGTCGTTAGACGGCTTTTGGCCGCCGGCCTCCAACGTCGCCACTGGACGATTCTGCCAAAGAGGTTGGGCGGTTTTTCAC
>MHXU01000115.1 GCA_001824555.1 Planctomycetes bacterium GWC2_45_44
TATCTTCAATTACCGGCTCTAAATCGTTCTTAACCGGATACGTTGCTTTTTCACCGAACCATCGGAGTCCCTGCCAGTAGATACCGGCGATAGTTTTATTGCCACCGCGATCGATACAGATATCCCTGAAAAGATTATCTGCCGCAAGTCGATGCTGTGTCCTGCTTAGTAAGCCCTCTCTCATCAACTGATAAAGGGCATCATGAAAAAGCGATGCAGTTCGAGTAATCTTTGTTGTGGGGATTCCGCTCGCACCGTCCCATGCATAACCAGCGAAAACAGTCAAGATACCATCAGGAGTAAGTCTTATAAAACCAGCAATACCAACCGTACAGCCGTAGATGTGTGACTGAACAGAGAGCGTCTCTGCCAGTTCAATCTTCCAATTACGCTTCCGTTTTGATATTTCTCTGTATTTCATAACTATCCAACCATCCGGTACGTAACGGTAATCACGCTTGTAAAAACATTGTCACCGGCGATATGCTCTCGCGAATAAATCGGGTCAATTTTCGTATTAATCCACATAGCGACCCTTGTCGTCATTGTTAAATGTTTGAGTTTCAGAAAATCTTTTATTTCCGTAACAAAAGAAATCAACGCCTCTATTTCAGCTTCAAAGTTATCGGTGAGTTTCTTCTGAACGCCAATGTCAATAACGTAGTCATCCTGTTCGCTTACTCTGGTGACAATAGATGAATCAACCGACCTCGGAACGATGGTAACCTTTAGCGCGGCCAGTTCTTTTAATTCAAAATTTGGAAAGACCGTGCGCACCGGAGTAAATGACTGGCTGAATGTCCCGGTAATCAACTTTGCCGCCAGCGCATCTGCTATTTGAATAATATCCATCACATTACCTTTGAGCCGATTAAGAATGCTATTACGGCAATTACACCATATTTCAGAACTTCACCGACAAGTCCGACCAGCATTTCTTTCCAGTCCCTTGCATTTTGGCTTGCGGCCATAAGATGGGCATCGACGATGATTTTCAGCGCATCAAAGTACTGGCACGGCCGCTTTGGGAATTGGGGCATCATTTCCATCTTCGTTTTAATCTCCGCGACTGAAACAGCCAGAGTTGTCTGTCCATCTTTTACTTCGTCTAATTTTTCATAAATTCTATCTATGTCAGATTTGGTTATCTCTGCCATTACTGCCTCACGCTGATATTTCTTTTGTATGAATTCTCATTGTTATTTGATGCGGGTCGCTATACCGCCAGCAACCATCGCCCGATAAGAACACAACCTCAAACGTCTTGTCTTGGGCAATTATCCTGTCGCCTTTTTTCGGCTCTATAAGAATGCCGCCCAACACTAAATCTGCCGTCAGGATAATCCAATCTGCAATCTGACCGTAAACAGACATTCCAGATTCATCAGCCACCTCAAACTTAGTGACACCGCGGGTGCCGAGTACCTGAACGGTGATTACACCTCGTGAATAGGTAACGGTTTCCGATATGTGTTTGATTCGCATATCAGAAAGCCACTGGGCACCGGTTTTTAATATGTTGGCCATTTCACATCATCTCAATCAAATAGACTCTGGACTTTAGACCTTGGGCTTTGGGTTAGACTTCGGGTCAGAAAGTTTTTTTTACCTAAAGCCAAAAGCCCAGAGCCTAAAGCCTATTATGCTTCCTGAGCCCACGTTCCACGAATTGCGGCAATTCGATAGCCATCTGTGCCATCAGCAACGAATGCGATGAAGTCGCCTTTCTTGGCTGTCGCTTTGGTGTTCGAGAGCTTCTTGCCATCGCCACCAGCGGCAACACCAAGACCGCCGATATTCTTATCTGCCGCCTGGAAATCAACCTCAACGAGAGCAGCACCGTCAGCGGCCATATTACAGACTGTAAACTCCAAACCTGCCGCTGTTGCAGGCAGAGTGATTACAGCGGCGTCCGCTGTTACATCGTAGCAAACACCAGACTCCGTCACTCCTGCATTTGCACTTGCTGCCTTTGTGATACGAGCACCCTGAGCGAACGTCGGTATTCGCGGGTTAAACTTGTTGATTGCGACATAGACTTTTTCATCCGCTGCCGCAGCACCAATAACGGCCATACCAAGCAGGACATCTGCTGATGCCTGGGCATCGCCGCCAATCTGCGTAGCAGCGCCGGTGCCGGCAGTGCCGACTTTCGGATTGCCGTTGGCATCGAACCAGACGGGCAGACCGGCAACGAACGCCTCATCCTTTTTTGGAACTGCAAAAACACCCTCTACGGCTAATGTACCTTTTGCACCTGCCGCAATATCACACTTGACAACGCCAACCTGTCCGTTGAGTACTACAATGGTACCCGCTGTAACATCGCTGGCCGGTGTGTAATCGATTGATTTTCCATTTTGATAGAAACTAATCATTGTTTTTTACTCCTATAAAAAAATATCTGAAAACTGATAACTGAAAGCTGATAGCTAATATCACGCTTCACCTTTTATTTTCACCGCGCCCCGATAATCCTGCTCTTTGACCCCGAAGTCGATATAGCCTCTGAACTGGATACCGAGCGTATTAAAGTCGGCATCGGTTTTTTCAACGGTTGGCCTATCAATTCCATTGAGGAACGCAACCTCAATAGCAGGCAGACGGTTAGGGTCAGCAAACAGATACCACGCCTTTGAGCTGTATCCTGGAAAACTCGCATTACCCAGATACGAAGAACTCACAACAGAGTACTTGCCGGCATGCGGATTATCCTGGGGTTTGCCCTTATCGGCGGTCGTGGTCTCATTGAGTTTGAGAGAACTCATAAGAAGCTGAGCCTGAACCTTCAATGCGTTGGGTACCAGCAGAATACTCGGCGCGATACCTAAAGGCCGTTTGTTCGGCTTGGTCTGATCCAAAAACAGCAGCTCCGCAAGCGTAAGGCCATCGACGCTTAATACTGTTTCTGCACCGGCCAGATAATTCTTATTATCTGTACTGAAGAACGTGCCGGGATTCGATAAGAGCAATGACCATACAGCCTCGGCAATTGCCTCGGCAGCGCCCATACCGATTTGACGGGGCAGATCTGTAAATGCGCCCATATCATCGTTGATGATCATCTGACGGGTAAGAGCGAACATAATGCCGTGGGTATCGGCCTTTTGAGAGAATGCCTGCTCACCTATAGAGCCATGCTTTATCTCGCCATCGGGGCCAATAGCCTCGAATTTCAAGTTGCCGGTCATGCGATAGCGGGTATGCTGCTTGAAATCGTTGACCGATGCTACCTTGCAAATCTGCCGCCAGGCATCCTCGATATAGTTATAACCTTCCAACAGCATTTTATTGGCGATGTTAGACAATATCCCCGGTAGCGAGAGCGTACTGAACGCGGCCTGGAGCCAGCCGGCAGCATCACTGCGAAAACGAGGCAGCTGTTTTCCTACAGCCCGCTCGCAGAATTCCTGAATACCCATTCCGCGCATCTTATCTGCGGCGGTTAAAGTCTTGTCATCGTACATGGCCGCAAGCCGCTTTGCTGTTATTCCGGCAGTGATCATTGCCGATGCCTCAAGAACGGTGGGCGTTGTCTGGCCGGCATGCTCATGAATGGCAGGCGCTTTGGGTCTTGATGTTCTAAGAACTTCCAGCTCGGTTCGTTCCTTATCCCAGCCATCTTCGATTGCCTTTGCCTCAATGTCCGGGAATTTGCCTCCGCAGGTTTCCTGAATGGCCGCGATACGCTTGGTCTCAGCAGCAATCTTCTGACGCATCTGGGCAACAGGGTCAGCGATTACAGGCGCTGCCGCCGAGGCATTGATGGTTTCGGGAGTCGCCGGTGTGGGAGGTGTGGGTGTGGGTGTGGGTGTGGGTGTGGGTGCCTCTACCTTTGTCGGCTCTGTTGCCTTTTGAACTTCTGATTTAGTAACTTCTGTTGAACTTTGTGGTACTGTCTGCATTTGATTCTCCTTTGCTGCGATTTTAGCGCTGGTTTTTGTATCAGCGCCGTTATCGACAAAACTGATTTCTTTTAAAACTGATTGACGAACGATATGAACCGGACCATCAAACGTCCGGCCGTTGACTTGAATGTTCTGGCCATTGGGTACAAACTCCACCTTTATAACAGCAGCGCCGATTGATGCCTGCCATGGGAATCCATTACCTCCGCTTTTGGCGACATCGCGTGCCCAGCTGGTATCGCGACTGATGAGACCCTCGGCAAAAACTTGACCATTCTCAATAGTTACCCGCTGGGTATGTCCTACACCTTGGCGTGGATTATGGTCTAACCGAATGGGTATATCCTGTCTCTCAATAGACAGACCCTCAAGATCGACTACCACAGGATGTGGGAATCCCTCGATAGTCATCGGACCACCCGTATATGCAACCATTGCGAATTTAGGAACAGCCTTACTGTCTGCTGAAGCTGCAATTGAAAGCGGGCATGTAAATTCAAACGAATCAGGCAACTTGTTTTGCATTTGAGTTCTCCTTGGGTAACAGGCCGAGTTCGGCCATTAGTAGTTTTTCTTTTGAACGCTGGCGAAGTTCAACTTCCCAGTCTTTGCCCTGACGAGCGAATTCAGCGGCTAAGGTTGTTGTATTAGAGATAAGACGCTTCGACTGGGCATTGGCCTCTTTGGCAGGATCGACATGCTCGACACCATCAAAGAACCACTGCCTTGGCAAATATGGTTGTCTTCGCAGGAATGCAAACTCTGTTAAAAGCTGCGCTTCATATAACCACGCCTCAAAAATCCTATCTAATACCACCTCACCCATGTGTGCCTGCTCGACACGGATACTCTTATAATACGTCTGATGGTCGAGTCGACCGGAGGCATAGTTGTAGCCGCTGGAATTACATAGTGCGATATTGAGAGGCATATTCATACAGCGTGAGATCTCATTTAAGACCTCACGCTTGAATTCTGAATAGGTAGTTGTCGGCTGCTGAGCTTCAATCTGACCGAGTTTCCAGCCATCGGGCAATGTAGTTGCCATTCTCTTTTCAAGTCCGACAATATCCATCGGCTCTAAATTCGCCGCTTCTCCGTTGGCAGGACTATCCGTATAGAGTACAGCAGCAAAATCAGCTGCTGTCTCGGCAGCGCCAAGTACCGCTAAAGTATATCTTCGTAATTGCGCAAATAGCGGCAGAGCCGGTGTTATCTCCGGGACACCACGATGCTGGCCGGGCCGGTCTATGCGGAACCAGTGAATCATCGCAGCTGCGCTGATACGATCACAGTCCATTGAGAAATATCCACTGTCACCCGGATGCTGCCTGAGGACATAATAAATATTTGGATTACCGTAGGCATCAAATTCAATACCATCGACAGAATTATTTGCAATCAGCGTAAGCTGCGGGCTGGTAACTCTTTCAGCCTCTACCAGCTGAAGATCGAGTTTTACCGAGCATCGAAGCTGCATATTGGCAACCAGCATGCCGAACGCCTCACCGTCGCCGGCCTTGGCCATACGCATTGTGCGAAGTTTTTCTGCTAAATTGGTACTATCGGCCCAGCGACTAAACTCGGTCTCGATGCGACGGTTGATTTCGGGACTGTCGGTAAGAAGCTGCAATCGCGGCCCAGTTCCGATACAGTCATTGGCAATTGTAAGAATAATGCCCTTGGCATAAGAATTATTGGCAATCTCGTAGCGGCTCCGCTCACGAAGTTTGCTACGAACATCTGCGCTTGCTGCGGCATCGGCAGAGAGCGAGTCGGCATTTGCCCAGTGTCTGGCGTTGTCGGCGGTAGTTTGCGCGGCATCGAATCTCGCCCGCAGGATACGTCCTGCCGGATGGACAACTTTGCACCCTTTATTTTTGAACCACGAGAACATTTAATCTGCTCCTGGAGGAGATAATTTTGTGAATTTAATTCCGAGCCCCTTGCATTGACTGGCCGTCTTACTGGCCAGATACTTATCCGCTGCAATCTGCTCAGACAGAGGATGTTGCTCCACAGAGAATGAATCGCCTGATGCTTTTGCCGGCGACTTTGCATTTTCTAAAATCGTATTATTTAAATCATCTGCCATAATTGCGGGAGAAGGATTCGAACCTTCACGCTGCGGGTCATGAACCCGCTGAGCTGCCATTGCTCTATCCC
>MHXU01000116.1 GCA_001824555.1 Planctomycetes bacterium GWC2_45_44
CAGGTTGTCCCGCACGAAGTTATCGGTATGGCAAACTACAACAAAAATATCTTTGTCGGCACAGGTGGAGCGGAAGGTATTAATAAGAGCCATTTTCTCGGCGCCGTCTATGGTATGGAACGCATTATGGGCAGGGTCGATACGCCTGTGCGTAAAGTTCTTAACTACGCATCGGAACATTTCGCGAAAAATATGCCGATTGTCTATGTGCTTACAGTGGTAAATTCGACAGCCGATGGAACTGCCGTAAGAGGGCTTTTTGTTGGCGACGATGAAGAATGTTTTCGTCTCGCCGCGGAGCTTTCGCTCAAAGTCAATTTTCAGATGCTCGAAAAACCTCTCAAAAAGGCAGTCGTCTATCTCGACCCGCACGAATACAAAAGCACCTGGCTTGGCAATAAAAGCATTTATCGCACGCGGATGGCGATGGCGGACGGCGGAGAACTGCTCGTTCTTGCGCCGGGGCTGTGTGAGTTCGGCGAAGATAAAGAAATTGACCGCCTCATTCGCAAATACGGCTATGTCGGCACTGATGAAGTTCTGAAAGATGTGAAACAAAATGAAGAATTGAAAAATAATCTAAGCGCAGCGGCGCATTTGATTCATGGCTCGTCGGAAGGGCGATTTTCAATTACATATTGCCCCGGCAATGTCTCAAAACAGGAAATTGAATCCGTTAATTTCAAATATGCGGATTTGAAAAAAATGCTGGCAATATATAATCCCGAAAAACTCAAAGATGGTTTCAATACCGTCAATGGCGAAGAAATATTCTTCGTTTCCAATCCCGGTTTGGGATTGTGGTCATGGCGACAGAGATTTGCGTTGTAATATAGTTTTTATATGGAGTAAAAAATGGCACAAACATCTAAAAAATACTCTTTACTTGTTGCGACCAGTATGGGTGTTCGATTAACTCCCATAAATTCGCAGCCCTTTCATTGCAGCGATACCTTCAAAATGCAGGCGACCAGCGCGGAAAGCAATGTAGCTTCTGTCGCTTCGTATCTTGGAATGCCCGTCAAAGTTTTGACGGCATTTGTCAAAGGCAGCCCCGTCTCGCACTTTATAAAAGACAATCTCAAAAGTCGGCGAATGGATTTTGAAGGCCCTGAATTTGAACAGGATAATCCCTGGGGCTACCGCCATCAAATCAATATGGCTGACAGCGGCTTTGGTTCTCGCGGCCCAAGAGTTCACAACGACAGAGCCGGCGAAGTCGGCAGAGAGCTTAACGCAGACGATTTTGATTTCGATAGAATTTTTGCCAAAGAGGGAGCGGACATTGTGCATCTTTCCGGGCTTATTGCTGCGCTATCGCCCAAGACCAGCAAGTTCTGCCTCGATATTGCCCGTGTCGCAAAGCAAAATGGTTCGTTGATATCGTTCGACCTTAACCATAGAGCCAGCTTCTGGAAAGGCAGAGAAAAAGAACTCGCCAAAGCATTTGCCGAAATTGCCTCTCGCAGCGATATATTGATTGGCAACGAAGAAGACTTCCAGTTATGTCTTGGCATCGAAGGCCCGCAGGCCGGCGGCAAAGGTCTTGATGAAAAAATCGACAGCTTTAAAGAAATGATTAGCAGAGTACAGGCCGCCTATCCAAACGCCCGCTATTTTGGAACGACGCTTCGCGAGGTTATTTCCGCCAACTCACATATGTGGGGTGCATTGGTTACTGACGGCAAAGACTGGGAAATCATCAAGCCGCGTGAAATAGGCGTTCTTGACCGTATCGGCGGCGGCGATGGCTTTGTCGGCGGTCTGCTTTATGGCATACTCAAGGGCTGGGATGTGAAAAAATGCGCCAGGTTTGGCTGGGCAAGCGGAGCGTTGGCGGTTACAATGCTCACGGATTACGCTCAACCTGTTGACGAACAGCAGCTTTGGAGTATATGGGACGGCAATGCAAGAGTTAAACGCTAATGATAAATACCGGTTGTCATTGCGAGCAATGACCTGCGAAGCAGGACGCAGCGCGGCAATCTCGTTTTGTAGGGTGGGCTTTCTTGTCGCGTCGAAGCGCAGCGAAGACGGAAGCCCACGCGGTAATATATAATACGAAAATTTTATTTTAATATACGGAGTAAAAAAAGATGGCAAAAGCGGATATAGGTCTGATTGGCTTGGCGGTAATGGGCGAGAATCGTATGAACTTTTACAAAAAATACAAAGCATTTTTGGCTGTTTTATTTTTGTTGTGTCTCTGGCCGCTGCAGCTTCTTTCAGCAGCCGAGGTTATTATTGCCCAGCCCTTGAAAGTTATCGATCGCTGTGGCAGGGGATCTCTTGTCGATGCCGGCGGCACAAAGGTTTTGCTCCTGGCGGGCAGCCCTTACGAAATGGGCTATCAGCACGGAAAACTTTTGAAAAGTTCTGTAAGCGATTTTGTTAAACGTGTGCATATGATAGCGAGAACTGCCGAAATGGCAAATGCAGAAGGATTTACCAGCGGCACTTTTGAGATGGTTCTGGGAAAAACGAAAAAATTCATAGACCAGCGTTTTATTGATGAAATGCAGGGGTTGGCTGACGGTGCCGAACTCAACCCAGTGGACGTGCAGCTTGCAAACATATTTCCAGAAATGTTCCACTGCAGCGGTTTTGCGTTGTTTGGCAAGGCGACAGCAGATGGACAAATGCTTCACGGCAGAATCCTCGATTATATGACCGAGGTTGGTCTTCAGGAACAGGCTGTTGTTATTGTCGCAAAACCGGACAATTTCAACGCATTTGTGAATGTCGGGTATGCCGGGCTTATCGGCTCGGTAACGGGAATGAACGATAAGCAAATAGCAATTGGCGAAATGGGAGGCGATGGATACGGAAGTTGGGACGGTCTGCCTATGACTTTTCTGATGCGCAAGGCTCTCGAAGAGGCAGATACTCTTTCTGAAGCAGTAAAAATATTTCGCGATACTCCTCGCACTTGTGAGTATTATTATGTAATTTCGGACGCTAAAATTCCCGATGCAAGGGGTTTAGCTTGTACAAGCAGCAAATTTGATGTGATTGAGCCGAATCATTCATATCCTCGATTGCCACATGCCGTAAATGATGCCGTACTTATGAGCGCAGGCGACAGATATGAACACCTGGCGGAGATGGTCAAACGGCAATTCGGCAAAATCGATATTGCAGCAGCACTTGATTTAATGAATCGGCCAGTGGCAATGAAAAGTTGTCTTCACCGTGTTTTGTTTGCTCCGCAGCAAAAGGCCTTCTGGGTAGCTAACGCTTCTGTTGATGTAAATGAACCAAATTATGCCGCCTGTTTTCAGCCGTACTACAAATATGACTTTGCCGGATTGTTAAATATGATAAGCGAACCGAACGCATTGGATTCGCAGATTCCAGCACAAAAAAAAGAAAAATCCGTCCCATTAAATCCGCCGCAGACTCAGACCGGAGAGAAAACCACCGGCGCAGTCAAGGCATGCGAAGATAAGATTCTCTCTTCGCCGGACGTTGCTGTGCAGAAGCTATTGGACAAATACAAGCCCGACAGCAATGAATTTACTTTCGCAATACAGCAAACCTCGGCAAATAATTTTTACAGTGTACATCAGGTCAGCTTCAATTCCCCGCTTACTACGGAGATAGCCGCAAATAACACCATATATTGTGAATACTATCGGTGTGCCGGCACACAACTCAGGCCTGCTGTTATAATCCTCGACATTCTTAATGGCTCAATGGTTGTGTCAAGGCTTATCGCTAATAGTCTTGCCATTTCCGGTGTTGATGCCTGTATTATGACGCTCCCGCATTACGGCCAGCGCCGGTCTTCACAGCCCAATGAGGTTCGCCAGATGAATCAAAGCCCGGATGTTTTTATTCAATCTGCCGGACAGTCTGTGCTTGATGTTCGTCGCACAAAACGCTGGCTTATGGCACAACCGTTCATAAGCAAGGAAAAGATTGGGATTTGTGGAACAAGCCTTGGAGGTATCATAGGTTCGCTGGCAGCCGGTGTGGATGGACAATTCACAAAGGCAGCATTTCTTCTGGCTGGCGGAAATATTTCGGCGGTTCTCACTACGGATGCAAACGAGGTCAAACAGTTTAAGGCCGAGCTTGAAAAAAATCATATTTCCGCAGAACAGCTCAAAAGTATGCTGGAACCGATAGAACCTTTGAATTTTGCCAATAGGTTGAGCAACGCCGGTGTGCTGATGATAAATGCTTCGCAGGATAAAGTTGTACCTGTTGATTGTTCGCAGAAACTTGCCGATGCAGCCGGTTGTAAAATAATCTGGTATGATACTGACCATACTGGTATGGTACAGCATCTTCCAGTCATTCTGCTGAAAATGGCGGATCATT
This sequence comes from Planctomycetes bacterium GWC2_45_44, assembly GCA_001824555.1. Lineage (GTDB taxonomy): Bacteria > Planctomycetota > Phycisphaerae > Sedimentisphaerales > UBA12454 > GWC2-45-44. The sequence continues at coordinate 4,327 of MHXU01000116.1, forward strand.
TTGCGGCAGGAAAATGGTAATCACAATTTTATAAATAAGGAAAAACACAATGGCAAAAGCGGATATAGGTCTGATTGGTTTGGCGGTAATGGGCGAGAATCTCATTCTAAATATGGAAAGCAAGGGGTTTACGGTTGCCTGTTTTAATCGTACCGTCTCGAAAGTTGATGATTTTATGCTCGGCCGGGCAAAAGGCAAAAACATCATCGGCTGTCATTCGATTGAAGAAATGTGCGCCAATCTCAAAACGCCGCGCAGAGTTATGCTGATGGTCAAGGCAGGCAAAGCTGTCGATGATTTCATCGAATTAGTTCTGCCGCATCTTCAGGACGGCGACATTATTATCGACGGCGGCAATTCACATTTCCCCGATACCATTCGTCGAACCGCGTATGTCGAGAGCAAGGGCAAACTATACATCGGCACAGGCGTTTCCGGCGGCGAAGAAGGCGCGCTCACAGGCCCGTCAATTATGCCTGGTGGTTCGCCAAAAGCGTGGAAATCCGTAAAATCCATCTTTCAAAAAATCTCCGCAAAGACCGCCGACGGCCAGCCCTGCTGCGAATGGGTCGGCGAAAACGGCGCAGGTCACTTTGTAAAAATGGTGCATAACGGCATCGAATACGGCGATATGCAGTTGATATGCGAGACCTATCAAATGATGAAGGAAGGCCTCGATATGACAAACGCCGAGATGCACAAGGTCTTTACCGAGTGGAACAAAGGCGACCTCGATTCATATCTCATCGAAATTACCCGCGACATACTCGGCTATAAGGACGAACAGAAAAATGATGTCATAGACCTTATCCTCGACACCGCAGGCCAGAAAGGCACTGGCAAATGGACTGCCATCGCCGCCCTCGACAATGGCCAGCCGCTCACGCTTATCGGCGAAGCCGTTTTTGCACGATGTCTGTCGGCTCTCAAAGATGAACGTGTCGCCGCGTCGAAAATCCTCAAAGGCCCAAAGCCGAAATTTACCGGCAATAAAAAAGCCTTCGTCAAAGATTTGCAGGCTGCGTTATACGCTTCAAAAATCGTCAGTTATGCGCAGGGCTACCAGCTTATGCGTGCCGCCGCCGCCGAATATAAATGGAATCTCAATAATGGCGGCATCGCTCTGATGTGGCGGGGCGGATGCATTATCCGCTCGGCGTTTCTCGGCAAAATAAAGGAAGCGTTTGACAATAATCCGAATCTCGTCAATCTGTTGTTAGACCCGTTCTTTAAGGCCGCGATGGACAAAGCGCAAAAATCATGGCGGCGAGTTGTTATCGGCGCAGTCGAGATGGGAATACCGATGCCCGCAATAAGCGCTGCATTAGCGTATTACGATGGCTATCGGCATTCTCGTTTGCCAGCCAATCTCCTGCAGGCGCAGCGCGATTACTTCGGCGCGCATACTTACGAACGCGTTGACAAGAAACGCGGCGAATTTTTCCACACCAACTGGACTGGCAAAGGCGGTTCGACAACAGCCAATACATATATTGTATAAGAGCTTCTAACATAATGAAAAAGACGCAACATAGTGAAGCGTATCTCGTGAAGTGTATTTCGTTGTTTTTTCGCTTCACGCTTCACGAACGACGAAATACAAAAATTATGTACAAATGTTTTTTTGTTAGAGTTTATTAGTTTATGGAGTCTTAAATGAAGCCATTTATGACCGAAGATTTTTTGCTGCAAACTGAAACATCGCGAAAGCTCTATTTCGATTATGCCGCGAAGATGCCTATTTTCGATTATCACTGCCATTTGCCGCCGGCACAAATTGCCGAGGATAAGCAGTTTGATAATCTTACACAGATTTGGCTCTATGGCGACCACTATAAATGGCGTGCGATGCGAACCAACGGCATTGACGAGCGGTACATTACCGGCAATGCCTCCGATTGGGAAAAATTCCAAAACTGGGCGAAAACCGTCCCTTACACCCTCCGCAATCCGCTCTATCACTGGACGCATTTGGAACTTCAGCGATATTTTGGCATAAGCAAATTTCTCGCTCCCGATACCGCAAAGGACATTTACGACAAATGCAGTGAGATGCTCCGCTCGCCGGATTTTTCCGTTCGCGGCCTTATGCGCAAAATGAACGTGAAAATCGTCTGCACCACCGACGACCCCGTCGATTCGCTCGAACACCATAAAAAAATCAAATCCGACGGCTTTGAAATAAAAGTCCTGCCGACATTTCGGCCTGATAAAGGTATGGCAATAGAGAATGTCGCTGCGTTTAATCAGTGGGTTGACGCTCTTGAAAAAAGTTCGGGCATAGATGTAAAAAATTACAAAACATATATCGACGCGATTCGCAGCCGGCATAATTTTTTTCATAGCATTGGCTGCCGCATTTCCGACCACGGTCTGGAAACCGCTTATGCCGAAGATTATACCCGAAGCGAAATCACAGCCATATTCGACAAGCTTCGCAGCGGAAAACAGGCAACTAACGAGGAAACGCTGAAATTCAAATCAGCGATGATGTTTGAATTTGCCCTGATGGATTACGAAAAAGGCTGGACGCAGCAGCTTCACTTCGGTGCCTTGCGAAATAACAATACTCGTCTTATGAAAACCCTCGGAGCAGATACAGGCTTTGACTCAATCGGCGATTTTGAGATTGCCCGCCCGCTTGCAAAATTTCTCGACAGGCTGGATACTGATAACAAACTTCCAAAAACTATTCTCTACAATCTTAATCCTCGCGACAATGAACTGATGGCAACGATGTGCGGCAATTTTCAGGATGGCTCTGTCGCCGGCAAGATGCAATTCGGTTCAGGCTGGTGGTTTCTCGACCAGAAAGACGGTATGGAAAAGCAAATCAACGCTCTGTCGAATCTGGGACTGTTGAGCCGGTTTATCGGAATGCTTACCGATTCGAGAAGTTTCCTGTCGTATCCGCGACACGAATATTTCCGAAGAATACTCTGCAATCTTCTCGGAAGCGACGTTGAAACAGGCCAACTGCCGAACGACATAAAACTGCTTGGAACGATGGTGGAGAATATTTGCTTCAATAACGCTCAAAATTATTTCGATATGTAATGTTCGCCGTCAGCGAAAAGTGCGACAGTGTGCGGCAAAGGGGTAATCGCCTGAAAAGATGGACATATTATGGAGGCCTTTAGGCTGCAATAACCCCGATTCAGCTTGATTTTTCCCCTCTTTTTTGTTACAATACCCCCTCGAATTCCATATAAAAAAAATCGTGGAATTGACAGGAGGCTGGTGAAAATTTTTCGCAGGCTGGTGTGTATTGTGCTTGTACTGTCGGCAGTTTTGCCGATGTTCGCTTCTGCGCAGAATAATCCCGTTGTCGTACTCGAAACCAATCGTGGCAATATCTTCATCGAGCTTTTCCCCGCTGATGCCCCTATAACCGTCGATAATTTTCTGGCTTATGTTCGCGATGGATTCTACGACTACCTTCTCTTTCACCGTGTCGTACAAAGCGGTTACTTTATAATACAGGGTGGCGGTTACTATTTTTACAATAATAATTTTTATGAGCCATACACCGAGCCGCCTATTGTGAACGAAAGTTATAACGGCCTAAGTAATCTCCGCGGCACTATCGCAATGGCCAGAGGTGAGGACTCCAACTCGGCTACGTCTCAATTTTTTATCAATAACGCTGATAATATTATGTTTGACCGACAGGATGTCAATAATGTTGGCTACTGTGTGTTTGGAAACGTTATAGACGGCCTCGATGTTGTCGATGTTATAGCGGCCAGTCCCACAACCTATTACTATCCTTTTGAAAACATTCCTAATCCTCTCATTGGAATCTTGTCGGCTTATGTTCTGCCTTGTACAATATCTTATTGCTACGACCTCAATGCTGATGGCAAAGTGAACTTCGAGGACTTTGCCCTGTTAGCTTCACATTGGGCAGATGAAGACTGTAACTCCGCAAACAATTTCTGCCGCGGCGCCGACTTCGATTACAGCGGCTCTGTAACGGCCGGCGACCTGTCGCCATTCCTGGAGCATTGGCTCGGCCAGCTCGGATTTGAACCAGCCGCCAGCGATATTACCGATGACGGTATTGTAAATTTCAAAGATGCAGCCATATTCTTCGCTCATTGGCTCGACTCTGCCTGCACGCCGGCCAATAACTTCTGCGATAAAGCCGATTTAAACCACGATAGCTCGGTTAATTTCGCAGATTTTGCACTCCTTGCCAATAATTGGTTGTCCTCTCAATAACCAAAATACCAAATAATCCCCGAATGACAGTGGTTGTGGAGATGGTTTGTGGGTTATTTGCGTGAATTTGGGTAAATTTTTAGTTGACTAAGGGGGCAGATTTGCCGATAATCGCTATGCTGTTTATGTATCTAAATATCGAAATTATCTGATTTAATGTTTGTTTCAGGAGACTGCCAATGGCTGTCGCTCGTCAGGGTCAAAGCAACACAATGCTTTATACCGTAATCACTTTTGTGGCGTTGTTTCTTATCGCTGGGATATGTGCGGTTGTTTTTTATATCAAAGCCGAAGACTGGCGCAATGAAACTCTCGCTGCTCAACAGGAATTGAGCGCGTTTGCTACAAGTTCGCAGATACGCGACATCGCGACAATCGTCGGCACAAAAACCGGCGACAGCAGGCTCAGTCAGCTTATCGGCTGCACGGACAGATTTTACACTCTGCTGCTTGGCATAGTCCCTCCCGACACGAGCGCGGAAATTAAACTTAGTCAGGCCGAAAGCAAATACGCCGATGCGCTGGCGAAACTGCCTAACGATATGGCGGTGGTTGGCGATGCGAACGGCCCGGGCACCCTTGCCGTGATGGAAATGTATCGCAGCAAACTCATACAGAAGCAGGAGAATATGGAGCAGTTGGCCAAACAGCTTGCCGATTTGCAGGATGAATTTGAAATCGGCAAAAAAGGAGCGACCGAACGAGAGGCCGAACTGCGCACGCAGGTAGCCTCCGTGCAGGAGCAGGCGGACAGCGTCCAGAAGAGCTACGACCAGCTTCGCGAGCTTATGGATAAGAAGACCACCGAGCAGGTGCAGTCGCTGATGCAGCAGAGAGACGATGCGATTACCGAAAAGACGCAGAGCAAACAGGAATTGCTTGCCGCGATGAGCAAACTCAATATAACGCAGAGCAGACTTGCCGATGCGTTGAGCAGGCTTGAGATATTAAAGCCCAGACCGAAAGAAGATATCGCCGCATATCAGCCTGACGGGCATATTGTCAGCATCGATGTTTCGACCAATATCGTTTTTATAGATATCGGAAGCGATGCGAAAGTCTATCCGGGACTTACGTTTTCCGTTTATGACAGGAATACGCCGATTCCGACCGATGGCACGAATAAGGCCGAGATTGAGGTTTTTGACGTCGATAAGAATACCGCTATCGCGAGAATAAATAAATCGAGCAAAAGAAATCCGATTACCGAGGGCGATATTATTGTCAATCTTATATGGGACAGCAAAGCGACGAACAGGTTTGTCGTTGCAGGCGAATTTGATTTTAACGATGACGGCGTTGTTGACGGCGACGGCGCCTCGAAGGTTAAACAGCTTATCGAAAACTGGGGCGGCAAAGTTGAGCAGACGGTAACGATAGACACCGATTTTGTGGTGCTTGGCGTTCCGCCGGAAGTTAAGAAAAAACCGACGCTTGATGAAATAGAAATGGACCCGATGGCCAACGATAAATATGACGCGTCGCTGGCGGCATCGAAACACTATCAGGAAGTCAAAGAACAGTCTAAGGATTTGTTTATACCGATGTTCGGGATTAAGAGATTTTTAAACTTCGTCGGCTATGAATCCGTGGCGACAAGAGATTGATGCCAACTGCTGGCTATTGGTTACTGACTACTAAAATTGAGGTATCATAAATGAAATACAAACTATTTTTGGCAATTGTTCTCCTCGGCTCGGCCTGGGTGCTTGCCGCTCCGGAGCCAGCAATCATACCAGCCGCCAGCCAGTGGACGCTGAACGTGGTCTTTACCCAGCCGCAGCAGATTACCGTAAAAATCCCCGGCGTAAGAAAGCCGCAGCGGTTCTGGTACATCATCATCACCGCTACGAACAACTACCAGACCGATGTTCCTTTCTACCCGGCCTGTGAACTGCTCACCGACACGTTTCAGTCAATCCCGGCATACAGGGACACCCGAAACGTCGTTTTCGACAAAATCAAGACCCGCCACAAAAAGAAATACCCGTTCCTCGAATCGCTTGAGCTTGCCGATAACAGAATACTTCAGGGCATAGATAACACAAAGGATATGGCGATAATCTGGCCGGACTTCGACCCGAAAGCGAAAAATATCTCGCTGTTTCTGGCAGGCTTGAGTAATGAGACAATCGTTGTGAACCACCCGACCGCGAAAGACCCGAACGGCGTTGCCGAAAGGATTTTCCTGCGAAAAACTCTCGAACTGCAATACGCAATTGGCGGAGATGAAAAACTCCGGGACAGCGGCACTTTGGTTTTCAAAGGCAAACGCTGGATTATGAGATAAGTCAAAAAACAGTCGAAAAACAGGTCGATAACGGCAAATAATCTGTGTTTTTCGCGTTTAATCAGGCTTTTTTTTGTGATTTTTTGACAAAATTTGCGTTTTTTTGCAAATTACTTGCGCTTTTGGCTGAAATTCCCAGTTTTTATTTAAAAAACGTTTGACATCGTTGTTTTTATTTGTTTTTATAGGAACTGTGGTTGCAGGTATTTCCGTTGACTTTACACCCAAAAAATGCTACAATCCCTGTTTGGAAAATCGCTGCTAAAGACGGTTTTCTTATGGCAGTTTTATAAACCTCGGCGAGGCAGTGTCAAAAACGTGGTTCCCCCCCAGCCACTTTGACCGTCTCGCCATTTTTTTTGAGTTCATCAATAGACTTGCAAAACGTCCCCGGCGGGATTCGAACCTGCAACCTTCGGCTTCGGAGGCCGACACGCTATCCAGTTGCGCTACGGGGACAAATGTTTATAGCAAAAGAACTTATAACGCAGTTTATTTGTAAAGTCAAGTGTCGATGAATTTGCCCTGAAAGGGCGAATGCTCACTTGTGTTCTTAATGCCTCCAGCAAAATGAAAAAACGCAAATTGTGAAACGTATCTCATGAAGTGTCTGTTTTTGCGCAATGTGTCCGGGTGCTGCGCAGGAATTGTAAGCTTAGCATTTTGTGCAAGTGAAAAACTTGCGCGTTTTCGCAAATTGTTTTTTTCGTAGTCAGGTCATTTTAAAGATTCCCATTTATAAAATCGTTAGACGGCTTTTGGCCGCCGGCCTCCAACGTCGCCATTGGACGATTCTGCCAAAGATTCCGCGTGGACAGCAAAGCTGTCCACCCTACCGGCTTTCTTACGCAGACACAACTACTCAACACCAACATCCTGTCGGAGTGAGAGAAAGTTTCCGCACGTCCGTGTGCGAAAGACCCGCGAATTTATATGCCGCTGTGGGTCTTGGCGGCTCTGGGAATAGAATGAAGGCAGTTATCAGAACTCAGTTATCAGTTATCGGTTTTCAATTACCATGCAACTGACCTCAAGCTGATTCGTTTTTAAATGCCCGGCTTCTATTTCAGGAAAATTGGTCTCCTTAAAAATAATTGAAAATTTAATGACCGCTCCATCATCCGCCGTCGCTGAAGCTATGGCGGGACAAGCTGTCGCGGCTCTGTATTACATTAAAACTTGCGCGGTTTTGCTGAAAATTGGCCGAAAATTTAAAGGGGTGATTTTGTAAATGCTTATGAAATAAGAAGAAATGTTTTTTAATTTTTTTTATGCGCGCAAGTTTTTGCTTGCGCGGTTGGCCGAGAAAAAAGTAAATTCCGCGTGGACAGCAGAACTGTCCACGCTACAAACTTTGCTCGCAATGATGACAAACGGCATTTTTAGAGATACTGTTTAATTTTACTAAAGCTTTTGCATCAGGGCTTTGAGCATTTCGACTTCTTTGTTATTCTCAAGGTATGACTCGATTAGTTTTTTGCGGAGTTCTTCGCCGCGGTCGTACAATCTCTTTTGTTTTTTCGGCTGCGTAGTCGCCATTGCATAAGCAACCATAATTGGGAAAGCGACCGTTACGTCGAGGTAGCCGGTTACAGTTTCATCGAGTTTTGTCGGGTCGATTTTGCCCCAGCTTGCGGCCTCTGACGGCGGCGCGCCGGAAAGCCCGCCGGTGTCGGGCCTGGCATCGGTAATGTTAATATCGTAATCCTGACCCGCTTCTGGAATCATCAGAACTTCCTGAATCTGCGGCTCGGTCTGGAGCATAAAGTTCTTCGGACTGCCGCCTCCGATGAGAATTACGCCGGTCTTGCCTTTTTCGTATCTTTTGGCGTTCAGTACAATCGCGGTCGAGTCGTTGACATCGATGCTCGGATTGATTTTGAGTTTGAATTTATCTTTCAGGCCTTTCGCTTCCGCCAGCAGTTCCAAACCTGCCACATTCATACCAATCGTCGAATCTCCCGGCGATGATGTGAAGACAGGAATGCCGTTTCTATACGCCGCGGCCAGAATGCTCACTTGGCCGGTTTTATTTTTTCTTTCGTATTCATCGAGAAGTTTGCCGAGCAGATGATAGCATTCGCGAGTTCCCATTTCCTTTTGGAATTCCGGACGGCAGAGCATTTTACGCAGATGTCTGTCTGTCTCCATAAGAACGTCTTCATAGTCGAACAGAATATCATAAATTCTCGTAACACCCTTATTACGGAGGTCGGCATCATCAACATTATGACTGCCCCTGAACAGCGGCAGATTTAGGGCGTAGTGCATATCGTGGTACATATTGGCGCCGGTGGCCGATAGCCAATCGACGAATCCGTGATTCATCAGCGGTATTACCGTCGATGGTCCAAGCCCTGCGGGCGTTAATGCGCCGGCCAGACTCAAGCCGATTGTTACATCTTCCTGCGAATACCTGTCGCGGAGCAAATGGCAGGCAGCGCGAAGTCTTCCGCCGTTATAAGCGTCCATATTGTCAACAAGCGAGACGATGCTTGTGGCAGAATCGGTCGCCTTTGGCAGGATTCTCTTGCCGGCCAGATACTTTGCCTTGCCAGGACATTGTTTTTTGTTGTGTTCCATTATTTTCTTTCCTTAAATAGTTTAAAAACCTAATAAAACATTGGTCGCCGATTTTAGCAAAAAAAATTGGAAAATAAAGGGAATCTCTAATAGAATGTTATTTTTATGTTTCGGAGTTAAACTTGGCAAAGACATTAACTTATAAAATACTCGAAAAACACCTCTTAGATGGCAAACTCGAAAAGGGGCAGGCTGTCGGCATAAAAATCGACCAGACCCTCACCCAGGATGCGACCGGCACAACGGCGTTTCTGCTGTTTGAGTCAATGGGCGTTGAGAGCGTTAAAACCGAGGTTTCCGTAAGCTACATCGACCACAATATGAGCCAATTCGGCTCGGAAAATCATAACGACCATTTATATCTGCAAACCGCGGCGGCAAAATACGGAGTTTATCACTCCCGGCCGGGCAACGGCATTTGCCATCAGGTTCATCTTGAGCGATTTGGTCGCCCCGGCGCAACTTTGCTCGGCAGCGATTCACATACCCCGACCGGAGGCGGAATCGGGATGCTTGCTATCGGAGCGGGTGGTCTTGATGTCGCGGTGGCGATGGGCGGGGGGGCGTTTTATATCACCTGCCCGAAGGTCATCGGCGTAAAATTAACAGGCAAATTGCCCGACTGGGTAGCAAGTAAAGACATTATCCTTAAGCTTTTAAGTATTTTAACTACAAAGGGCAATGTCGGCTGCGTCGTGGAATACTTCGGCGATGGCGTGAAAAATCTTACTGTTCCGCAGAGGGCAACGGTAACTAATATGGGTGCGGAGCTTGGCGTAACAACGAGCGTTTTCCCATCCGATGAGCGGACGAAAAAATTCCTCGCCGGCCAAAAAAGAGAAAAAGACTATCAGCCGTTGGCGGCTGATGAAGGCTGCGAATATGACAGGATTATCGAGATTGATTTATCTAAATTAGAGCCTTTGGCGGCGTGTTCGCCGTCGCCGGACAATATCAAAACCATAAAATCATTAGAAGGAACTGCTGTCAATCAGGTCGCAATCGGCAGTTGTACGAATTCCAGCTTTACCGATTTGATGCTTGTGGCGAAAATTCTCAAGGGAAAAACCATAAATCCGATGGTAGAATTTGCGATTGCCCCCGGCAGTAAACAAGTTATGAATATGCTCGCGGCGAATGGAGCGTTAGGCGATATTATCGCGTCCGGCGCAAGGATTTTGGAATCTGGCTGCGGGCCTTGTATTGGGCAGGGATTTTCGCCGGCTGACGGAACGGTTTCGGTGCGGACATTCAACAGGAATTTCGCAGGCAGAACCGGCACGAAAAATGATACGGTATTCTTAACCAGTCCGGAAGTTGCGGTAATAGCGGCAATCAATGGCAAAATAACCGACCCGCGACAGGCAGGGATTGCATATCCGAAAATTGATACGCCAGACGATTTTCTCGTGGACGATAATATGATTGAAAGGCCGATGAGCCAAAAAGAACGCAAGGACATACAAGTTCTTCGCGGCGAGACGATTGTTGTTCCCGAAGCGGCAAAAAAACTGCCCGACAATATGACGGGCAAAATCCTGCTCAAATGCGGCGACAAAATCACAACCGACCACATTATGCCGGCTGGGGCGTTTTTGAAGTACCGCTCGAATGTGCCTGTTTATTCAAAATATGTTTTTAACTGCTTTAATGAAGCGGATGGCGAAACCTTTGCGCAGCGGGCGTTAAAATTAAAAGAGGCAGGAACAGCGGAAATTGTCGTTGCAGGCGAAAGCTACGGCCAGGGTTCCAGCCGGGAACACGCAGCGCTTTGCCCGATGTATTTGGGTATTAAAATGATTATCGCAAAGAGCATCGAGCGAATTCATAAGGCAAATCTGATAAACTTCTGCCTTCTGCCTGCGGAATTTGAAAACGTAGGCGATTACGACAAAATCAACGCAGGCGATACGCTGGAAGTTAAAAATCTTAACACAGCGATAAAATCAGCCGATAGCGTCATCGTAAAAAACACAACCAGCGGATTTGAATTTAAGTGCAAATTGAATCTTTCGCCGCGTGACAGAGAAATTTTGTTGGCCGGCGGATTATTGAACTTCACGAAGAGTTTTTAATGTATGACCGCGTGGGCTAAGAGCCCACCCTACGGCTTCACAAAATAATCGCAAGAACACAACCTTTTAAAAAGGCTCAAGTATGATTTTAACACAAGATGGGGCAAGAAAATTAGACCAGTATTTCGGTCTGACATACATAGTTCTGCTCCTGAACGCCTCGTTATATCTGAAGTATGTTGATTTTGCCGGATTTTGGGTATATCCGTTCACCGCGGCGGTTTATTTCACCTATTGTTTTGTGTATATGCTGCCTTTTATTGTAATCCTTCAACTGTTTCGGCAGTTCGTCTGTTTGTCGTTTATGCAATCTCTGCTGCAAAAACTCCGTCTGAAACCAATGTGGCTGCTCTACATTTTGGCAGTACCGAGCCTGACATTCCTCCAGATTTTTATTTTCACCGACCGATTTATTTTTAATATGTACGACTTTCACATTAATGGTTTTGTCTGGAATTTAATCAGCACGCCTGGCGGAATCGAATCTATGGGAGGCGACCCGGCAACCACACTGTCATTCATACTAATTATCGCGGGCTTTCTGGCAATTCAAAGCGTGCTGCTGCTCCTGATGCTGAACGTAAGAAGGTTCGAGAACTTTTCGCAGAGATTTTTTTCAAAACGGAACGTCAACATTGCCATCATTATTTTTATTCTGCTCGGCCTGTTTCAGGCGGGGGCTTACGGCATAAGTTATGCCCGCAGTTACGACCCGATTCTAAATTCCAGCGAGGCGTTTCCTTTTTACATACCGGTTACTTTCACCAAATTAGTTAAATCGCTCGGTATGGATGTCAAGCGTCAGCCGCAAAAATTAGAAGCGAAAAATAAGTCGCTCGGCATAAATTATCCGCTCAATCCGATTACCCGTGCGGCAGGCAGTAAAAATTACAATATTGTATGGCTCGTTGCCGAATCGCTTCGGGCGGATATGGTCGATGCGAACATTATGCCGAAGACGTGGGCATTTTCGCAAAAATCAATCTCATTCCAAAACCATTACAGCGGCGGCAATGGAACGCGAATGGCCATGTTCGCGATGTTTTACGGCCTATACGGCAACTACTGGTTCGGCTTTCTCAACGAAGAAAGAAGTCCTGTTTTGATTGATTTGCTTATAGAAAATAACTATCAGATGGATATGTTCAGCAGCGCAAAATTTTCTTATCCCGAATTTGACAAGACGATATTCGCGCGCCTGCCAAAAAGCGAGCTTCACGACGATTCTGAACTCACCGGCGGCGAAGGGTGGCAGAAAGACCGACAAAACATCGCCAAGCTGCTCGATTTTCTCAAAAACAGAGACCCCAACAGGCCGTTTATGACATTTATGTTTTTTGAATCGCCGCACGCCCGGTACTATTTCCCGCCGGAGAATGTTATTCGTCCCGATTATCTCACGGAGTTTAACTATGCGACGGTCAATCTGAATCGCGATGCCCAACTCATTAAAAACCGTTACATCAATTCGTGCAATCATTTAGACAGCCAGTTCGCGGTGATTTTCGACTATCTTAAACAATCAAATCTACTGGAGAATACGATTGTTATAATCGCCGGCGACCACGGCGAGGAATTTATGGAAAAAGGCCGATGGGGACACAACTCCGCCTTCAATGACGAGCAGGTTTGCCCGCCGCTGATACTCTGGGCGCCGGGTGAAAAGCCGCGCACTGAACCCCGGCTTTCCAGCCAGCTCGACATTCCTGCCACCGTAATGTCTTTGCTTGGCGTGACCAATCCGCCGAGCGATTATTCCCTCGGCTTTAACCTGCTCGGCAGCGACTACCGCAAATTTACGGTTATCAGCGGCTGGAATACG
>MHXU01000117.1:0-209 GCA_001824555.1 Planctomycetes bacterium GWC2_45_44
AACAGTTGAGCATACATCTACAACTTTGCTTTGCAGCTTCAGTACAGTATCAATATCCCTCGCGGTAGCAGCGTTATACAAATCAACATAAAGCGATGGAAACATATTGGCCCCGCCGTTGACTCCGCCGTTGGAACCTAACAACACCGACTCCGCCATTAGCTCGCAGGGTCCGACAAATGTAGAAAAATCCGGCCTGTTTCTAAGAA
>MHXU01000117.1:290-21265 GCA_001824555.1 Planctomycetes bacterium GWC2_45_44
ACACCGTTTCCGGAGCAATGGAAACTTTGGTACAACCAGGCATATTATAAATATATACAGGCAGCGGCTGCTCTGATGCAATATGTCCAAAATATTCTATAAGTTCCGGCTGAGACGCTGTAAAATAATACGGCGGTGCAATAACAACGCCATTTGCTCCACATTCGTGCGAATACTGTGCAAGCTTTATGGATTCTGTGAACGACGTATTCATTATACCTACAAGCACAGGCACTCTGCTTCGTACCTGCTTACAAACCTTTTCAACTAATTCACGCTTGAGCTTTTCGCTCAAACTCGGCGCCTCTCCGGTAGTGCCAAGTATAAACAGGCCGTGAACTCCGCCAGCCAATACATGCTCAACAAGATTCTCAAGACCTTCGGCATCAAGACTGTCATTATTTTTCAGAGGCGTTACCAGTGGTGGAACAATACCCTTTAACGGCGTTGACAATCTGCTCATTCTATTGTGTCCCTTTCTCGTAATTAAAATCAAGTAATGCGTTAAATTTTTCAGGCGGTAACCAACAGACTCCTGGCGCTTTCACAAATACGTTTTGCGGTCAATCCGAACCGCTCTTTAAGATACTCAATATCACCCACTTCTCCAAATTCATCATTCACGCCTATTCTTTTCATTAGTATAGGTTGTTTTTCGGACAAAACCTCAGCCACAGCCGAACCTAATCCATTCATAACCTGATGGTTCTCGCACGTTACTATGCGGCTGGTTTTGGCCGCATACTTTAACACTATCTCTTCATCAAGAGGCTTAATCGTGTGCATATCTATCACCGCAGCGGAGACACCCTCTTTCTGCAGCATTTCCGAAGCCTTTAAAGCTTCATTCACCATTACCACCCCACTGGCAATTAAAGTAACATCATTCCCATCTTTTAATACATTAGCCTTGCCAAGTTTAATTTCATCATTCTGATTATAAATTCCAGGAGCATTCCCTCGATGAAGCCTCAAGTACACATTACCCTTACGATAAGCGCTTTCAGTAAGTAATTTTTGCAGAGAAACTCCATCAGCAGGCTCGTAAATTATCAAACCAGGCACGTTTCTCATTATTCCGACATCTTCAAACGGCATATGTGTGCCGCCATTATACGCAGCTGTTATGCCGGGATCTGAACCCATTAGTTTTACATTCAATTTAGCATAATTCGCTGAAACGAAAAACTGGTCATAAGCTCTGCGGGTTACAAATGGCGCAAAACTGCCTGCAAACGGAATTTTCCCGCGAGCGGATAAACCACAGGCTATTCCGACCATATTAGCCTCAGCCACGCCAACATTAAATGTCCGTTCCGGAAACTTCTCCATAAAGCTCTTAGTTGCGTGAGCAGCCATAAGGTCAGCTTCAAGAACAACAATGTTTCTATCCTTTTCTGCCAACCTTATCAAAGTATCCGAATAAACTTCTCTCATTCTTGTTGTCATATTATATACCTTTTGAAACACATCCTTCAAATAATGTTATAAACAGGAAATTGCTTGTTTAGCCATTTCATAATCAAATGCCATGTGGTGACTTGACTCTTTATTTTCAGCAAAGCTGACGCCCTTGCCCTTAACTGTTTCAAGAATAATCATAGCAGGTCTGCCAGTTTCCGTTTTTGCCCTATTTATTGATTTATCAATCGCCTCAAAATTATGCCCATCTATCTGCTGTGTGAACCACCCAAAAGATTCCCATTTCGCTTTAAGGTCGCCTAAGTCCATTATGTTTTTCGTAAAGCCGTCAATTTGCAATTTATTACGATCGGTGAACGCTATCAAATTATCCAGCTTGAAATGTGCCGCCGCCATAGCCGCTTCCCATACCTGTCCTTCGTCAGATTCACCATCGCCTATGATTGCATAAACAAGCCCGGGGTTTTTGTCCAACCTATTAGCCAATGCCATCCCCACTGCCGCCGAAAGTCCCTGCCCCAGTGAGCCTGCTGTCATATCAATACCCGGTGTCCTATTCATATCTACATGACTTGGCAGAGAAGTTCCTCCTGTATTCAAAGTATGCAGTAAATCCAAAGAAAAATAACCTTTATCTGCCAAAACACAATATAACGTTGGGCCTCCATGTCCTTTAGATAAAATCAAAATATCCCTATCTTTTTTCTTAGGATCCATAGGGTCTATTCTCATATGCTTATAGTAGAGCATTGTCAGAATCTCTACTATAGACATTGAACCGCCTATGTGCCCAAAACCCAGATGACCAATGGTGTCAATTGTTAATTTACGAATGTGTTTTGCTTTGCTCTTAAGTTCTTTGAATTCTTTTTCAATCATATGATCACCTATTCAAAAAGTTTTCCATATTTAGGAAATGTTATTAATCTGACGTTTCCCATTTACACGGTTTAAAAGTATTTTTTTCATACTACACCAATAATCTTATTCACCTTGAACTATCAAGGGATTTCACTTTCAAAACCACTTTGTTGAAAATTTGCACGATAACAGGATTTTATGTTCCTCGCCTTTCTGTCAATAGTAGCTTTTATATACCTCAATCACTCGCATCATCATAAATCCAAATTTTTAAGCAAACTTTGCTCTCGGTCGTATCCAATGGGCGCAGGCTTCAATCTCGGCATATAGTCCGCCAATTCTTGGGGGTTACTCCAACCTCGGCACGAGCATCAAAATATGCTTCAAGATTCTCCATGGGGATATTTCCGTGGAGTCCACCACAACACGTCATTGCATAACCAGGACAATTCTGCATTTTATCCATTACGTCGAAAACCATCTGTCGAATTTCCCCTGAAGTACCCAAGGTTAATTTAATTGTCTCTATCCCTCCGAGAAGAAATTTCCCAGACTTACCAAAATATTCGATAACGGAATCAAGTGGTGTAGCTGGATTCTCAAAATGAATTCCGTCAACACCAATGTCCAGCAGTTTTGGAAAAAATGTTTCCATATTTCCATCAGCTACATAAATAATCTTTTTTCCCAAACGCCTGGCTTCTCCAAAAATTTCTGGATAATGTGGAAAAATATAATCATCATACCATTGTGGGTGAAATAACGGACCGTTTGCATTGGCAAGGTCATCGTGAACAAAGACAAATGGATTATCTGATGCCAAGGCCATTTCTTTTATTATAGCCTTGGATTTTTTAACAAATGGCAGTATCCACTTATCATGAAATCGATCAGGTTCAAGGGCTGCAGCCACCATGAAGATTTCCCAGCCAAGAAATTCCTCTGCCCACATGAACAGCGTTGTGTAGAGCATTGGATAATATGACCCAATCTCGCCTATAAATTTTTCTCTGGCCACGATATCATTTTTTTTACAAGAATGCGGTACCGGTACAAGTAAATCTTCATACGCAAGAGCCTCAACATCTATATCCCAGACTTCCTCCAGATTCTTACACAAATAGGTGTGTCTCATAAATGTATCGAAAACACCAAGATGTCCATAACTATAAGGCAAGACAGCATGTGGCTGACATCTGCCAACAGGGGTTGGCGACGGTGCGTTCTCCAGGGGAACGTTATTAATAACATCGATACCCAAAGCTTGATAAGCACGTCTGTACGCTTCGGGAGTATTCTTGTAAACGTCCAAACCGCTTACCATTTCAATTAACTGCGGATGGTTAAGAGATTCTTTTGATATAACTTTGCTGGTCAACTTCGTATTGGCCCAATCAAATACGTCCTGTTTCATCGTTATTCCTGTTAATCTGTCATTTAAATCATGAGTGTACATTTTTTTCAATTTTATATGAGCATCGGCTGCGGTGAATTTCCAACCCACCGTGGCATCCGCTTCATTATGTTGTTGCTCCCAAACTACAACTTCTGCCATCACATCAATTCCTTGCTCTCAACAGTTAAGCCATGCAAGGCTGCACAGGACTACAAACATGCAGTTGGATACTTAAGTAAATTTAAATGAATACAACGAGGCATTTTTCATAAAGAACCGCAGACGCAGATAAGCACCGTGCGGAATTTCAGTTTTGCCTTTCCAGCTTATAATCGTTTTAACTTTATCGCCTTTGAAAGTATCGCAGTCAGCTCGTGAAAAACCCTTCAATATCTTTTCGTCCGCATCCGTAACTTCGACTTCCACATAGCCGTCCTGGCCGCAGGCGGCATTCAATTCAAGCTTGTTTCCACTTGTTATCAGGGCACGCGTAATCATAACTCCCTCACGCATCTCTGTGGCATCGATGGAAACAAACCCATCCAGCCTCATTTTGGCCAATCCGATGCCAAATCGGGTCATGTTTATGTCATGTGCTTCCGGAACAGGGAGATTTTCATACAGGCCGGTTATCCACCAATCGTGGTGACAACTTGCCCCGCCATGGAAAACAAAAAGCTCATCGCCAACCGGAATCGGAGGACTCGAAATATTAACCATATACTTATCCCAGGAGTCGGCACTTGTAGTCAACCAGGGTTGTCGCTGATTTAGATGATGCCAATTCCAGCCATCGCGACTATACACAAGCCGAACATTAATGGTGTTGGATACCTCGTGCAGCACATTGAGCATACCAATGTAAATTTCTCCCATCTTGAACTGCACCATTCCATAGTAACTGTCATCCAGATTATCCTCCTGCACATCAGGAGTGAGGACGCACTTCGGACAGGACCAGTGAACCAAATCCTTACTCTCCGACTGAAAAACCCTTCGTTTGTTCATTCTCGCTATATCGTGAGGAAAGGTTGGAGGAAAAAAACTATTGGTTTTGGGTCGTCGTTCATCATAATGCACGCTCAACATACCAGCGGCACGAGTAAGGAAGCGATATATGCCGGTATCTTCGTCGATAAAAAAAGTATAAGCATCGCCAAGACCATTTCCGTGCTGGCCATATCTCGGCAGTTCCCCGGAAGGAGTCCATTTTATGCCGTCTTCGGAGCAATGCATCTCAATACGAACTTCATCATTACTGGTGTCAAAACCGGGTTTGACACTCAGAGTCTCAGCCAACTCTTTTTTTGTACGGTCTTTGGCGTTTATGTAGCGGGTCAGCAGCATTTTGAATCGTTTTCCAGGATCAGGCTCCAGAGTATCCTCAAACACAGTTATCGATTCAAGCGTGTGAAAAGGCGGTTTGTTGCCAAGGACGATGTTTGTTTTATGACCATCTACTTCAAGGTAGTCCAGTTCCGGTTTTTCCCAGTTCAAACCGTCGCTTGAGCAAGCATAACCAGTAAAAGTAGAAGAAACACAATACAGGACTTTCTCCCTCTCGACCTTTTGGGGATCCACAGGAAAATCTTCATACCAGCACTTAAACTCACCTTTGGTCTTGTCGTAGAGAATACTCCATCCATTAACGGTGAGATATGGAACGCGTTCCCATGGACGATCCTTTTTGATAATTGGTCCGGGTTCTTTTTGTGGGCTGTGTATTGTTTTGGTTATATCCTGAACCTGCTCAATGGTAACATTATCAAAGAAATATTGAGTTACGTTATTGATGATAAGTGATGTACTATCTACCGAAGTCATAATTTACCTTTCTATTTCAATGTGTTTGTAGCTTATAAATAATTCTGGCTGACAAACTCGCCGACAGGCACTCTGTCCGGCTGTTTCAGTTCGAGAGCGGCCATAACACGTTCATATGAATTCATTCACATTATCCTTTATTACTTTTCAGTTGTCGGTTCATCTGCAAGATTATGATGGTCGATAACTGTGCCATCGTCTCTTTCATCTCGTACGGCATTTCTTAAGTCATCGAATAGATATTTAAGGTCGCGGAATCCGCCCCATAAAAACCAGATGGTGGCAATTACTCCGGTAACGCCGAAAACCACGCAGGTGAAAAACCACCATCCTTCACCGGCCACTTTGGAAATTCGCCTGCCTGCGATTGTGCAAGATTCCAAATAGACAATAATGCCACTACGAACAATAATGTTCTGAGTTTTCGTATATTTGCTATCGACATATTTACCATCCCTGCTGAAAATTTAAAATACCCTGATTTGCTGAAAGTAAGAAAATCCACAACTATCTATTTATATAAACACATCGCCCCACTTACTAAAGCGGGGCGATGTAAATCAAACAAAGAAATACCCCACATCCCTGTGAGTTGCGGTCATTTATTTCTTGCGACGCAGCAGCAAACCGCCAAGACCGAGCAGAGCCATTGTTGCAGGTTCTGGAACAACCTCATAGAAGCGAACTTCGCCAAGACCACAATAGTTATACTGTCCACCACTCCAGTTTTGATTCGGGTACGCTTCTGTATTTACGTACACATATCTTGCAGTCACACCTTCAAAATCGACAATCAGGTCAACCGCATTGGCGGTTGTTCCGTCATGCCGGCCAATCTCGACATAACTGAGATTGATGATCGAACCACCATCAGCTTTATAGGAAATCTGCGCATTTTTTATTCCAAACGCGGTAGTCGGCCCATGGTCGGAGTAGTTCCAAATCCACATGTCATCAATCTGATAATTCTGACCAAGGTCAAATACCAGATTGGCTTGAGGATAGTTATTGGTCAATCCCATACCAGCACCGTAATCACCCCTGTCAACGGTATCAGCCAGAGTGTGAGTATCGCCGGACATACCTGAATCATTAATCAGGTTATCCCATGAATAATATGGCGCCGGCCCTGCAGTGCCAACTACGCTGGCAACATCAATGTGAGCCGCTCCGGCAACAACACAAAAACCAAACAACGCTACTAAACAAACAATACATTTTACTGACTTCATTGTACTTCCTCCAAAAAAATTAACATTAAATTTACAATTAAATACATTTACAACATTCACACAATTCATTTTCATCTCATTCACGATTCCTCCAAAAAACAATATTCAGGTTTTCAATTACTATTCACAACAGTTTCTTTTTCTATAACCCTACGGTACCCAGGGATGGTTGCATGCCAAATTTTGCGGGTCCATACAGTCCAACCACTCCAGAGCAATTATTGCAAGGTCTTTTAAGTCAACATAGCAATCCTTGTTCACGTCCGTCGCAAGAGTATACCCCAATTCGATCGCCTGTTCGCAGTCGGTAATGCCTTTCTCATAGAATCGTACCTGACCAAGCCCGGTCATATACGACCAACCGTTGCTCCAGTTCCATGCCGGACTTTCGCAATAAAACCGCACGTACCTTACGGTATTGGTCAGCGAAACATTGCTCCAGTCGATAACAACACTCACAGGGTTGTTGCCGGGGTCTTTGGGAGACTTTGGAACAGTGCCATCCCAGCCGCCGTATTCGTAAGTGCCTGCCTCATCATAAAAGGTGACGTAGACATCCCTCATCCCAAACATAGTTTCCTTGTTCGGGTCCGTTGACAGGGTATTGACGTAGTTCCATATTCTTATCTCGCCAACCGCATAATTTTGCCCAAGGTCAAACTGCAGTCCGGTCGGTCCACCAATGCCATCGCTCAAATACTTGGTGCAGTTACTATCCTGGGTATCTGCCAGAGTACGTGTGTCCCCTGACATGCCTGTATCATCGATGAGATATGTGAATTCATGTCCCGGCAACGGTACCGTATTATAATTATCGGGATAGGTAATAGTGGTAACACTAACTACCGGTATATGATCTGCCTGACTGACAGAACAAAACCCCAACATCATCGCCAGTACCATTGCTGCAATAACAACACTTGTCTTCATTTTTATTTCCTCCAATAAAATTTATTTAAATATCAAATCACGTTTACAATAATTCATTTGCTTTTTTTCTGCCATTCTATGGCAACCATGGGTGGTTACATATCGGATTTTCCGGGTCCATACAGTCGAACCATGTTCTGGCAAAATCGGCGTAGTCTTCAAAATTAACATAACAATCTCCGTTCACATCCCCGGCAAGGCCGTAGCCAAATCCAATTGCCTGTCCGCAATCAGTAATAGCGTCGGTATAAAACCGCACTTCGCCGAGACCGCAAAAGTTATACTGTCCACCGCTCCAGTTGTGATTCGGAAACGCCTCTGTATTGAAGTAAACATATCTTGCGGTTACATCGTTAAAATCAACAATTATGCTTACTGGAGATGCCGAGGTGCCGTCATGCTTGGGAATCTCGATATATTCCAGAGGCGTTGGCCCACATGGGTCGCCATCTGCTTTATAGTATATCTGAACATTTTTCATACCGAAAACAGTAGTTGGCCCGTGGTCGGAATAGTTCCAAATCCACATTTCACTAATCTTGTAATCCGTTCCAAGGTCAAATACCAGATTGGCTTGAGGATAGTTATTAGTCAACCCCATATTTGTCCCAACACTGTCATGCGTATCAGCCAAAGTCCGCGTATCACCAGACATACCTGAATCATTAATCAGGTTATTCCATGAATAAAACGCCGCCGGTCCCGCAGTGCCTTCTACACTGGCAACCTCGATGTGACCTGCCCCCTGAACGACAGGACAAAAGCCCAGGGCAATTACCAAAACTACTGTTACTACAACAATACTTGTCTTCATTTTTGTTCCTCCAATAAAAAATTAATGTTTAAAATCTCAATAACACTCAATACACAGTAATCCCATTTACATCCTTTCTTCTATGGCACCCAGGGACGGCTGCAGGCTGGATTTTCCGGGTCAATACACTTAAACCAATCCAGAGCAAGCATAGCAAAATCTTCAAAATTAACACCGTGCAGCCAGTTATCGGCAAAAATGCCCATGTCTATATAATCAACCTTACAGTCGCCGTTAATATCGTATCCAAGACCATAACTTTCGATATTTGCTTCAAAACATGTTGCGGGTGCGCCAAATTTAAAATATACCTCCGACAAACCCGTTTCGTTATACAGGCCATTACTCCAGTTCTCATTGACATCGGCGCTGCCGGTAATAGCTACATACTTTGCTTCGGCGCCGGCGAAATTCACTGTCAAATCCGCTTCCTGATTATTCATACCATTTGCCTGCGGTATTTCGCCAAGATAAACAGCCGTCCAGTTCCTGTCGTCCGTCGAATATTTGATACTGACTTTTTTCATACCTTTTGTGTAAAAATTATTTTCGTTGTAATTCCAAATCCGCATATCGGTTATGGGATATACCTTGTCAAACGAGAATTTTATCCAGTGCCGAGGAACGCTGACCTTGTCTGAAGTCAGCCACATATTCGCCGAGTTGCTGTCGTGCCTATCCGCTGTTATTCCGGAACCGTTCACGACATTTACAGCCGGACAGTTGCTATCCTGACTGGAAGCCTGAACCCTGATTGTTCTCGATGAAACCCTGATGTCATCAATGTATCCCCATCCCGGGTCGCCGGGGAGTTCGTAAAAGCCGCCGATGCTCGAAAAACCGCCTGTCCAGCCGTCTGCCGAATAAACCAGCTCGCTATCGACATAAACTTCCACACCGCTGCCGTCAAACACAAAACTGACCTTTTGCCATTTCCACAGACTGGAACAGCCCGTGTTAAAGGCATCAACGCTATTGGCGGTATCCCTAATCAAATAATTGGAATTGCTGCCGCCGCCATAAACAGCGATATAATTGCCTGCGTTGTTTATCGCTTTGAATCCGAAATGGCCGCTGCCTGTAATGGTATTATCGCGTAGAAATGCCTCCGCAACGCCGGGCATATCATTAGCAAATACTCGGCGTGTCGCATTTTGACTGCCTAGGCCGAACTTTGCGCTTTTGCCGCCGTTGGAACCGTGATCATAGGAGGCATCCAGCGTCGGACAAACGCCGCTATACACTGTCGCCAGTTGCTGCTGGTTCTGATACTGATCAAAATGGTCTTCGAATCTGGTGTTAACCGTCTGGCCCACAACAGTTTGACCCCACTTCTTATGCAGGCTGAGCGAATTTGGATCAGATATCGTACCGAGAAAATTCACGGATGCGTTGCTGCCGAGCATATAAAACATCAGCCCAGTTATATCAGGATTGTTAATCGCCGTTTCATAATACCATCCCTGCTGTTCCAAAGTAGGAAAGAGGCGGTCATCACCTTCAGCACACCAACCTAAAATAAAAATAGGTTTGCCTGGACATTGTGTACGACAAGCGGTTAGCAAATCGGCCACCTCTGCATCATATTGTGCTTTGGTAGTCATCTCATAGGCGTTAATTTTAAATTCTACCAGAAAAATATCCATGTTTCGCGGGGTAAGATTATATGTCCGCGGATCGTTTATCATCATGGTAACAGGAACATCATCGTTAAAGGTACTCTTGGCCATATCGATGAGAGCCTCTGACTTCGCTATGGGCCAGCCTGTGCCGTCAGGTTCGTCCACAAGTGAAATCGCATACATATAATCTTCATAGCCAACATAGTATGCCTTTATTTGAGCTAAAAGAGTTGGCCATTGTGCCTCATTACTAAGAGAGAAAACTCCCGGATACATAACTATCTTATAGCCAAGATTCGCTGCATCCTTAATAGCTCTCCGCGTATCCGACTGGCCGTAAAGGGGATGCGTATTAAAGTGCATAATATTGGTATATTCATAAAGCTTTGTTCCATCGGAAGGGATTACTATTTTGTCCATATAATGCCCATAGGACTCTGAATCGGCTTCATAGTATCCAAAACTCTCAAATCGCAGGTCAGGAACATTATAATCAGGGTTAGGGTCGGGGTCGGGATTGACATCGTAAAACCGTACTTCGCCGAGGCCGCAATAGTTATACTGTCCGCCGCTCCAGTTGTGATTTGGATAAGCCGCTGTGTAAAATTTCACATATCTTGCAGTCACACCGTTAAAATTAACAATCAAATCTACCGCATTCGTCGATGTTCCGTCATGCATCGGAATCGTAACATAGCCCGCCGCCACATCCGAACTGCCCTCAGCCTTATAATAAATTTGAACATTTTTCATTCCGAAAACAGTAGTTGGCCCATGGTCGGAATAGTTCCATATCCACATATCATTAAGCTGGCGATTTTCACCAAAATCAAATACAAGGTTTGCGCCGGGATAGTTATTAGTCAATCCCATATTTGTTCCAACACTATCGTGTGTATCAGCCAAAGTGTGAGTATCGCCGGACATACCTGAATCGTTAATCAGGTTCTCCCATGCATAAAAAGGTACCGGCCCTAAAGTATTAGTTATACTGACCACCGGAATACGAGCCGCTTGTGTTGCTATGCAAAGTCCAAACAGAAATACAAAAACCGCCGTCAATTTTACTTTATAAAAACGCATCAAAATTCCTTCTTCCGATAATTCAATAAATTCAATCTTTTACACCATGCCTGCCGCTGTATTATGGCAAAAGCCCAAATATATGGCCTAACTCATCTGACAGGGAGACCGGGCCGTCCCTTCCACATATTGTTAAGGGGGTCTTGAAAAGTCCTGAAAGTCATTCTTTTAGCATGGCCGTCGGCGAGAACAATGTTGCAGCCTTCCGAATGTACTCTTGGCGCAGCACCATTGTAAGGCTGACCAACACTCGGGTTACCGTCAGGAATACCATCGCCGCTGTCATCTCTGGTTACAAAGCCCCAGTTGGTCGGTGTGTACATACCCCATCCGGTGGCAGTATCTATAAAAATTATCCATTCAGCCGGATGTCGTATTGCGGAATGCTTAAATCCTGTGCCCCAGTCATCACCAACCACCGGCGACGAACCCTGCACCGTAAGAAACGGTGCATCAACATTACACATAGCCTGGGCGCCATAGACCACACCCATCCAGGCCTTACCGGTTGGACACCGGCGGAATTTCGTGTTCGTATTAAAATCGCTTTTTTCTTTTTTCACCGCCTGGGTATCAGAGGCCGAAATAACTTTTCCGCCGATGTATATCGCAAGACGGTTAATCCAGGAAGTCTCAAGAGCCGGATTAAACATACTATATGCGGATTTGTCGGCATAAGGAATAAACCTGTCCCCATGATCGTTGGCGAAGAGAACAACCGCCAGACCGTATTGACGCTCGTGCGCGGCGCAGACAATGCTCTGTCCCTGACCACGCGCTTTTTGAAGAGCGGGCATAAGAATAGCCAGCAGCAGCGCGATGATTGAAATTACAACCAGCAACTCTACCAATGTGAAACCATAATTACGCGAACGAATTTGACTTCCCTTATTCTTCATGATGGCTATTTCCTTTCCTTCAATCACCTATAACTTGTAACTGTTGTATTGTACTATCACAAAAAACCACTCCGGAGTACAATATACACTTATTTGTACAGTCTTGTCAACTAAAAATAATAAATTGGATTATTTTTTTAAAAAATCGACAATTCTCAATGCAGTTCCAATAAAATTATGGTTAGTATCGGCCACTCTGCGACAACTTACGCTAACTACTTTATTTAAACATAGTTATGACAACAACCAAGCAGGGATAATTGAACACAAAACCACTTATTTAAATGCCATACCGTTTGAATAAAAATACCGCTTAAAACCCAAAAAAAATAAAAAAAATAACTTTAACCAAAAATCATCTTGCAATAGGGTCTCTAATATGCTACATTTGTACAGTGTTGTTCTAATGGTTTTTGAAACGTGAGTGTTGTTAAGCTCGAAATAACTATTGTCTTTACTTGTACAATCAGGTAAAAGTAGCAAACATGAACACAAAAGTAGAAATTATGTCGCTTGCGGATCGTGCCGCCTCATCTTTGCGAGATGAAATACGGTCAGGCAAATACGCCGTGGGCCAGAAAATCGACGACGAACATGCCTTAGCTGATAAATTCGGCATTAGTCGCGGTACCGTTCGTCAGGCATTGGAGCTTCTGCGAAAGGAACGTTTAGTCGTCCGCCAGCAAGGTCGGGGGACATTTGTAACTAATCCTGCCGAAGCCCCTGTTGCCGATACAAAAACTGCCCTTTTGGGAATAATGGCTTATGAAAAAGAATACTATTTCCGAAAAATCATTCAGGGCGCCTCATCAAGAGCCACCAATCGCGGTTATATGCTCGTTACAGGTTCAAACAGCACTCCCGCGGAAATCGGTCGATACACGGATGTATTTCTCAAGAACTCCATTCGCGGAGTTGCCGTTACCCCGGTGCTTCATGATTCTCAGCATAATTATGAACCTTTGATTAAAGCGAACATCCCTATGGTTCTGCTCGACAGAATGCTGCCCGACCGACAGGAAGATTTTGTCAGCGTAGATGATTACCAGGGAACATATATGGCAACGCGGTATCTTGTCGGCCTTGGACACACTAAAATCGCTTATATAGGCACCGACACAAAGGACGATATACCCTGTCAGCCCAGACGCTATCATGGTTTTGTGGATGCGTGCAACCAGTCAGGCCTGAATCTGCCGGAGGAATGGCGCCTCGAAATACACATTGACGAACATGGACAGATTTCAGAGGAATCGCTGTACAACATACTCCGCCAAAAACAACGACCCACCGCCTTTGTTACGTTTTGCGATCTTTTTGCCGTGCGTATTATCGATGTGGCAAAAAAACTTAATATTAAAGTTCCGGAAGAGCTTTCCGTAGTGGGGTTCGATGATTCTGCGCTTTGCCAGAACTATGATATTCCTGTTACAAGCATTCATCCGCAATACGAAGAAATCGGAAGAGTTTTAATAGATTTACTGATAGATGGAATTGAGTCTTCGGAGCCGCGGCCAAAAAGAAGCGTACTAATAGCGCCGCAATTAGTAATTCGGAAGTCAACCGCCCCGCCGCCTCAAAGCAGCGGTAACATATAGCATTAAGCGGATAAGGCATCTTAAAAATAATATAAGTAGGGAGTATTGAATGAAATTATCCAATGTAAAAGCAGCCGCTCCTGACAAGGTTGCGTGCAAGTTTGACAACTCGTATGAACTTTGGCGAGAAGCGACACAACTGATAGCCTGCGGAACGCAGGGGACTCGTCAGCCGTATTATAAAGATTTCCCCATTTATTTCGACCGCGCCAAAGGCTGTCGAATGTGGGATATTGACGGCAATGAATTCATAGACCTACTGTGCAGCATCGGCCCGATTATTTTAGGTTATTCTTACGACCGTGTTGACGATGCCGTTCGCGCCATTATAACCGACTCATTTCAGTCGTCATCGAACCATCCGATTCAGGTTGAGCTGGCCCGACTGCTTGTTGAAATAATCCCCAGTGCCGAACGAGTACGATTTATGAAAACCGGCACAGATGCCACTCTTGTGGCGGCCAGACTAGCCAGACACATCACCAAACGAACCTATATAGCCCGCTGCGGCTATCATGGCTGGGCGGATATGTGGCGAAACGGCGAAGAAGGAGGAACGCACCGCGCGGCCTGGGAAGTTGTGCTGCCTTTTGACGGAACTGCCGATAGTCTCGAGGATTTGATTAAAAAGACCCCTGAAAAATTCGCAGCGGTGATTCTCTGTCCGGCGGATACCAAGCCGTTCACGCATGAGAATTTTCAGGGCATTGTCGATGTCGCTCACAAAAATGGTATGCTGGTTATTTTTGACGAAGTCAAAACAGGTTTTCGTACGGCACTCGGCGGGGCACAGGAACTATTGAAAGTTACGCCCGATCTGACCACGCTCTCGAAAGGCATCGCAAACGGCTATCCCCTTGCCGTGGTTGCCGGCAAAGCCGAATATATGGAACGGATAAGTGAAACGCCTACATCAGCTACGTTCTGGGTCGAGGGTCTCTCAATCGCGGCGGCGGTCGCGACAATCAAAGAACTTAAGGAAAAAAATGTCCCCGGCCATCTGCGGCAGGTTGGCAGTCAACTGATTGACGGATTAAACAGAATATGCAGCGATTACGGCATAGAGGACGCGGCCGCTTTTGCCGACCCCGTACCGTCAATGCCGCGTTTTACATGGAATCCAAAGGCGGGCAATGGTTGTTCGCACCCGGCACATCACTATTTCTTTAGAGAGTGTTATCGTTATGGTCTGTTCTTCTGCTCGTGGCATGTTGCGTTCGTCAATTATTCACATAAGGAGCAGGACATCGACGAGATACTGGATATTTGCGACTTCGTCATGGCCAGAACTAAAAAGAACTGGAAGACCGCAAACGCCGCGCTTCATACATAATTGAAACCGCAATACAGCAAAAACAATATCCCTCTTAAGCTATGAAAATAGGAATAACTCAATACAGCGTATCGCCCTCATACATTGACGGCCAGTCGCTGGTTCGTCGTGTTTCAGAACTTGGGGCAAGTGGAGTTGAGCCGTTTTTCGCCGCTGCGGACGACGCTCTTTTTTCCTGGTCGGCCAGCGATATACGCCAATTTATGGCCGAGGCCGAAAACCGGGGCATAGCGGTACCGTCAACGGCCGTTGGCATTTTTAATTGCGACTCATCGCTTGTGGAAAAGACCGGCCAAACTAAAGCGGTCGCCCTGATAGAACGCGCACTTGAATTTTCCGCAGCCGTTCACGCGCACATTATGCTCTTATGCACCTATCTGCAATCTGAACCGAATACGACCGAAAAAAAGAAAAATCTACTCGATACAATCCGCCGCACAGAACCGCTGGCTCGCAAACTCGGCATCGACATCGCCCTCGAGTCGCCATTGCCGGCAGAGGAATTGGTTAAACTTGTTGATGCCGCAGATTCTGACCATATCGGAATATATTATGATTTGGGCAACGCGATAGCGCTGGGGTTTGACCCTGTCGAGGAAATAGCCATCGTTTCGCGGCATTTACGCGCCGTACACATAAAAGACTCTGTCAACAAGCTCGGCGGCCTGCATTTGGGCAAAGGCTATCTGAATATGCCGGCGGCAATGGACGCTCTCAAGAAAATCAGTTATGACGGCTGGCTAATGATTGAAACCCCCGCCGATAACGATGATGACGTACGAGCGGACATCGAATTAGTAAAACAATTTTTATAAAGAACGCTGCCCATGTTCGCCGGACAATCGGATTTTAAAGGATAAAAGAAAATGAATGCCAACGCTGTTGTATTCACCGCCCCAAACAAAGTTGAATTTCGTCGTGTAATATGCCCTGACCCGACACCCGACGATATTGTTATTCGCACCACCTATTCGTGGATAAGCAATGGCACAGAGGGTTCTTATCTGCGGGGCGACCGCATTGGCGGAGATGTGCCATATCTGTCTGGCGACCCTATGCCGTTTCCGATTCTGCCGGGGTATCAAAAAGTCGGCGTTGTGGAATCTGTCGGCGAAAAGGTTACGGACATTAAGCCGGGCGATACGGTATTCTGCACGGTTGGCAAAGTTGATGGAATGTTTTTTCCTATGGGCGGACACATTTCTCCATCTATAAGCAATCGCGACTGGGTTTGGAAATTACCTCGACAGCCGCAGCCTCTCGCCTATAGCGGTATGCTACTGACACAGGTTGGCTACAACTGCGGAACTCGCGCTCCAATTAATCCCGGCCAGTATGCTGTGGTCGTCGGCGATGGTCTCGTCGGCCAGTGGGCTGCTCAAACACTCGCCGCTCAGGGAGCAATAGTCATAATGGTCGGAATGGACGCTCATCGTTTATCGCTGGCAAGCCGTCTGACGAACTGCTACAACGTGGATATAGCCGCAAACGACTGGGTTAAGGCGGTACAGGGCATTACCAAAGGCAATGCAGCGGTGTCCGTAGATACCGTCGGCTCGCCTCAAGTTACAGAAAAACTGATTGCTGTGATGGAAAATCGCGGCCATATCGTTTCCGCAGGATTTTGCGGCACTAACGATAAGGTCTCGCTTCAGGCATTGCGAGACAAGGAATTATCGCTGGACTCTATGTCTGGCCATACGCGACCGCGTATGGACAAAACCCTCGAATTGATTAAAAACGGAAAATTGCAGACACTGCCATTGATTACTCATCACTTTCCCGCTGCCCAAGCGGCTCAAGCGTGGCAGGTTATCAATTCACGCAGCGAACCAGCATTAGGCGTTATCCTTGATTGGTAGGAAGCGATTGTCAATGTGAATTCAGCCTGATTTCGCAAATCAAATGTGCCCGGCAGCACTTCACCGGAGCATTACTCAATCCGATAAATTTCCTGTTACTGCCCGGGCCTTACTGTACGGGGATTTTTGCCCTGCTCTATGGCGTGTATCTTTTCGACTCTTCTCTGATGTCTTCCGCCGGAAAAGTCTGTTGAGAGCCATACTTCGACTATTTTGCGAAGAGCCTGCGAGCCGAGAAGGTCGCCGCTTAAACAAAGCACGTTTGAATCATTGTGCTGCCTGCTTATTTTGGCGTTGAGTTCGTCATAGCACAATGCCGCGCGTACGTTATGAACTTTATTAGCGGCGATGCACATTCCGATACCAGTGCCGCAGACAAGGATTGCCCTGTCAACTTTTTTTGTGGAAACAGCCGTTGCCGCATCGAAAGCGACATCCGGATAGTCCACCGGCGTTTCTGCGCTTGTGCCGAAATCAACACATTCGTGGCCGAGTTCGATTATGATAGCCTTTATCTGTTCTTTCGCTTCTACGCCTCTGTGGTCGTTGGCAACTGCTACTTTCATCCCGACACCTTCTTTATTATTCATCTATGGTTCTTATGTCTGTGATATACCCGATAAACTCTTTCCCGACAGCTTCTATGAATTTTAGAAGGTGCGGGATTCATTTGAAAAGCTCACTTATCCTGTTATTAACTGCTTTTTCTATTGTATTACCGCAAATTGTATATATTTCATCGCCGCGACCGATAGGGTCGGCAACACCGGCGTTACCATTAAGCAATCGGCACTTTGCCGCCGCTGCCGGATTAATGTCCATTATAGCATCAAGATGTCCCTGCGACATCGCAAAAATATAATCAGCCGATTCGACCATTTTGGCAGTAAGCCTTTGACTGCGATGACTGGCCAAACTTACGCCTTTTGCATCGCAAAATCTTACTGATTCAGGACTTGCGGCAATGCCATTAATTGCTGCAACCCCGGCTGACGCTACTTTATAACCAATATCGCCCAACTGGTCAACCCTGCATTTAAGTTTTTCAGCAATGGCTTTTTTCGCCAGAGCCTCGGCCATTGGGCTCCGGCAGGTGTTGCCGGTACAAACGAAGATTATGTTTATTACAGAAAATCTGCGTATTTGTTCGGCCGAAACGCCGCCCTGCCGCAAAATTTTTGTTTCTGTCGGTGAAATTTTGACTACCGTGCTGCTCTGCTTGAGTTTGCATTGGCCGCTATCGACTATTATATCGACCTTGCCGCTCAACTGCTCGATAGCCTGCTCGGCATTTATTGCGGGCTCTCTGCCGGAGATATTTGCGCTGGGCATTACCACCGGATATTTGCACAGATTCAAAATTGCCTGACAAACTTTCTCATCAGGGCAACGAATGCCGATACTGTTGTCCGCGTAAAGCAGAGATGCTGTTTTACCGTCAAAATTGCTTTTGGCGACGGAAATCTGTTCAGCGTCAAGTTCAAAAACAAGCGTTAAAGGCCCGGGCAGAGCCTTTTCGATAAGTTTTTTCGCAGTTGGCCAAATATGCGGAACATAATTTTTTATTTTATTTTTATCGCCGAGATGGACGGTATATCTTTTTTCGGCAGGTCTTTCTTTGACGGCATCAAGTTTGGCTAAGCTGTCCGCATCAACTTTGCAGGCGATGCCATAGACCGTTTCGGTTGCGAGCACGGCAAGTCCGCCCGCGTCAATGCAGTCAGCGACCTGTTTGAGCTTCTCCGCATCTTTCGCGGGGTCGATTATTTTATAAACTATCGTCTTCATATCCATAGTACGGCGATTAGAGATAAAAAAACAGAAATCCTATACCCTAACCCCTATACCCTATACCCTAATTGGAGCGAAAGTACAAGTTTGCTGCAAAAAAAGTTTGACAATAACACAATTTTGCTTAGATTTAGTACTATTGTGCCGCTGACAAAACAAGAAGTGTAAGGTCTCCCGAAATGACAGAAGCTAAAAAAACGGTTTTATTTGAAAAACACGCCGAGCTGACCGGCAAAGCCCAGATTGTGCCTTTCGCAGGCTGGTTTATGCCGCTGTGGTATCAGTCCATTGCGGCCGAGCATTCAGCCGTTCGCAAAACTGCGGGGATTTTTGATTGTACGCATATGGCGGTTTTGAAAGTTGTCGGCAAAGATGCCGCGAACTTTTTAAACGCTGTCGCGACAAACGAAATTTCGATGTTATCGCCCGGCAAAGCGCAGTATTCATATCTGCTCACGCCGACAGGCGATATTATCGACGACATAATAGTATATTATATTGATGTCGATAATTTTATGGTTGTCGCCAACGCTTCCAACGAGCAAAAAGTTAAGGACTGGTTCAATAAAGTTGGCGTTGATAAAATCGGCATTGATAAAAACTGGCAGTATAAAATCATCGACCTGAAAGATTCATCGCTGCCGGATGCAAAAGTTGATATTGCTTTGCAGGGGCCGGCATCGGCAGAGTGTATTAAAAAAACTTTCGGCGTTGATGTCGGTACGCTTAAACCTTTGAATTTTATACAAATAAGAGACAAGGGCTTTGATTTAATTATTTCACGCACCGGCTACACAGGCGCGAAAATAAGTTTTGAAATTTTTGTTCATCCGCTAAAGGCTGTCGAGCTTTGGGATTTGCTCCTCGAAAAAGGAAAAGATTTGGGCGTTATCCCCTGCGGACTCGGCAGTCGGGACAGTTTGCGGATTGAAGCCGGTCTGCCGCTGTATGGACACGAACTTGCGGGCGATTTTAATATCTCGCCTTTTCAGGCGGGTTACGGCTGGGCGGTCAAACTCAACAAGAAAAATTTCATCGGCAAAGATGTCGCGACAAAACAATCGCAGAACTTTGACACCGAAGTCGCCAGGCTGAAAATCATCGGCGGCAAAGGCATAAGGCCGATTAGGCAGTTTGACGGTATTTTGATAGATGGCAGGTGTATCGGGTATGTGTTGAGCTGCGCCGGCGTAAATGATGTGCAGATTGCGCTTGCGTTAATCGAAAAAAAGTATAATAATAACGAACAGCAAATCGGGGTTTATTATTTGGCTCGAAATCAGGGACATATTCAGCAGGGCAGAAAAGATAAAGTGGTAATCGGCGAAAAACTCGACACTGATATTAAAGGTTCGGTTGTCGAGAGATTTGAAAAATTTTAATACGGAGACGAAGATTATGTTGCCACAAAATTTTTATTATACCAAAGACCACGAATGGGCGGCGATTGACGGCGATATCGCGACCATCGGAATTACCGATTATGCCCAGCACTCGCTTGGCGAGATTACTTACATCGAACTTCCCTCCGCGAAAAAACATCTCAAGGCTCACGATATTTTAGCCGTTGTCGAAAGCTCAAAGGCCGCGAGCGATGTGTACAGTCCGCTGGCGGGCACCGTCTTTGCGGTCAATGATGAGCTTTCGTCCAGGCCGGAGCTTATGAATAACGACTGTTATAACGATGGCTGGATTTGTAAAATTAAAATTTCCAGCCCGGCGGAAGTAAAAAATCTTATGACCGCCGCACAATACGAAGCATATCTAAAGAAAATATAGTTTTCAGGGGAAGTAATGCCATTCATTTCAAATACGCCGGCGCAGCAAAAGCAGATGCTCGACGAAATCGGGCTTTCGCTTGACGGACTGTTTGCCGATGTGCCGAAAGATTTACTAAAAACGGATTTTAATCTGCCCGCAGGCAAAAGCGAATTTGAAGTTCGCAATGTCCTTGCAGAGCTTGCGGCGAAAAATCACACAGGCCTTACCTGCTTTCTTGGCGGCGGATTTTATGACCATTTCATACCGGCTGCGGTTTATGCCATAACGGGCAGGAGCGAGTTTTATACCGCTTATACGCCTTATCAGCCGGAGATTTCGCAGGGTACTTTGCAGGCGATTTTCGAATATCAGTCGATGATTTGCAGGCTTACCGATATGCAGGCCGCCAACGCTTCGCTCTACGACGGCGGCACGGCATTGTACGAAGCGATAATGATGGCTCTGCGAATTACAAACAGAAATAAAATTCTAATCGACGACAGCGTCAATCCAATTTATCGCGTGATGGTCGATTCCTATACAAAAA
>MHXU01000118.1 GCA_001824555.1 Planctomycetes bacterium GWC2_45_44
GACCTCTGGGCGATGATTGCGCGCTGGAACAGAAGGCGAGAATATCGCAGCGCGGTCTCTGAAACCGGCGAGCCGTTTCCGGTAAGATTGAGCAGAAAAATTAAGATTAAGGATGTTACATCCGAAACGCAGCAGAAGGCCGAAGACGCAAGCGCAGCGATTAAACGCCAAATTTATAATTTGATAAGTCAGGGCAATCTCGCTTCTGCCGCTCAATTATATGTGGACAGCCAAAACATACTGATAGGTGCTTTGCCGAAGCAGGCAATGCTTGATATCGCCAATCAGCTTATGTCGGCGGGGCAGTGGCAGACGGCCGCCGATGCTTATGAAAAATTCCTCTCTCTTTATGGCAATTATGAACATACCGAGCAGGTTCAGCTTATGCTCGGCATAATTTATTCCCGCTACATTATCGATAAGGAAAAGGCGATTGGCTATCTGAAAAAAGCGGCAGCCAGACTTTCCGATGATGGCCAGAAAAAAATGTGTCAGGCGGAGATTGCCAGGCTGGAAAGTTAGGCGAACACAAATTGTAACCGCCTCGCAGGCTGTCAACTATTCGTGTCTTAATGCGATAATCGGGTCAACCTTTGCCGCGTTCACAGCAGGGTATAAGCCAAAAATTATACCTATGCCAACGCTGATAAACAGCGGCAGAAGTATGCTGCCGAGCGTTATAACCGTCGGCATATCGGAAAAATATGTGATGATGCAGGGGATGCCGATTCCGACCGCCAGCCCGACAATCCCGCCCAGCGTTGAAAGCACCACCGCCTCTATCAGAAATTGCGTTATAATCTGACTTCGTCTTGCGCCGATTGCCCGGCGGATTCCGATTTCGCGCGTTCGCTCCGTTACCGAGGCCAGCATAATGTTCATAATTCCGATTCCGCCGACAAGCAGACTTATGCACGCGATTGAGCCGAGAACAATAGCATTTCTTCGTTTTGTCGCTTCAGCCTGTTTAAGCAGCGCAAGAGGTACGCTGATTTCATAATCTGCTTTCTTGTGAAAATTTTTCAGCATTCGTTCGATGCCGATGGCCGTCGATTCCACGTTTGCGATGTCATCAGCCTGGACTATAATCTGATGCAGTTCGATTTGTTCAAGCGTAAAGCTTCCTGAAGTTACTTTAAGGAAAATATCGCCGAAGTATTCTTTTACGGTGCTGATAGGTATATAAGCGTCAATTTGCTGGTCTGGTATCTGGATATTGCCGGCTTGAGCGGCTTCGCTTTTAATAATCCCGATTACCTCAAAACTGTCTCCACCGATTCGGACGGTTTGCCCGATAGTGTTTTTTGTAGCAAGAAGTTTTCGCGCTCCGAATTCCGTCAAAACCACAACAGGGGCTATGTTCTTGACCTCGTTTTCGCCAAAAATTTTTCCCGCGAGTATCGGCCTTGGCACTAATTCAAACCATTCCTGCGTTGTGCCTACGATTCGAAGTTCCAGCGTTCTGGCTTCGACGCGTGCTTCTTTGCGTATAAGTTTGGCGGGGACGGACTTTCGCACATTTGGGAAAGTCTCGTTTATTCGCTGATAATCCATATATGTAAGGCCATATACGCTCATATGCGAACGCTGCGTGCTTGTTGATTCTTCCTCAATCGACTTGATTGAATTTATGATTATGTTGTTGCTGCCAAGTTTTTCGATTTGCTTCATCGCCTCTCTGCTTGCGCCTTCGCCGACGGCAAGCATAGCCACGACGCTGCCGACGCCGAACACAACGCCGAGCATCGTCAGAAACGAACGGAGTTTGTGCTGCAGAAGATTCTCAATTCCAAGTAGTATGTTTCTGGCAAATCTTGACTGGTGCATAAACTAAATTCAAAATTTAAAGTTTAAAATTTAAAACTAAGGAACTGCCTTCGGCAGAACTATTTTCTATTCAATTTTTTCCACTTTGCCGTCTTTCATATGCAACCGGTTTTTGGCATAACCTGCTATATCGGGTTCGTGCGTTACCATAATAATCGTTGTTCCTTCAGCGTTCAGCTCGGTGAGCAGGCGCATAATTTGTTCGCCGGTATGGCTGTCGAGGTTTCCGGTCGGCTCATCAGCGAGAATTATATGAGGCTGCGCAGCCAAAGACCGAGCTACAGCCACTCGCTGCATTTGTCCGCCTGAAAGCTCGGCAGGCTTGTGATTCAGCCTTTCGCTCAAACCGACTTTTTCCGCCAGTTCTTTTGCTCTTTCTGCGCTTTTGTCAGCTTCCCAGCCGAGATAGTACAAAGGCAGTTCGATATTTTTCTGCACGCTAAGCTGCGGCATCAAATTAAAACTCTGAAAAACAAAACCTATATATTTGAGTCGAATATCGCTTAACGAATTATCGTCCAGAACGCCGACGTTTTTATCTTCAAGAAGATATTCTCCGCTGGTCGGCCTGTCTAAGCAGCCCAGGATATTCATCATTGTGCTTTTGCCGGAGCCGCTTGGCCCCATTATTGCCCAGAAACTGCCCTTATCGAAGGACAGACTTACGCCGTTAAGAGCGAGTACCTGCTCGCTGCCCATCTGGTAGTGTTTGTGTATATTTTCAAATTGTACTATGCTCATATAATCCAAATTTAAAATTAAAAGTTGAAAGTGTAAAATCAAAATTAAAAACTTAAAATTGCTCGCATTGCATAACCCTGCCGATATGATGAACAGTTTTGAGTTTTAAGTTATGGTTTTTGGCTTTTAGCTTCAACTTTTAAACTACCCAGTTTTGTAGGGTGGGCTTTCCTGTCCGACATAGCTTTAGCGGCGGCGGAAGCCCACGCGGTTATTCTGGCTACTGGCTACTTTTTTGTCCTCCACCGAACTGCTTGCGCAGCTGCTCTTTCTGTTCGGGAGT
Source organism: Planctomycetes bacterium GWC2_45_44 (assembly GCA_001824555.1). Classification (GTDB taxonomy): domain Bacteria; phylum Planctomycetota; class Phycisphaerae; order Sedimentisphaerales; family UBA12454; genus GWC2-45-44. The sequence continues at coordinate 2,852 of MHXU01000118.1, forward strand.
CATATTCTCAAATTGTTTTCGCAGCTTTTCTTTTTCTTCGTCGGACATATTTTCAAACTTTTTTTGCGGTTCTTCCGCGTTTGGCATTTCTGCGCCGGCCGGCTTGTTTGCCTCTGTCGCGGCGGGGGGCGTTATTGGTTTTTCGGGCTGTTCGACCGGTTTGGCGGCGGCGGCGGCGCCATTGCCGTTTTGTAATCTTTGTTCAAGGAGTTTGCGATTCTCGTTATCCACTGTCGCGGATTTCAACGGCGGATTGAGAAGCACAATCTCGCCTTCCTTCAAACCGCTGACAACATAAATCATTTTATTATTATCAAGGCCTGTCTGGATTTTTCTCGCCTCAAAATCGTCTCCATTTTTAACATAAACCGTCGGCTCCGAGCCAACCCTGACTACCGCCTGAAGCGGAACGTAAATAACATTTTTCATCTGCTCAATCACAATCTCGGCCTGACAACTCATTCCCGTTCGCAGCATCGGGTCGTTATCATCAATGGAAATTTCAGCGTTATAAACTTTCAAATCAGGGTTCAGCCACATACGCTGCCCGTCCGGCAGAGGCGCGATAGTTGTGATATTGCCGAAATAGGTTTTGCCGGGTATCGCATTTACCGTAATAATCGCGGGCATTCCATTTTCCGTTTTCTTCAAATACGCTTCGTGAATCGCAACCTCGGCCTTTGAAGCGTTACCAGCCGGCAAATAAATCAGTTCTTCCTTTTCGCCGACTTGACTGCCGACATCTAACGGCTGAGTATTGCCCCATCTGTTGCTTTTTACGCTTGTCGCGTAAATAACCAAACCATCGGTTGGCGCGTGGATTTTTGTCTTGGCAAGCTGGTCATTCATTTTTTTCAGCTTGTCCTGCTGACGGTTATATTCCGATTCCTTCGCCTTTAATTCCGCCTGTGCCTGAATCACGCTTGCGTTTGCCTTGCGCTCGGTACGTTCCATCGCCATCTCGGCCTGCGAAACGTCGCTCTGGTATTGCGCTACCTGTCTTTTATAAGTATATTCCGTAAGTAAATCTCTGCTCTTTTTGGCCAGCGACGCGTCAAGCTCATATTTTTTCTTGGCGATGGTGTCCGCCTGAAGTTCCGTCTGCGAAATATATTTTTCCGCGGCAAGCTTATTCGAGTCTTCCAGTGTCTGCTCGGCTCTTGCGAGCTCTTCCTCGGCAAGAGCGATTTTGGCGTCCGCCTCGTCAAGAGAATAAAGATAATCGCCTTTGATATATTTTTCCAAATCCTGTTTGGCGAATTCAAGCGTAAGTTTGGCCAAATCAATATCGCTCTTGGCCTGATTCTCGACAACCGCGAGATTTTCCTTTGCGCTTATAAATGCCGCTTCGGTGTTTTGAACGCTTATTTCCTGGTCTATTTTCTGGTCGGAAAGCGTATTTGCATTAAGTTCAACTAATAAATCGTCTTTCTTTACGCGAGTTCCTTCTGGTACGATTGAAACAATAGATGAGCTGCCCTCGACTTCATTTCTGATAATCGTCTGGTCTTTGGCCTTTATAGTTCCAGATTCCGTATAGCTGATGGTCAAATCCCCGCGTTTGACTTTATACGTTGATTTGTCGGCATCAGAGCCGGATTTGCTTTTTACAAACAATCCCGAAATAAGCATCGCCGCCAGAACGGCCGCGGCCAGCCCCGCTATCGAATATATTTTAGTCTTCGACATTTTTCAAATTACCTCCGGGCAGATACTCCTGCCATAATCCATCTTCATCTATCTGCAAAACGCCCATATATTGCTGCATCGTGAGTTCCGCTATGCGATAATTAACCACCGCTGCGGTTAATTGATTTCGCGCCGCCAAAAGTGCATCCTGCGCCTCAAGCAAATCGCGGATAATAGCTCTGTTTGCCTCAAGAAACATAGTTACGCTTCTGACGCGTTTTTGTGCGACATAAACGGCTTTGGCCTGTATGTACATATTTTCCCGCGCTTCGAGCAAATCACGCAGAGTATTTCTTATCTGTGTCTTTATGCCGTCCTCTAAAACCTGAACGTCACGGACAGCCTTTTCAAGTTCGATATAACTTTTGCGATACGCCACACTTTCGGCCGTTCTCTCAAGCCCCAGGTCGAGCGTAAGCAGCGATGAATAAACGCCTCTGTTTGCCACAAAACGCGAGTTCTCGCTCGTTGCCGAGCCGACGGTATTTCTCCTTGAGCCGATTTTTGCCGAGCCAAGAAACGTAAGCTCCGCGCCAAGCGCATCGGCCGCTACAACAACCGCCCTTTGCGCGTCATATACTTTGCCGTCCGTTCCTTTCAAATCCAGCCTGTTATCAAACGCCAACTGTATTGCTTTGGCCTCGGTAATTTCGAGCGGCCCGGCGTTTTTATAATCAGGCTCAAGCAATTCAATAAGCGCAACATCTAAAGAATAACTCTGCGTATCGGCAGGCTGATTAGCCTCTGCCGCGATTTCATTTATAATAACTTTTGTCGGCGATGTCAGCGTTTCCAGTTCCGCGGGATTCAGCACGATATTCGCGTCCGGCGGCAAACCAAGAAATGTCTTAAATGCGTCAAGCTGTTTCTTGTACGTCTGCACCGCTGAAATCCATTGCTGACGAGATGACAATTCATTTTGAACAGCCTGGTCAACTTCTATTTCCTTCAGCCTGCCGGCGGTGGCTAATCGTCTGCTCCATCTTGACGATACCATTCTGCTCTTGTAGTCCGCTTCGCTGTTTTTTATTGAATCCAACTGCCGAAGAACGGATAAATATTTACTTGCCACATCGACCGCAAATTGTTTTTTATATGTTTCAAAATTCCATATCGCATAGACGGTATTGCGCTCCGCCTGCGTCAAATCTTCCATAACAATATGTTTGCCCGACCCGCGCAAAAGCGGAATTGAAATACTGCCCTCTCCCGCGATGCCTGTTGAAGATGCGCCGCCCATATTCAGCAGATTTGCCAAATCAATCGCGATTGCGCTGCTGATTTCCGCGCCGGATGAAAATTTTCTGCTTACTCCGACATTTCCGCCGGCTACATTTCCGCTTACAGCTCTGTTGCCGGTGGTGTCTGTACTGGTCAGATTTTGTATTTGAGCGATGAAAGTGTTTCTAAAAGCTTTTCGCTCAAGCTCAAGGTCGAGCGCGGAACTGAAAACATCTTCCTTTTGGCTCTGATATTCCGGGCTGTTTTTCGCGCCTATCTGCAAAGCGTCAAGCAGCGAAATAGTTATTGTGCCGCTCACATTGTTACTGTCGGCCTGGCTGGCATTTGCGTCCGGAAAATTCTTTTCGGGCCAATGTTCGATTTTTTCTAATCTGTCAGAGCCGAACGATGCTCTGCCCGAAACCGGCAGATTTTGGTCTAACAAAAGCCGCCTGCGGAGTATGTCGCTCGGCCTTTCGATACTGAATTTGCTTGTTTTGCCGACTGCCTGTAACTGCTTTTCTTTAATAATGTTATCGGCTGTTTTGTTCAGGTTTTTGCGGAATTTTTGTGGACTGTTGCAGCCGATTTGGAGGGTAAAGACCGCCAAAAACAGACATAATAATCCTGTTTTTGTTGATAAATGCATATATTTAAAGGTGTTATGATAATAATTTGCCATTTTTTTTCGTTTTTTAGACACTAACTCCGTAGTAAGCAGTATGTTAGTATAAATATCGGCGGTTTTGTAACAGAAAAAATGTGTTAATTTAAGAAAATTTCGTAGATTGGATAAAATTTAGGGTGCAGCGGGGGGTATCAGTAAAAAGGAGCAGTAAGGGTAACACTAACCAGTATTATCCCTGTTCTATTTTCACCAACTCATACAATCCATGTCCGCTGTCGCGAAGTCTGCCCTGCCGGCATAATTCGTCCCAGACTTCACGAGGAAACTGGTTTGGCGGAGTTATCGCATAAACGCCGGTATGCCCGCCCGAAAACGCCCCCTTTCCAAGATGTGAATCATCATCAAGCGATGTGAGTTTGAGCCGTTTTTTGAATGCTTTCATTGCGCTTTTCAGTGTTTCAGGCGTTATGCCGCCATTAGTCTGCTCTGTCATTACCGCCTCCATGTAGAAGAAAATGGGAAAGAAAAAATTTCAATTCCGCCGTCAGTCCGGCCATTTGCCTGCAAAAGAAATCTGAACCTATCACAATAGTTCAGATTTGGCAAACACTTCATTTAAAACATTGTTTTTTTGCTTCAATTCTTCTCTTTTATTTCTCACTCTTATAGACAATGGCCGGCGGTTTAATCAAACCGCATGACACTAATTGATAGCTATCTATCCGACATTTGCCTTCGGCGAGGAATGTGCCCGGTCCGGTTACCATAGGATGTTTATCTTTATGGTGAAACGGACCGTGTGAATTTCTTCTGTGACTGAAAACTTCAATACCCAGCCGGATATTCGCGCAATCGCCTATAAAGTCGGTAATATCGACTTCGTTTGGCTGCCATCCTGTTACGCCTGCCGGCTGTCCATTGACCAATACGCGAACCGCCGAACCCTTATAATCCGGAATATGAACGCTGACAGAGCAGCCTTTATGCGGTTTTATTGAGACATTAGTTGTATAAGCGACCGAGCCTGAATAGAAAGCAAGTCCCTGTTTTACCCAGTCGCCCAATTTTAAAGAGGTTGGACAGGCTGTAATTACGGGAGCGTTTTTTTTCATTGATACGCCAAAATATCCCAGAATATAAACAGTCTCAAGTCCGGGATGGTTTTCATTATATTCGGATACTATCTGGAGGGTATTTTTGCCGGAGCGCAATATGGCTGGATTGACAGATATTTTTCTCATAGATAAATCTGTCCACCAGCCGCATTCGGAATCGATATTCACAGGCACGCCGTTAATCGCAATTTTATACAAAGACGGATTTTCTATGGCAACGTAAAGGTCTCCGGAAGGAATTGTGTCCGCGTCAAAGGAATACATAAGTTCTATTGGGACGCTCTTTGGATTTTCAGATTTTATTCTCGCCCATGGCTGAACCATCGCTCCCCCGCGATACGGTATTCCTAATTTATCGCGTATGGCGCGATCCACATGAAGAATATCGGATGCCGCATATAATTTGGAGTTGCCGATTCGATACGCGGGCTTATCCAGAACAAGGCTGTTGCATTCTGAAAGAAGAATGTCCCAGCGAGGGCGAATAATCTTCTGCGTTTTTTGACTGGAAATTTTCGGACGTGGTTTCAAATCCGATGTATTTTGTTTTTTGGGAAAAACAAATAATCGGCTGCCTAATTTCGGCAATGACGTTTTGACTTCCCAGTTGCCGGCAATGCCCCGTCGGCCATCGGCAAGAAATTCTTTTCCTGTTTGAGGGTCGAGTTCTATCGGATGACCTTTGCAGTCGGCAATAAGACGCACCGTTACGCTGTCGAAAGAAGCGTTGCGATTTCGGATAGGCAAATCAGTAATCTTCTTCGTAAAATCGTGTCCTATATTACAAATAAAAAGGTAAAAAGCTTCGTCGCTTTCGCGCAGCAGATGCAGCACAGGCACAATTTCGTTTCCGTCAGGAGAGCTGATGGAAATACGTCGGCATTTTGATTCGACCGCCGTCAGCAGTGAACGGCTTTTTGGCGATGTGTTTATACATTCAGAGGCGAACCTGACCACTTCTTCCGACGGCCGCGCATCGACAAATTCAGCCGGCGTTCCGGCAAATATCACCGTTCCGCCGCATTTTGCAAATTCTTTGAGTAGTTTTAACGTTGTCGCACGCATTGTTAATTGCGATGGAACTACGACCGTTTTGTAGGAAGCGCAGCCAACCATAAATTTATGACCATTATCGGTTTTGGCGATTTTCGCGTGACGAGAAATAATATCCTCATCGCCGTAATCGAAGTCAATATTGGCGGCCAAAAGCGTATCCCGAAGGTCCATCAGCATTTTATCATACCGCTGAACCTTCGGATTTTTTTCCCATTCCTGATTAAAGAGCGTCCACATACTTTCGACAGGATGAATCACAAGCAAATCCCGCACTTCGACTCCCTGCGTCATAACAGCGTGTATGCGCGCGAAATAGTCTTCCACGGCAGAGTACACCTGCCACCACGGGGATTGAAAGAAAATGCTGGCGGGATAGTCTCGTTTGGCCTCGCCCTCCATAGTGTACCAGGAGAGATGCTGGCATCGCATATTGATGCCCAGCGCCGCCTGCCAGTCTCCTATCGCCTTATGTCCGGCGAACGGAAAATCCCAGCCGGTACAGCCATAGGTTTCCGTCAATCGCCATTTTTTATTAAATTGCCGAGCGACCGAGCTTACCTGTTTGGCGGTGTCGTATTCGCGAAGATATTCCGTTAAAATATCCATTCCAGGTGCCTGCATATACTCATAAAATCGCATACAACTGCCAACTACGCTGGTTTGGAGGCTAAGCGTTTCTTCAAGAAGCACATGGCCTGTATGAATAAGATTGTTTTTTTCGCACCACTGGCCAATCTGCCGGGCAAATGCGTCAACAAAAAGATGCGTAGCACAATCATGGTAATTATGACGAGCCGGAGTTACCGCCTGTGAATCAACATCAAAAAACAATTCCGGCAAATGCTCAATAATGTCATAACCATAACGTTTTTTAAAGTGCAGCGGCAATTTGTCCGTCCAGGGCAATCCCTCGCCTTTGGTCGCGACATCATAACTTAAAAATTTGCCGCAATGATTCGGCTCGTCTGTGAACATTCCTACAATCGTCTTGCCGAAATGGCCGCCAAATTTCTTTTTATAGGCTTCATGAGTAATCTGAATAAATTTCCTGACGGCTTCGTGGTTTAGGCAGTCAAGATAGGTGTAGCCGTTAAACCAGTTGCTTGGCGAGGCTATTTTGCGGCGAAAAATCAGAATGGATTCATTCTGATCAAGGCTTATGCTTCTGCCGCGAGGCGCCTGTTTGACATTGGCGGCGGTTGTACCGTCAATAACGGCGGTAAATACGGCAAGAACATCATCGTTCCATCGAAGTTTCGCAGGCTTGTTAATTTGCTCAAGCACAAGACATCGCGCGCTGTATCTTGGGTCTTTTGTTACCAGTCCGCCGGCGGCTCCCGACGGCCAGCGGTCTTCGTCATACAGCCACGCTTCCATACCGAGTTTCGCCGCTTCGTCCACACAGGCATCAATGCAACTAAACCATTCCTGCGAAAGATATTCAGTGGCAAGACCGACGCGCGAATGCATAAAAAAACCGCCCATCCCCATCTTTTGCATTGCCCGAATCTGCCATCGGAGCTTTTCCGGTTCAAGTTTGCCGTTCCACGCCCAAAAAGGTTTGGAACGATATTCATTTCCGGGATTGCGAAAATTATTAAAATATGAAAGCCGCATAGCTCTATTCCTGTTATAAAGTTTTCTGGTCATCGGCCGTACTGCTCGTATCAGTCTGCTCGGAGAGGTTGTGATGATTAACCACGGTTCCGTTGTCCAAATCATTACGTTTTATTGTTCTCAATTCGTGGAACAATTTTCCGAGGTCAATGAAGCCGCCCCATAAGAACCAGACGGCAGTAATAATTCCCACTCCGCCTGTCAGCGCACAGAAAACCCACCACCATTTTATCCATACTTCATCGGAGAAAGGTTTGACAATCACGCAATACGCCGTGCCGGCAAGAAAAGTAATAAACCAAAAACCGCTCCAGCAAAGAGTGAGGATATATATTACGCGGTCGGTGCGACTGAACTCTTTGCCCATACCAAACATCTGCGACAGGCGGGAAACCTTTTTATTGCTTTCGACAGTATGTTCGTCTTTGATGGCATATTCGCCGCGATGCAGCAGTCTGTCCATATTAAACGCAGGCTGTCCCGATAACAGCGAGACGACTACATATACAGTTACCGCGATTATTGAAGAGATAAATCCCAGCCATGTGCCGTTGATGGGAAATTGATTTGGCAGGTTCTGCATTAGCTGCCAGTCAGGCCAGGCTTCTTTCAGCATCGGCAGAAAGTAAGGCCACAAAATATTGGTAAGTACAATACTGCCGAAAGCAAGGACCGAACCTGTAATCATTCCCGTCCATGCTCCTGCGGTAGTGCCGCGTTTCCAGTAAAGACCGCCGATTATTGCCGCCCCTGCGCCGCCGACAAAAATAGCGCCCGTAATCTGGAAGAACATAAAAATATACTCTTTGAGCGGAAACAACATACTAAAAAACCACGAAAATACCGCTACTCCGACAATAGACCATCGAAGGAGTTTTATATGGTGCTGGGGGCCAAAGGGAATCTTGCGAAACGGCAGGATAACATCCTGGATAAAAATACTGCCCCACGAATGCAGATAAGTTTGCGATACGGAAGTTGCCGCGGCGAATCCGACCGCCACAAAAAGACCGAGCAGACCGGCAGGCAGAATATGAACCAGTCCGATAGGCGTTGTCATCTGCTTCTGAATTTGTGCGTCGGGAACGCGAGCGATAGCCTCATTTATGGAGACTGTCTGCACCGCATACTTTGGGTTATGCTGAATCGCAAACAGAACTATGGGCAAAAGCAATATGACAAGACCGGTAACGCCGCCGCTGAACGAACTTAAAACTTTTGCCATTCTCGCTTCGTGCGGGGTTTTTGCGGAGCAGTTAAATCCCTGTCCGCCTTGCCAGGCCATACAGCCGTAAAAGGAGCCGAAAGAAAGTATGGCAAAGTACCAGAAATTAAAATCAGGAATATCGCCTGCCGCAAAAGGATTTACCATAGACTTGCCTGCCGGCATATCTTTGATGCCATTGATGATGTCGCTCCAGCCGATAGTGGCGAAAACGAATATCAGTAATATGACAAAGACGACGTTGGTGAATTGTCCCTGAAGGAACTCGGTAACCATAATGGTAATCTGGCCGCCGGCCAGCGTCATAAATACCGCTATTGAAAGCATAAATATCATCACTACGCCCAGGGTAAGGTCCAGTTCGAGCGGGCCCAAATGAGCGGTGTAAATAGGCAGGCCTGTCAGATATATCAACAGTCTTGCCCCCACCGCGGGGAATACTCCGAAGTTGACTATGCCCGATACCCACGCAACGATGCCTGAAAAGACACGAAACTTTTTTGAGTAGCGAATCTCAAAAAATTGCGCCATCGTCATCGCTCGCGTTTGCCTGAAACGATAAACCACCCATCCCGATAAAGAGATGAACATATTGATAGGCATCAGCATCAATCCCCACCATATCGAAACAAACCCGGATTGATAATACTGCTCGAAGTACGCCACTATGCTGATTGCGCCTAAACTCGCCATACCTGCGGCGATTGTCAGCAGGTATCGCCTTCCGCAGCGACTGGCCGCCAGAAAATCGGAGACGCTGTGACTGTATTGTTTTGTCTGAAATCCAATAACGCCTATAATTCCAAACACAACGATAAGTATCGACCAGTCAATAATGTGCATATTCATTTTTTTTCCTTTGCGATGATTTACTTTTCAACCACAAATTTAAGGTTATTCCAGTTAGCCGAGCAGCCTCTTACGGACGCATCCGATACAAACTCGACCATCACATACATACCGGCGTATTTTGAAATATCAACATTAAAAGGTATGTCTTTAAATGGCGAACCGCCGTGAGGAACTCTCAATACTTCTATTCCATTGATTCGAATAACACCGTCCCCCGGAGACCCTGTTGTTGTTTCGTCCATCTTATATGAGCCTTGAATGCTTATTTTGGTTGCTTCCGGGATTTTCCCTAAAATTCTGCCTATCGCTCCTACCGCCACCTCAAATCCATTCGCATCGTTTCCTTTCATCCATTTAAGCGCGTCCGGCGAACCATACCAGGGCAGACTCGACCATAAACCTTTTAGTTCGATGTCGGTTTTTTTAAACGCGATAAGATTTGCCGGCCCGCCGGGCTTTTTGAGATTTTCTTTACTTTGCTCCTGGCTCAACGCTATATAATATCCCAGGCCGGAGTCGCCGGTTTTTGACGCGTTTATCGTTACAAAAGATTGCCGGGTGTTTGAATCAACCGCCAGTTTTACGCCGTTAAGATAAACATCGTAATCAGATGGTACATACACTCCTATTTCGCCTCTGCCGGCCATTCGCAGACAGAAAAACATATCGTTCTTCCCAATTTCCTGCGATGAGGTTCTGGCTTCCATATTGGTAACGCCTGCGAAATCGCCGGGGACTTTAAAGAGATGAAAACGTGCAGTCGAAGGGTGCAGGCTAGTGTCAAACCAATAGCTTTGATTAGGGTCAAGACCAAGTACCGTGTTACCGTCGTATATCAGCCAATCTTTTATATACTCTCGAAATCCGCGATACGCAGGCAGCCCAGGGCCGGGATACGAGCGAATTCCGTGGTATCTGGTTCCGAACCATTGCGGCTCTCTGTTCGGCTCATAAATCACAAGCCCGCGCTTCTTTGGGTGTTTCTCAAAATATGCCGTAACGCCATTTGCGCCCTTAAGGCCAAAAAGTTTTTCGCCTTCTTCGGGAATGACAGAATTACAAACCGGCAAAATACCGCCCGTCCAGTGATTCGTGTACACGGTATAATCTTTTCTCGGAAGGTTGGGCTCGGCCACAAGTTTATATTTATGGAATGCTTCAGTAATTTGCATCCCGGATTCTTCATATTTCGCATCAGCGCCCGGCAGCATAAACCCCCAACTGTCAAATGCGTCCATCAGTTCGGTCTCCGTTGGCGAGTACATAACTCCTTCCGGCACTACCTTGACGAACTTTCTGAATATGTAGCCGGACAGCGGATGACCGAGCGGCATCTGGCTCAACGCGATTTTTCCGTACTTAGTGGTGAGCGCGTTAAACTGCTCCGTCTCGATAGCTACATGCGGATTTTCTTTTAATATCTGCTGCATCAGTTCCAGCATTCCCTGATAGCCATCCATACCATCAATGACAAATTTTCCCTGCGGAGCCATCGCTTCGTCCAGATAGACAACATCTATTCCGGCATCTACCGCTTCTTTGACTTGTGCGGCCAGATAGTCCCGCCACGCCTTGAGAGCCGGCGACACACGATACATACGATTGGCGCCCTCGTATATGTAGAGATAAGTATCATTGCCATTTGCGTCTTTACCCGTTACCTGCATACCGGGCTTGAATTTTTCCACAAGGTCAGGAAACATCGCCGAAACGCCATTGCTGTTAAAATGCATACCGACGTGAAAACCTAACTGACGAGCGTATTTGAGCCATTTCTTAGCTGGCTCGGTAATGCGATAGTCAGGATATCCGATATCGAACCCATAATTCCTGAATTCTGCTTGTCTGCCGACAAAGGTCTCCTGTGGATTGACTTTTTTTGCTAATTTATCGAGACCGGCATAATTGCCAACTCCGATATACGCCTGTGTTTTTAGATTCGATATCCAGGCCTGCTCTTTGGGCAGCTTGTCTAATGCCACAAATCCCGCGCCTTTTTCCAGCCATTCCACATATGGATCAACCGCAGTTTCCCATCGCCCGCGATACGGACGAATTCTGATTTCATACATTTCCGGAGTAGTGCTGGTCAGAGGAAACCTGCGATTAAAGCCGATATTTACCGTATTGCCTGTTCCTTTGGCCATTATGGTTGCCGGTCCGATTCGTTCGTCCCTGCCTTCCATAAACCATCCGGAATTCTTTCCCTGAAAAAGTGCGACCATAGGATGGGGATATACCATCGGAGATGAGTCCTTTTCCGGGTCGCCGACAAAAGTGCCGTCCCAGGGAGCGTTGACCGCAGCCCCCGTGCCATAACCAGTTATCCCAACACTCGTATAATCTTTAATATCGCACCCCGGAATAAGTATCCGAAGTTCTTCGACGGGCTGCTCTGATGTTGCTTTGGAATGCAGGATAATATCGCCATTTCCTGGCTCAATAGACCATTCCAGCGTCCAGATGATTCCGTCGGTCGATTTGTACACACACGATATTGACGTGCTGCTTATCTTCTGGGATATTTCGCATTTATCCAAATCTATCGGCTTTGGTCCGAACAGAGGCATAGCGGCCGGCAGCTTATCCGGTTCAAGCGATATGAGTTTTTGACCGGTTGTCAGGTCTTTAAGCTCATAGATAATACCGCCCTGAAACTTTGCCTCTATCGATTTGTTCGCAAGCGAAGCCTGATATGAACTATCGCGCCAGTTAGCGGCAAATGTCATCTCGACGCAGGCGAACAACATCAGACACACGACAAAAATTAAAAAACACAACACAAATGTTTTACGCATAATCAATCTCCAAAATAATTTAACCATTGGCCTCAAAATGGCGGAGCCGTTGATTTCCTGACCACCAGGCGCGGCTGCACCATAAATGTATATTTAGGCCGTTCTATAGGATTTTCAATTTTTTTAAGCAGCATATCCACCGCGACTTTGCCCAGCTCGTTAGGCTCGGAGTTTATGGTGGTTATCGGGATATCATGATTGCGGGCAACCGTCGAGTCGTCAAATCCGATTACCGACAGGTCTTCCGGCACCCGCAGTTGCAGACTTCGCGCGACGCGAATCAGGCGAACTGCCCAAATATCATTATAGGAGACAAACGCGGTGGGACGACCATTCTGTCGTAAAACAGCCTCTAACTTTGCCAGATAATTATCCTCATTTGCCTCAATTTGCCACGATTCGTGAACTTTAATTTCGTGCTGCGTACAGGCATCATAAAAACCGCTAAGCTGCGCAGCCCTGCACGGAAAATCGCGGCGGTCGTCATGTCCCACATATCCGATTTTCGTATGACCAAGTTCGATAAGATAGCTGGTGGCCATATAAACGCCATGCCGATTATCGACTGTAACAAAGTCTTCAGTACGATTCGGCAGCAGCGTATCAAGCATTACCACAGATATATTGTTAGAAACAAGCATATCGTATGCCCTGGCGGAATATTCATATTTGGGGGCAAGGACAACACCCCTGATGCCGTTTTTCAGAAAAGCATCCACATGCTGGAGTTCCATTTCTTCTGTCGCGTTTGAACCGGTGATAAGAACATATCCTCTGGTGCCGGCACAGTAGGAAGCCCCCTGCAGAATAGCTCCGAAATAATATTCTTTCTCATAAACCATTGCGCCAATCATTGACGATTTCACTTCCGTTACCGGAGCATACGCGGGGGTTGTTATATAAGTGCCTCGTCCCTGCTGCCTGATAATCAGTCGCTCTGCGGCAAGAATTTGCAGTGTTTGGCGGATAGTACCCCTGCTGACATTGAAACGCTCGGCAAGAATCCGCTCATTGGAAAGTTTTTCGCCAATCGTGTATATGCCTCTGGAAATTTCCTCTCGCAAAATAAATGCTATTCTGCTCGCCGGAGCGACAATTTCGGGCATATCACTATAATTCTGCACAGCGGTTCCTATGTTGACCTATTTAGACCATTTGTACAGATATTAACAAAACTTTTATTTTTAGCAACCATTTTTTCATATTAATTATTGACTTTTTGTGGGCAAAATATCATTTTAACAATATAAGTTATTATGTATAAATACTTTATGTTTTATATTGCACTTGAAAAGCGTTTATGCTTAATTTATGCATAAGACTTGACAACATTGAACCTATTTAATATAGTAGCATATCAGCGGTACTTTCCGTTCCAGCCAAAGTGAATATGGCACAGAACAGGTGTTGTTTCGTCTTTAAAATAGTTTATTGTTTCTATTTTAGGAGTTTGTCAGATGTTGAGCCTTCGCGGGGATGCGTGGATATTGACTATGAGCGAAGATGGCACTGATGTTGTTATCGAAGACCGTCTCCGCAATGCACGATGGCATCTCGACAAACAAACCCGATTCGTTTCAAAGGACACCGAGCGATTCAATGAACCCGCATATAACGCAGAATCCGCGGCAAAGCCGGAATCCACGGTACAGCTTATCGGGAAAGGGCAGGCTCGATACACAGGCACAGATACCATTTCGGCTACTCACGCAACGCTTTTTGGCAAACTGACGTTACGGTGGACAATGAAACCCGACAGGCTGCTTGTGTCGGCGGAAGCAGATGACTCGCAGGGCGTAAATGCGATGACACTGCCTGGAGTTTTTCGGCCTGAAGGCAGCGGCAGCTTTTCGACCGCCATACCAAATGGTCAGGGCGTTCTTCATACCGGCAGGGGGCCGGCTTTCTATAATCCCCGCTGGGGTCAGGGAGCGGGCGGCTTTTCAATGGCGATGTTCGGTCAAATCACTGAAAAAAACGCCTTGCTCACCATAGCCGAAACCGATGCCGATGCTGTACTTCATTGGGAAAAAACCTCCAGCGGTGAACTTCGGGTTATGTGGCGACAGGAGCCATCGCTCGGCAAATTGAGCTATTCCAGAGAAGTCGTTTTATTTCCCTGCGCTCCAGGCCTGACCAATCTTTGCAAACTATACCGCAGGTATGAGATAGAAAAAGGCAGATTTAAGACGTGGGAAGAAAAAATTTCCCAGCGTCCGAAACTGGAGAATCTTTTCGGTTCGGCAATGATTTTTACCGGCTACAATTTTGACACAGAACTCGACTATGATGCCGCGTTTAGAAAGCTCAAGGCCGCCGGCATAGACAAAGCTTACGTCTATCCGGTTTATTACAGTCAGAATTTAAATGATGAGGCAAATAAAAAACTTACTACCCCCTGGGCGGATTACAGAAACCTTCTTGGGACACTCAAAGAATTAAATTATATGGCCGGCAGTTTTATTTATATTATGGACAGCCCTACCGATAACGAGAGCGATTTGCGTTTTGGCCGCGATAAGCAGCCAATCGTCTATTGGGAGATGGAAGGTATAAAATGGCGAGGCCTGTCAAATGAAAAAAGGGTGGAATTAAATAAAAACATAATCGACGCGGAGCATAAACAGCTCGATGGCATTCATTATGATACATTAACCTGCGGACCGTTCCTGGAGGATTATAATCCCGAACATATCGGAGATGGAGCTTCCGAAAAGGCTGCAAGGAAGCGGATGCTCGATTATGCGGCGGAAAAAGGGCTTATCATATCATCCGAGGGTTTTTGGGGCAGAATGACAGGCTCTTATGACCTGGGCAACACCAAATACTCCAATATGCTTGGCGGCGATGAATACTGTATTGTGCCGATGACCATGCTTGTCTATCACGATTGTGCATACCATACGTGGTGGGAAGTTGACAACTACAATAACCCCGAACATCTTAGTCAATATGGTCGCGGCTATTGGCAGCGGCTCCCCTGGGGAGGCGGAACTCCCACGAGACAAGCTGCGGTTGATGCCATTATGGGCACGCCGCCCGATATTTTTCCGTTTGGAATGCAGTGGAATTTTGTGCCGCACACGAAAAATCTTTACTATTATAAACCTGTTTTCGAAGATGTAATTGTACAAGAAGCTATCAACTGCGCCAAACCGGTAATGGCGCTGAATAAAAAAATCGGCAAACTTGAAATGGTTGAACATCGTTTGCACAGACCGGACGGCGCGGTTCAGGAAACTGTTTTTTCCGATGGCACGCGCGTCGTCGCTAATTTTGCCAACGTGCTGCTCGAATCGCCCGGAATCGGCTTGTTAAAGCCGCAAAGCTGGATAAGCTTATAGAACTGAAAAATAATCCACCAACTACTTTAAGGATAGACTAATGAGAATAAATATTTCGATAGAATGGGAATTGGCGCCGGCTGCCGGTCGTGTTGAATTTGTTAACGCTCAATGTGTCGCGGGCGGAATCAATATAGGCTGGGGTAATTTATCGGAAAGCGACGGTAGATTTTCTTTTACCAGCACAACCGAGTTGTGCCGGATATTTTTCGCGATTGACGCGGATGATGAAAAGAAAACGCCTATGGTCAAAGTAACTGAAACCGAAAAACCTTTCACTGTCTCCCTTGCCGAGGTTCTCAAGAGCAGCGACGGCGTTTTACGAATTGCAGGTGTCGGAGTTACCGTTACCGCGGAGATTGACGCGTGGTCAAGTCTCTAAATAATATATTTCAATAAAAACAAAAAAAACATTAAGGAGTAAATGATTATGGGTCTGCCGCTTTTCAAAACTTTCACCGAAGAACAGCTAAAACAGTTTGGTCCCGCGCGGGATTGCGAAGTTTTATCGACCGAGCGACACGTTTATACAACGCCATTTGTGTATAAAAACGTTGAAGTGGGCGACTTTTACGAAATTGACCCCACCAAGGGGATAGAGTTCAAGGCTGATACCGGATTTCTTACCATCAAAGAAAACAAGCCTATCGTAGCGGTGAACGTAGTCGGCAGCGGCTGCGCCCCGAAAGGCTATAACATTTGCGAATGGTGGAGTGAAGGCGAAACCATCGACAATATGAAAAACCAGCTTGTCAAAAGGCAGCGCGTCGATAATCTGAATGGAACGCATCCGAGTATCTGGGTACAGCTTATGATGGGAACATTTCCAGGACTGAAATTCAAGGACGTTGACCCTGATATCAAAAGCCCTGTCGATGCTATGAAAAAACTTAGCGATGGCTACTACGAAGGTCTTTATCTGGGATTTTATGAAAATACCGCTGTCTTCAGAGTCGGGTCTCCATATCCGAAGCAGGTTACCGTCCGCTGCGGCTGCAAAGTGCCGGAAGATCCAAGCACAAGAATGGAACGTTATCCCGGAGACTATGCCATTAGAGTAGTGGAAACAATTGTGATTAAATAAGCAGGGTTGAAATATGAAAAACAAAGCCGTATTCATTTCGTCAATTCTCGTTACGATTTTTTGTTGTCAGGGTCTCGCCGATATTACATTGTGCGATAACGGCAGAACCTCATACAAAATCGTGCTTTCGGAAAACGCGGACATAAGTACGGCAGCGGCTGCCGTCGATTTCGCGGCGATACTGAAAGAAATGACAGGAGCGGTGTTTCCGGTTGTTTATGATTTTTACCCTGCCGCCGAGGCCAACGAAATAATTCTTGGCATCGACAACAAACACATCAAAGACCATAACCTGATAAAAGCGGATATGTCTTTCGGCGAGTATCAGATTATCATCAGCGGAAACAGTATTATTATTGCCGGCGGTCCCGAAAGAGGACTGATTAACGGCATATACGGCTTCTGTCGGGACTATCTGGATTGCAGATGGCTCACGCCAGGCTGCCAGTATATTCCCTCCAAACCGACGGTGAAATTACCCGAAATAAGAGATTGCAAAAAACCCGCCTTTCGATATCGAAGCGCCGACTCCATAATGCAGTGGGATGCAAACTGGACAGTGCGCAATCGCTTAAATGAGTCCAAAGCTGCCTCCTGCGGAGAACGCCCATCGGCGGTAATGCTCCTGCATAATGATACCAGAACCGCGACTATGGCGAATTCCTGGAATCCGCACGCGTTTCAATCCATTCCCGAAGCTGTGTATAAGGGTAACGAATTATGGAGAGCGGAGATTGAAGGCTCTCGAAAATATATCGGCAATCCCGCTCAAAGAGCGTTTTGTCTTTCCAATAAAGAGTTTAATAAATGGGTTGCGCAGTGGACGCTCCGGCAGCTGCGGCAAAAGCCAAATATGCCGTTTATTAGCATAACCCATACCGATATTGGAATTTCCTGCGACTGTAAAGACTGCTTAAAGGCTTATAAAAAGATAGGTATTTCAGGCCTCAATATACAATTTGCCAATAATGTCGCCAAAACTGTCGCCGTTGAATTCCCCGATGTATCTATTATCACTTTCGCTTATAACCATACGTTCGCGCCGCCCGGGATAAAAGCTCATCCCAGCGTCAGAGCCGTCTGGGCGCCCATTGGCGCGGATTACGCGTATGCAATCAACGAAGGCGAAGTAAATATAAAAGATAATTACCTCGGACAACTGCGGCAATGGTGTGCGAATACCAAACAGCTCGGCATCTGGTACTATCAATACAGTCATTTTGCAATGCTCCCCAGACCCTGCCTTTTCGCAACGCAAAAAAGTCTCCAAAAGTTCAAAGAACTCGGCGTTGATCAGGTATTCATAGAAATGTTTTTCAACCCTTGCTGGAAAAAAACATTCAATACCGATACTGATAAAAACATCATCGCGTATCCATGCTTTTCCGACTATTACACAAGGCAGACCGATGCCGGCTCGATGTTTATCCCTTATGGCCTTGAACATTTAAGAGGTTATATATATTCAGAGCTTTTGTGGGATACTGATATATCCGTCAATAAGAGTATTGAGGATTTTTGCAGGATATATTACGGCCCGTCCCATCGCGAAATTTTTGAATATGTAATGCTTACCGAAGACCTCGCCAGCTATGAAGAAAAATCCGATTTCCGTAAATACGATGGGCTGCATATAGCCGTCGGTTCTGCGCCGATACCAAATAAATCTTATCTGCTGAAATGTTCGGAGCTGTTCGATGCCGCAATGTCGAAGACAAAAAACGACCCGGTTTTCAGGAAAAGGGTCGAGCTAGCGCGAATATCCATAGACTTTGCGATTCTTCTATTTGTCAATGATGAGCCTGATTTAAGGAAAAAAGCCTCTGAACGTTTTTTTAGAACGCTTGACGAGATTGAGCCGGCCTTCAATACGGTAATCCCCAGAAATGGAGATTTTAATCTTGAGGATATCAAAAATAATTTTTTAAAAAATGGCTTATGAACTCGAAGCAAAGATTTACAAAAATAAAAAGGATTTAACCTATGAACCAGAGAGAAGCGGTAATCGCAACATTAAAACGACAGCCCGTCGATTTCGTTCCGGGCTGGACGTTCTTTTCCACGCCACAGGCCGAAAAACTTCTGCTGCCCGGCGTTGCGGTCGCAGATGACCAGTGGGGCATTGAATATCAAATTAAATTCACACAGGCCACAGGAGGATGTTTTGCGGGCGTATCCGGCAACCTTCAGGGACATGTGGTCGAAAAAAACGAAACTTCCGAAATCGTGGAGCTTGACAACGGCACGAGGCGATTAGTCGTATTTAAGCCGGAGTGGTTTTACGAAACATTATCCAGGCCGTTAGACGGTAAGACAAACCTTGATGAATTTCATCTGCCTGCTGTCAACAGCTATCCTGAATACTGGTCCGGTGTCGCAAAATCCGTGCGAAGATTCATCGAGGCCGGTCTCTTTGTCAGAGGCAGTATTGATGGATTTTACGCAGGCATCTGGGAACATTGCAGAAAAATAGACGAATTTTTACTCGACATTGCCGAAGAAAGCGCGTTCGCCGAACAACTTGTGAATACGTGGGGACAGTTTATGTATGATAACGCACGCAAACTTCTTGAATGCGGCGTTGATGCCGTCTGGTGGACAGACGACCTCGGCAGCAACACCGGCCCGCTGATGTCGCCCAAATGCTACCGTAAATACTTCTTCCCGTGGCATAAGCGCACAGCAAGTCTCGCTCATCAATACGGCAAGTTCGCCTTTATGCACAGCCATGGAAATATCAATGCCTTATTGCCGGACATCGTCGAGACGGGTATTGATATGCTTGACCCTGTCGGTCCCTCGGATGGAATGGATATAAAGCATCTGAAAGAATGTTATGGGAATCGTCTTTGTTTTGCCGGCGGGATAAGTCGTTTTGTCGCGGATATGTCAAAACCAGAACTCGGATCGCACATAGAAGAAGTATATCGGTCTTGCAAGGGCGGCGGATTTATTCCCTGGGAGGAAGGCGGAATACCAAAGGATATGACTAAAGACAATTTTGAACACTATTTGAAAATACGTTCCGAAATGAGCAAAAAATACGCCGGCTGATAATGTCATAGACTCTTTATTACTGGAAAGGCACACAAAATGTTAGAAAAAAGTATGCGTAAGTATCTCGTTTTGTTTGTTATTGCGGTCATTGGCCTTTCAGGTCGCTCGTCGGCGCAGTCGCTTCTCGCTAAATTAGATAGCGGTCAAAATCAGATAATCGTTACCATAGGAACAAGCCTGACAGGAGGCACCGGCGGGGCATGGGTGGGGCAAATGCAGACATGGCTTCAATCTGAATACCCAGGTCAGGTTACTTTATATAATTGCGGTGTCGGCGGCTCGTCCTCCTACAATTCGGATCCTGCGAGGAACGGTCTGGGATTCCTGCCTGGTGCATTGGCGTATAATCCCGATGTCGTATTCGTTGAATATGCGATGAATGACGCTTACTCTCCGTTTAATATGTCAGTGCAGCAATCGCGCAATAATCTTAACACGATAATCGACCAGATACTCGCACACAATCCCAACGCGGAAATCATTCTTGAAACGATGAATTCCACTTTGGACTGCTGGCGAGACAGGCACGCCTACATAAGACCCAATCTGGCATTGTACTACCAGATGTACAGGGAAGTAGCGCAGGAGAGAGGGTTTCTGCTGATTGACCACTACCCTAACTGGCTCAATCTTATGGCTGCGGATATGACAGCTTTTTGGGATTATGTTCCCGATGGCATTCACCCAAATGCCGCCGGCGGCGAAAATATAATTCTTCCTATGGTCAAGAAAACGCTTTTAGCCGCAAGATGCGACTTTGACGACAATCAAAAAGTTGATATGTCGGATTTAGCGATATTTGTCGAACAGTGGTTAAAAAGTGGCGCAAGCGGCAGGGAGAATTTCAATGAAGACGCAAATGTGAATGCGTATGATTTTAATATGTTTGCGGCGCAGTGGGGCTGGGCGGACTGTTGTGCGAATGTAGAAAGACTGGCGGCGCACTGGAAATTGGACGAGTCCGAAGGTCTTATCGCTTCCGATAGTACGGGTAATCACCCCGGCACGCTGTATGGCAATCCCGTCTGGCAGCCCACGGGCGGCAACGATGGCGCAGGAGCTCTCCTGTTTGATGGCGCTGGCGACTATATAGAGATAATCGGATACAAAGGCGTAATCGATTCAAAACCTTCAACGCCGCGCACCTGCACTGCCTGGATAAAGGGAGCAGGGGATATTATCTCCTGGGGCACGGCCGCAACCGGAAAAAACTGGCTGTTTCGTACCGGAACTGCCGGCAAACTGCAATTGGACGTGGGTAATTGTTCCATAACAGGCACAAAAAATGTGGCTGACGGCCAGTGGCATCATATCGCCGTCGTCTCTTTCGGAGATAAAACCGATTATGTAAGATTTTATGTTGACGGTGCGGAAGATACGATTAGCGGTTTTGCTTCAATGGATATAAATACCGCGCCTGACAATAATGTAAAACTTGGCTACTCCGGCAGCGGAGGAACATACTTCAACGGCCTGCTCGACGATGTTCGCATATATGACAGATTTTTAGGCGTGCCGGAGATTTTTGGCTGGGGTAATACGTCCATTCCCAATGCTATCGGAAATCCAAGACAAATCTATGGCTGGAGCACCTGTGAGGCGGTAAGTGTTAGAGGTTCTAATGCCGGCTTTCCGGGCAGAGAATTGGTTCGTTCTATCGACGGTTCCGGCCTTGATACCACAACAGGTCTGCTGCACGGCAAAGACCACTTAACGATGGCTATTTGTTCATCAATAGCCAATCCACGCGGTGGCACGATTAACGATGGTACTTATGGCAATCGCTGGGTCGAGTATTCCTTTGACCAGATTTATAACTTAGACAAAATGGAGCTTTGGTCTGCTCAACAAAATGGAGCCTGGTATTGGAGCGCACAATCCGTAAAGGATGTTTATATTCAGTATTCAACTACCGGCGGAACAGACCCGGCCGAGTGGACAGCCTGGGGAGCGAAAACGCTCGCCTGCAGTCCCGTTACTTCGCCATCACCGGCGGACAATGTCGTAAATTTCGGCGGCGTTCCTGTGAAATATGTCGTCATTACCGTCAAGAACGGAGCCAGCGGCACATGGATTGGTCAAATTCCCGGTTCGACTAACTATGACTTTGCCATAGCCGAAGTCCGATTTTACAAAGCCGACTAATACCGGATATGACATTACTGTTGAAAAACACTATAACAATGTTATAGTATGATGTAACAATCAATCTCGTCTGAACGATTATAAAGAAACGTCTTAAAATTGATGAAACGAAAGGAAGATCAATGGCTGGTTCGCTGGAACTTCGTCCTTATATTTGGGAAGGCACCTATGCAAAATGGCGGGGCGATGCTCTGCACGACCCCGGCCTGTGCGCCGATATACGAGCGTCCTGGATGTCCGCCGATGAACGCCTGATTGCCAGAACCTGCGAGATGATTGGCTGGCCAAAAGGGTATTTCTATGATGACCATTTTCCTCCAGCCGAGCCGCAGGGCCGCGGCAAAAACTATAAGCACATACCTTTTCAATGGAACGCGAACCATGCTCCCAAAAAACTATCTGCCGATTGTATTTCTCCGGGCAAAGGCCGATTTACAGTAGAGCTGACAGCTGAAAAGGATTATGTGGACATCAATCTAAGTCTGCAAAACGATATGCCTGCGGCAGTTGGTCCGATTGATTGGCCATTCTGTATGATAGCGATTGAGAGTCCGAATTTCCGCAACCCGGAGCATGACCGTATTTTTATTTTCGACGGCCAAAACCTCCGCAGTTTTCGAGATATCAATGGCAAGGCCGGTGTGTTTATTGTAAAAGTGGCAGGCGGTCATGGCTTTGTACCGGTGGTTCATCAGTCCCTGCCACAAAGTCCTGTGGAATCACAGGAATCCGTCGTGGTTGTGAAGTCGCAATGCGGCCGGTATGCAGCTGCCCTGGGATTCGAGCAATCGTACAGCGCTTTTGGCTGCACAGGCAATATGTGTTTCCATATGGACCCGTTTCTGGGAATCTTCCAGCCGGGTGAAACAAAAAAAATGCATGGACGGCTGTACCTGATTCAAGGCAGCGCGCAGGACGCTTTCGAACGTTACCGGCACGATTTCAGGTAATAATAAATCAAACACTGATGCCAAATTTAAAGGAAAAACATAAATGAAACGCGATTGGTGGAATAAGGAATTTAGAATTTTAATGACCCTCGGCGACAGTATCACCGCCGGAGGATGGTCAAGCAACCGCGACCGCTGCTGGGCAAGTTTGCTGGCAAGAATGATTACCGATTATCAGCGGCTGCCGGTGCATTTAGTCAACCTGGGAATCGGAGCGACGGTGTTATCGACTAAGAACCCCCGGTATGCCGCCAGTACCAAACCCGCCGCCGATGAACGAATCGACGACCAGGTGCTGGGCTATACGGCCAATGGCGCTCCGCTTTTGCCGGACTTACTGGTGATTGCTTATGGAAGTAACGATGCCTGCGGAGGCGGCAGTATCGACCTGTTTTGCACGGAGATGGAGAGTATTTTGCGCCGCATTCGGGAAAAGATACAGCCGTTAATTGTTTTGGCCGGCCCTTATTATATGCTGAATTTAGCTGACCGTGGGGCAGATTGGAGCTATGCCACGTTGAAAACCTTTTACGAGTACAACGAGGCAACTCGTGCGATGGCAGAAAAAAACAACTGCCTGTTCGCAGACCTTATGAGTACCTTCGCGGAGGCCGACTGGTTAGTGCATCGGGATTTAGTACACAGCAACGACCTGGGACACAGACTGGTGGCCAACAAAATTTTTGAAGTCCTGGCACAAAATTGCTCCGGACTGGCGATGGAAACAAAACAGGTGGAAGAACACATCGTCCCATGGCGGGATGAAGCCCTGCTGTCTGCGGATTTTGAACGCAGGCATGGCAAGCGGTAAGACGAAACCCTATGAATATACCAAGCAGAAAGAACAAACAATGAAACCAACAGTATTAGTCAGCAGTTACTACGACAGAGGAGTAACTGATATCGAGCTAAACCGGCTTAATCCGCTGGCGCAGGTAGTACGCGCCGATGTCGGCAGACGGCTTACCGAAACGGAATTACTTAATCAGCTCGCAGGAGTCAAAGCGGCGCTGATATCAGACGAAGTTTTCAACGAGCGGGTGTTTCGTTCGTCGCCGCAGCTCCGAATGATAGCCGTAGATGGCGTTGGCGTGGACAGCATTGACTTGGACCAGGCCACCGCTCACGGCGTTATTGTCAACAATGCTCCGTTCGTACACGAAGCCAACGGAGAGTTCACAGTAGGACTTATTCTTGCCGTAATCAGAAAAATAATTATAGCCGACCGTGGAGCCAGAACCGGACAATGGAACGAGCGCACGCAATACACCGGACGGGATTTAAAAGGCTCTACGCTGGGGCTTCTCGGTTTTGGCCGAAACTCGCGAGCCGTCGCTCAACGTCTGGCGGGCTTTGGCGTAAATTTACTCGCTTATTCACCGCCGCCTTACGCCGATGCCGCCATCGCACGCCAACTCGGCGTAAAATTAGTGGGATATGACCAGTTGCTAGCAGAATCGGATATCCTTTCAATTCACGTTACGCTCACGGAACAAACGCGAGGAATGATTGATGCCGCCGCTATCGCCAAAATGAAAACCGGCGCATATCTTATTAACACTTCGCGGGGAGCGGTAGTCGATGAACCCGCGCTTATCGCCGCGCTGTCTAACGGAAAACTCGCAGGTGCCGGACTTGATGTTTTTACCGAGGAACCCCCATCAGTAAGCAATCCGCTTTTCAAAATGGACAATGTGGTTGCTACCGCTCACGTCGGCAGCGATTCATTTGGCGCGTTCAGCGCAGTGTTTAAAGGGGCAGTTGATGACATTCTGCTGCTGTTGCAGGAAAAATTACCAACGCATATAATTAATACTGAAGTTCTAAATCATTCAAATTTTATAAACTGGAGACATTAATGGCAATGGAAACAGTTCAATTAAAACAGAATACTCGGCATCTGGTACTTGACCTTCGACAAATGAAAAGTTTTTGCGAAAAGCCTCTTGTGATTAAGAACGCTAAGGGCATTTATTTAAATGATATCGACGGCAAACGTTATATAGATGGAATTTCCGGCATTTACGTCGTCGGCATAGGCCACGGCAATGAATATGTAATCGAAGCCATTCGCAGACAGCAGGAAAAGGTTTCTTTTGTCGCACCGCTGCACGCTGTATCCGAGATAACAGTTCAGTACGCGGCGAGGCTGGCCGAGCTGACTCCAAAAGGACTCGGTACGTTGAAATTTCTTTCAGGCGGGTCTGAAGCTACCGAATCAGCCTTAAAGTTTGCCCGCCAATATCACCGCCAAAGCGGCAACGCCTCCAAATACAAGTTTATCGGTTTGTATAAGGGCTACCACGGCGCAACTATGGGCGCGATGTCCGCTTCCGGACTCGGCGGGCCTCGAAAGAGCGTTTTCGGACCGTTCCTTGAGGGATTCCTTCACATTTCGCCGCCGGCATGCTTTCGCTGCCCGTATGGTCTGAAACATCCATCGTGCCAACTGCTCTGTGCGCAAATGCTTGAGAACACAATCGTCAGCGAAGGTGCCGAATCTGTCGCAGGATTCTTTATCGAACCTATCAGCAACACCGGCGGAATCGTAGTTCCGCCGCCCGAATACCTGCCTCGCATCAGGGAGATTTGCACCAAATATAATGTATTGCTGATATTTGATGAGATTATTACCGGCTTCGGCCGAACTGGAAACTGGTTTGCAGCCCAGACATTTGACACCGCACCGGACTTGCTGTGTATGGGAAAAGGAATGGGCAGCGGCTATTCTCCTCTCGCAGGTGTTGCCATACGCGATGAACTTCACTACGCCGCCTTCTGGGGCGAAGACAAGGCGAATATCCAGTTCGCTCACGGCCATACGTTTGGCGGAAATCCAATTTCAGCCGCCGCCGGTCTTGCCGTGCTGGAGGTAATTGAAAAGGATAATCTCATCGGAAATGGCCAAAAAATCGGCGACCACCTGCGCAAACGCCTGGAAAAAGAAATCGCCGCGCTTGGCATTCTTGGACAGGTGCGAGGCAAAGGATGCCTTTCCTGTGTCGAGTTTGTCGAAGACACGAAGACTATGCGGTCTTTTTCTGCCGAGCGAAGTTTCGGCAAACAAGTTGAACGCAGGCTGCTCAATAAAGGACTAATCCTGCGCTGCGACCCAAACTGGATTGCATTCGCTCCGCCTTTCATAGCCACAATAGAGCAGGCGGACGAAATGGTGGATATATTCGTACAATGCGTGCGGGAAGAAATCCACAGCGGCAGAGGGACGACAGTATGATTTCAATAGCGGCTTTCCCAAAATGCTGGATTGAAGATATATGCGGCGGCAAAATGACTCTGTTCGAGTGGATTGAACTGTCAGCAAGCCTCCAATGCGAAGGGCTGGAACTCTATTCCGGTTTTCTGCAATCTTTCGAGCAGGACTACCTGAAAGAAGTAAAACGGCGGATTGAGAGCCTCGGGATGTGTATGCCTATGATGTGCTATTCGCCTGATTTTACGCTCCCAGATGCCGATGCGCGAAAGCGCGAAGTTGAAAAACAAATAAAAATGATACAGGTAACCGCTGAACTGGGAGGAAAATTTTGTCGAACGCTCTCCGGACAGGGACGACCGGATGTTAAAGTCGAGGATGGCACAGACTGGGTAGTGCAGTCCATCGAACTCTGCCTGCCGACAGCGGAAAAGTGCGGCATTCATCTTGTAATCGAGAATCACTATAAAGATGGATACTGGAAATATAAGGAATTCGCTCAAAAAAAAGAACTTTTCCTTGCCATTCTAAATAGAATCCCTTCTCCTTTTTTCGGCGTTCAGTACGACCCGTCCAACGCCATTGTTGCCGGCGACGACCCCATTGAACTATTGGAACTGGTAAAAAACCGCGTCAAAACTATGCACGCCAGCGACCGTTATCTGGTCGAAGGCGCAACGCTGGAAGAACTCAAAGAAGCCGATGGAGCTCTTGGATATTCCCAAAAACTCTGCCACGGAGTTACCGGCAGAGGACTTAATGATTACAGAAAAATTTTCTCCGTCTTAAAAAGCGTTCGCTTTTCGGGATGGGTATCAATAGAAGATGGAATGAACGGACTGGAAGAAATGAAACAGTCCGTAGATTTCTTAAAAGCGATGCGCACGGAAGTT
This sequence comes from Planctomycetes bacterium GWC2_45_44, assembly GCA_001824555.1. Classification (GTDB taxonomy): domain Bacteria; phylum Planctomycetota; class Phycisphaerae; order Sedimentisphaerales; family UBA12454; genus GWC2-45-44. Next base: position 29,737 of record MHXU01000118.1, read on the forward strand.
TTTTCATAATCGTCGTAATACTTTAGCTAAGTGCCAAATACGACTTGTCATTCCCGCGAAAGCGGGAATCCAGAGCGTAGGGTGGACAGATTTTCTGTCCACGCGGTTTTTTTTCGTGTTTAGCCCTGCCATCACTATGGCAGGGTTCAGTTTTGTAGGGTGGGCTTCAGCCCACGCGGTTTTCTGCCTGAATGGGAGTAGTTGTAATAGTTTGATAAAGGAATCAAAATGACTAAACATCCCGCAAAACTGCTGGCAGGCGCAGCAGAAATAATCATAACTCCGCCCGTTGGCGGGCCGCTGAATGTTGCACGGCCAAGCACGGGCATTCACGACGACTTGTTTGCGCGGGCGCTGGTAATCAGCGACACCGTGAAAAAAACAGCCATCGTTTCTCTCGATTTGGCCGGCACAGGCTTTGCCTTTACTGACGAGTTGCGAACGCGAATTCAGCGGCGAACGGGAATTGATACTGTTTTAGTTAACTGCACCCACACGCATTCCGCTCCGTTCACGATGCCGTATTCGGCAACCAATTGGAACTGGCTTATGAAAGAAGGACGGCCGTGGTATGATGCCTTGCTGGCGAATATAACGGAAATTGTTTGTCGGGCAAATGCGGATTTATCGCAAGCCCTTATCCGTGCCGGACGAGAACCTGTACAAATCGGCCTGAATCGCCGAGCCGACCTGCAAAAACAAAACGATGCTGAAAAACGCAGTCTCTCCGATGGAGTTATTCCCTGGGTAGATGTTCTGCGAATAGATAGACTGGATGGAAACCCTATCGCTATCCTGTTCAGTCACGCGGCACACCCCGTAACTGTACATCACGCCAGCGACCTTATCGGCGCGGATTATCCCGGTTATGCAGTAGAAACAGTCAAACGACATTTTGGCCGAAAGACTATCGCAATGTTCGCACAGGCCTGCGGCGGCGATATTAACGGCGAACCGCTGAACAGCGGCTTTGAAGCGGCCGCATCGGCAGGAGCGAAACTGGGAGAGGCAGTCATCAAAGCCGCATGTGAAAGCACGCCGCTTGAAGTGTCAAAACTAATCGCCATATCCTCGACATTTGAAATACCGCTTAGCGATTTTCCGACTGCGGAAGAATGCCGCAAGCGTCTGGCCGAAATCGAAGCTTATATGAATGGGCCGAACGGCAAATCGGCGACAGCCGAGGAGCTTTGCTGGAATTCGGATGCCGTGCTGTGTATCCGCGATTTACTCGACAAAATAAAACGCCACGAAAAGCCGTCACTGCGATTTGAGGCCGATGCGTTAGCGGTAAATGACCAGTGGTGTCTGCTCGCGATGTCGCACGAAATGCTTTCCGAATATCAGCGATGGATTGAGAAAATTTCACCATTCCCGCTAACAATGGTGCTGGGCTATACCAATGCCTGTGAAAGTTATATCCCAACCGATAGCGACATTGCCGCTGGCGGTGCTGAAGCGTCGCCTTTCGGGGCTCCCCTATGGTATCACCATCGTTTCGCCCCAAAAATCGGAATGGAAAAAATTATAAAAGAAAAAGTCGCCGCTCTATTATCCGACATCAAAAATAAATTT
>MHXU01000119.1 GCA_001824555.1 Planctomycetes bacterium GWC2_45_44
TGAGCAAACAGCCAGCCTTCCAGCCGATTGGCATTGACCAAAAACGCCAGAGCAAAAACAATCCCGAAAGCAGAACCGCAAAGGCCTACCATAAAAGCCAGATGCAAAAAAACCCGCACAACGCCGGTCTGCGAAATTCCCAGACTTTTCAAAATGCCGATGTCTTTGCTCTTTCTGCTGATAATCATATAAAAAATCACAAAAATAATAAAAACCGTAATCAGTCCGACAAGCAGAAAAAGCAGAATAAGCATTATTTGTTCTTTTTCCATCGGCGCAATCGTATCTCTGCGATATGTTTTCCAGTCGGCGACGGAAACATTTTTAAATAAATCCGCCAAAGCGAAATTACTGTTGTCGGCGGTGAACTGCCGCCACATAGCCGCGACCTTTGCGCTGCAAACAGTTATATTTGAATTTTTTGTAAATTTAATAAATATCGCACCGGCTCTCTTTGCGGTTGTGTCCATTCCGCAAAGCTTCTGCAACTGCTCAAACGGCAGATAGACCACCGAGCTGTCAACTTTCGCAAGGCCGGAGTTGCTGTTGTCGCTGTAATGAAAAATTTTTGAGTTAGCCGCCATTGCCGTGCCGGTCTTGACGATAGCCCCTTTGGGCGTAAGCGGAAAACAAGTTATCGTATAAGAATAGCTCGGCACATACGTCTTCTGAATATACGTCCCCCTTTTGGTTCTTTCGGTCGTTAAATCAACGCCGGTTACACAACCCGACAAATTCTCATCTTCAGGAACGAACGCCAGCTCCGGCGCAGCGGCGCGATAGTAAAGCGTTTGGGCAAAATTCGTAGTCTTTATGTGCCTTTTTATATCAATGCCCATAAGAGTTAACGCCGCGCTGCCATCGCCAAAATTCATTTGAACAAGACCAAAGGAATTTATCACGGGCGATGCTGAAGCGACAAAATCGGTTTTTTGGAGTTCATCTATAAACTCCTCATACATACCAAACCCAACAAGCGAATCCGTCCAGACAATACAATCGCCGTAAAAATCGTGATTCTTCTGCGTGTAGTCTTTGACAAGGCCTGTCATTACGGTCATAACAACCACAACCGTAAAAACGCAAATCGCAACGGCCAAAACCGCAAGGATTGTAATCCTGCGTCTCAAGAAAAATCTGATTGGTAAAATAATATCGTACATTTACTCGTACCTAAGAATTTTTGCTGGCGCGGTTCTGGCCGCTGAAATCGCCGGCACAAGAGCGCCAATCACAGACGACAGCGCCGCAGCGGCAAAAAACCGCCACGCCCAATACCAGTTAAACTTATCGGGTATTTTGCTGAACATATATATACTGCTGCTCCAGAGTTTCAGCCCAAGAGCGGTTTGTATCCATTTTTCGATGGCGTTGACGTTGTGCGTAATTACATAGCCGATGCCAAGTCCCGCCGATGCGCCAATAAGGCCGACTAACAAACCAAAAATCAAAAATATCGAGGCCGCCGAGAGCGATGACCCGCCGATTGATTTTATTACCGCTAAATCTTTTTGCTTGCCGCTGACTATCATATAAAATATGCAGAAGACTAAAACAATCACGCCCGCACTTATTATTCCGAAGACAACAAGCAAAACTCCCATCTGCTTGCGAAGCTCGGTCGTATATTCGCTCTGCTTTGCGACAGCGGTCATTATTTCCGTATCAGCGATATAAAACCTTTCCCAGTCAAGCGTCTTTTCCGCAAACTGCGTCCAGATTTGCGTAACAGCCGCGACAGCATCGTCAGGATTAACACCCGCGGCACATTTAATATGAACCACATCGGCGGGCTTTTTGATATCCAGAGCCAGCACATCCGCGAGCCTGTCTATCGGCACAAAAACAAACCTCTCATCCAATTCATAAACTGACGTGAATAAAATATCGGCTATTTTTATTTTAACGGATTTGCTGTGCAGCATAGAAGCCGAGGACAAATCGCTATCTCTGTTTTCAATGCTGCCTGTCGTTATAACCGCGTTATTGCCTATATTCAGCTTAATCGCGGAAAAATTATATTCATCAGTGAGCGTGTTCGGCTCGGCAATTAGGCCTATGCCGACAAAAGCAGGCATAACATCGGAATTATCTCCATTGATTGCGAACGTCGGTTCGCCGATTGCGGATTTCTGCGTTAAAAGATTGGCTTTCAGACCGGCGACTTTGTCCCTGCTTTGAATGTCTATGCCCCAGATGCTCACGGCCTTGACATTTCCGCCGCCAAGATGAATAAGTCCGTTGGTTGAGAGAATCGCCGTCGCCGCGAAAAAATTTTTGTCCGCGTTGAGTTTTTCTACCAGAACATTGCTATCAGCAAATCTATCTGGCGGCTGAATTATTATATCGCCCAGATAATCGCTTGCGCCGGATTCCACGGCTGAAATAAACGCCGTGAAAAGACTGGCTACCGTAACGAGCAGCGCGGTGGACAGGGCAACGGCGACGATGCTAAGAAGAACGATTTTTTTCTTCTTCAAATATCGCAGAGCTAAAAAAAACTTCAGCATTTTGCCGATTCCTAAAAAATAGCCACTAAGACACAAAGGCACAAAGAAACAACTTACTTTTCCGGTTTCAAAAGCGGAAACAAAATTACATCTTTGATGCTTGTTGCGCCGGTCAGCAGCATAACAAGTCTGTCAATGCCCACGCCAAGTCCGCCGGCTGGAGGCATACCGTATTTCAGCGCGTTGATAAAATCTTCATCGAGATTGCGGAATGTATTTTCGTCTTCGTTTGAGCCTTTAATCTGTGAAACGAAATTATCATATTGAACCTGCGGGTCGTTAAGCTCGGTGTACGCGTTGGCAACTTCCATCGCGCCGATATAAAGCTCAAACCGTTCAGCGTAATCGGGATTTGTCTTGCTGCGTTTGGTGAGCGGACACAATCTGGCCGGATAATCAATTACAAAAGTTGGATTGATTAAATTCTTTTCAACAGTCGCTTCGAACACTTCATTGACGACAATATCATCGTCTAACTTCGCCTCTTCAATCCCAAGGGACTTTGCCTTGCTGCGAATCGCGGCAATATCCTGAATATCGCAGCCTGCGTATTCCTTAACCAAATCGCGATACGATGCCCTTCGCCACGGGCGAGAATAATCAATCCGCATTTCGCCATACTGCAATGTCGTACCTTCGCAGTGTTTTTCGACAAGCAGACAAATCATCTCCTCGCTCAAATCCATCATTATATTGTAATCAGCGTAAGCCTGATAAATTTCCATCATCGTAAATTCAGGATTATGACGCGGACTTAAACCCTCATTGCGGAAATTGCGATTGACTTCAAAAACTTTTTCCATTCCACCCACAAGCAGTCTTTTTAAGAACAGTTCCGGCGCGATTCTTAAATACAAATCAATATCAAGCGCGTTGTGATGCGTAATAAAAGGTTTTGCCGCAGCTCCGCCGGCGAGCGACTGCATCATCGGCGTTTCAACTTCAAAAAATCCCTTGGCCTGCAAAAAATTCCGAATAGTCGCTACCATAGCTATTCGTTTCTTAAATCTGTCCATAACCTCCGGGTTCGCCCAAAGGTCAACATAACGCTGGCGATAGCGAAGTTCAATATCGGCAAGACCGTGAAATTTTTCCGGCGGCTGCAAAACGCATTTTGACAGCATTATAACTTTGGTCGTCCAAATCGTAAGTTCGCCGGTCTTTGTAAGTCCCAGCGTGCCTTCTGCTCCGATTACGTCGCCCAGGTCGAGGAGCTTAATTAAATCCCACTGGCTTTCCAAAAGTTTTCTGCTCAAGCCGAGCTGAATCGTTCCGCTGCTGTCGCGAAGCGTAATAAATATCAATTTGCCGATGTCGCGAAACAGCACAATCCTGCCCGCGCAAAGCGCGGTCTGGTCTTGTCTTGTACTATCGAATTTCGCGCGAACAGCCGACGCCGATTCGATATCATCGAGGCGCGAACCGTAAGGGTCGATAGAAAGCTGCTTAATCTTTGCCAGCTTATCCTGTCTCTGCTGCTGAAGTTTATCAATATCCTGATTTTGCTCTGTCATTATTTCAATCCCGCTTCAATCAATTTCGTCTTCGCTATAAGCACGGCAACCGCAAGCTGCCTGTCGGCATCAAGCGTTTCCGCAAGATTATGCCTTACCAATTTGGCTTTATTATTATCATGGTCGGCGGCGGCAAGAACGTCGTTATCGCGCTGAATATCAAACAGCTTTTTGAGTTCATCGCTGCGCAACTCAATCTTGACATCGGGCATTATTCCCCAGTCTTTTCTGTCGGCCTTTTCAGCAGCCCAGCGGTCTTTAACTCTGCGACCATCGGGCAAATGATAATACGCCATAGTATATTTTAACTGCGAACCTTCGCCGGTGTATTCGGTAACGGTCTGCACCGAACCTTTACCGTAACTCTGCTGGCCGACGAGAACCGCTCGCGAATGTGTTTTGTCCGAAAGAGCTCCGGCGACGATTTCCGATGCGCTGGCAGAGCCGCCATTGATTAGTATCACAACCGGATAATTCGGGTGAGTGTCTTTCTTATGGGCGGCCTCCCACGTCGGCATACCGACGCGAGGCTGCGAACTTACGATAACGCCTTTATCAATAAACATATCTGAAATTTGCGCCGCGCTTTGCAAAAAGCCGCCGGTGTTATATCGCAAATCCAGAATCAGGGCCTTTAATCCCTGCGATTCAAGTGTTTTGAGGATTTTGTCGAGGTCGCCTGCCGTCGTAGCCGAAAATTGCGAAACGCGAACATATCCGACTTTGCTCGCGTCATCGACAAAATACTGCCAGTCGCCCGCTTCGGTTCTGCCCCAGCCGCGAATGGTCGGCACAATAATTTTGGCTCTTGCCAGTTCGACATCAAACGTCTTTTCCTGGTCTGGCTTGCGAATCGTAAGCACAACCTTCGTTCCTGCCGGGCCGGTGATTTTGCTCACGGCGCAACCTACTGTCATATCTCTTGTAATTTCGCCGTTGACCTTTTCGATAATGTCGCCGGCATCAATTACGCCGGAATTATACGCAGGCCCCGGCAGCAGACTTACAGCTTTCAACACGCCGTCAGCTTTGGAAATTTCAACGCCGATTCCGCTGAACTCGTTTGTCATACTCTTGTCAAAATCTTCAACCTGCTTGGGCCAGATAAATATGGTATGCGGGTCGAGCGAAGACAACGCCGACTCGGCAAAATGCGAAATCACAACGCCATCAGGCAGTTTTACCGTCAAACTATTGAGCGTCAAAACCTGTCCGAACAATTTCACAAACTGGTCTCTGCTCATTATAACAGGCTCGGCGGTATAATTGGTTTTCAGCATCTCAAGCCCCGCTGCGAACTCGCCTAATTTCCCTGGCAAATAAGTCATAGTAAAATTGCTGTCGCACGGGTCGCTATATTTCAAAACCTCCGCCAGATACTCAAATCTTTTAAAAACTTCCTTCGCCATACCGCTATAAGAAACCGGCTCGACATAACCAAACTCAAGAACGTCAAGGCCGCAAATAAACATCTTCGGCGTAATCTTCTGATAACGGTCGGCGTAAGTCTCGCAGGGATTATCGTCCATCATCGCTTTTATTATCGCCTTTTCCTCGAGCGTTTTTTTCGTTTCAGTTATCGCGCTGACATTCGCTTTATCCTGAAGAGATTTTTTCTTCTCGGCAATCTCTTTGTCGCCGTCGTAAATCGCTTCAAGCCAGCTATAACTATACAACAGGGCATTTAGCCACTGTCCTTTTGATTCATACTCATCGCCGACTTTGCGAGCCTTTGCCAGCGTATTCTGAACAAACTTGTCTTCAAAAAGCTGCTTTCTTTCCTGCTCGGAGGCAAATTCCTTCGCCTTTATAATTACCGGCAGAATCTCCAGCAGATTCGGTTCGTTCGATTCAGGTTGCGCCTGTAATTTCGCAAGCTCGGCTTTCTGCTCCTTAAACGCCTGCCGAGCGGCCTTTTCTCTTTCCGCCTCAACTTTGCGATACTCGGTTATGACTTCTTTAATCGCAATGGCGTTTGCGTCTTTGGCGTTGCACTTTTTTAAAAGTTCTTCCGCCGAGTCGAAATTTCCGCTGCATATCGCATTGACCGCCTGCTGGACACAATTTATTTCGGAACTCTGCGTCTGCTGCGGCTCATTAGCCGGCATCGACATCGCGGAGGCTATCGCAGACAGCAAAAACAATACAAAAATTTTACCGGTTATCTTCATTTATTCTTTTTCTTTTAAAAAAAGAGGCAAGGAAACAAGGTTGTAAAGATGCAAGGAATTTGTCGGCCTTTGGTCGATTATCCTTACTTCCTTATTTCCTTACTTCTTTACCTCTTTGCTTCATTTTTTTCATTCGTGATTAATTCTAACTACATTCTTTAGCTTTGCCCGCACATCCCAGTGCGTCAATCTTATGCAGAACCATCGCCTTGATGGCGTCTCTTGCGGGGCCGAGATAATTTCTTGGGTCGAACTCGGTCGGCTTCTCGGCAAAGACCTGACGAATTTTGGCGGTCATCGCCATTCTCAAATCGGTGTCAATGTTAATTTTGCAGACAGCCATTTTCGATGCCTGCGTAATCGCCGACTCCGGCACGCCCATCGCGTCGGGCATTTTGCCGCCGTACTTATTGATAAGGTCTTTAAATTCTTTCAGAACACTGCTTGAGCCGTGCATTACTAACGGAAACATCGGCAGTTTGTCCGCGACAGCCTGAATTACATCGAAAGCGAGCTTCGGCTCGGTCTTGAACTTATAAGCGCCGTGGCTTGTTCCGCAGGCGACAGCCAAAGAATCGCAGCCGCTCTTTTTGACAAATTCGACAGCCTGATTCGGGTCTGTCAAATGACTTGCCAAATCATCGTGGCTCACGCCGACAACGTCTTCTTCAATTCCGCCAAGCTGGCCGAGTTCTGCCTCGACGCTAACGCCGTATTTGTGAGCGTAGTCAACAACCTGTCTTGTGAGTGCGATGTTTTCCGCGAATGAATGATGCGATGCGTCAATCATCACCGATGTAAAACCGTCATCGACGCACTGTTTGCAGATTTCAAACGTGTCGCCGTGGTCTAAGTGCATACAAATAGGAATATCGGGGTTTTCCTTAACCGCGACATCTATTATCGCCCGCAGATAGCTCATTGAGGCGTATTTTCTTGCCCCTTTGGAAATTTGCAGAATCAGTGGCGCTTTTTTCTCGGCAATCGCGCTGATAATGCCCTGCGTAATTTCCATATTGTTGACGTTAAACGCTCCGACCGCATAGCCGTTTTTGTAGGCCATTTCGAACATTTTTTTCGTACCGACTAATGCCATAATATCTTTCCCTAAATAAAGTTAATAGATTTTTCGCTTTTTCAATGCGCAGGCAGAAAACCACCCCGCCGGCGAAACCGTAAAACTAACCCCGTTAGTATGTTAAGTCAAGCGATATTTAAAGCCCCTTTGGGCAACGCCCCATAAGCGGCAGTGATAATTTTACAATACTTTTCATTTGCCAGACCTGATAACTGCCGCTATAAATACCTCTATGAAACCACTTTACATCAGTGCAACCGGTCAGGACAGCGGAAAGACCGCAGTAATCTGCGGCCTGATACAGCATCTCCGTAAAATCGGCTACAACCCCGGCTACATAAAACCCGTCGGTCAGCGATACGTCCAATACGACGGCCACAGCATTGACGAAGACGCTGTTCTGATGCATCAGGCGTTCGGCTACACCGATGCGCCTATGGATATGAGCCCGATTGCCGTCGCCAAAGGCTTCACGACGCAATTCATTATGAACCCGGACGTTTCAGCCCTCGAAAAAAAAATAACCGACAGCTTCAATCGCCTCAACCAGAAACACCCGATGCTGATTGTCGAAGGCACAGGCCACGCGGGCGTAGGAAGCTGCTTCGGCCTCTCAAATGCTCGCGTCGCGCAAATGCTCGATGCTAACGTCGTCATAGTTTCTTCGGGCGGAATCGGCAGACCAATAGACGAAATCGCAATGTCGCTCGCCCTGTTCAAACAATACAACGTCAATGTAATCGGCGTAATTCTCAACAAAATTTTCGAACAAAAATTTGAAAAAATACGCGCAGTCGGTCAAAAAGGCCTCCAACTCCTCGGAACAACATTAGTCGGCAGCATCCCTTTTGATTCCACTCTTAGTTTCTTTTCAATAGGCCAGGTTGCCGAGGAATTCGACTACGACATCCTCTGCGGCAGAGAATTTTTAGGCAACAAAATCGAGCATACCGTCGTCGCCGCGATGGAGCCGCAAAACGTCCTGCACTACATCGAAGACCACACGCTGATAATCACCCCCGGCGACAGAATCGACAATATCCTGCTTACGCTTGCCCTTGCCGAATCGACCGACTTCCGCGACAAGCTCCACAGCGGCGGACTAATCCTCACCGGAGGCCTGAAACCGGATTCGACCATTCTTTCGCTTTTGCTCAAGAGCAATCTGCCCGTGCTTTTTACCGATGAGGACACCTTTACCGTAACCTCGCAAATGAAGGATTTGCACTTCAAAATCCGCTCCGACGACAAAGACAAAATCGCCAGAACCTACGACCTGCTGAAAGGCAACGTCAATGTTGACGCGATTTTATCCGCCTTAAACCAGTGATTTCCCTGTAAAAGCGGCTATTTATGCCCAAATAGCAGAATACTTCAAA
>MHXU01000120.1 GCA_001824555.1 Planctomycetes bacterium GWC2_45_44
CTCTTCGGCGGTATAAAGTTCGTCATTTTGAAAAGGCCATTCCGCTTAAATGCACAGATGAGATTGACAGCAGAATCAGAAAACGCTTTCCATTTCTGCTAACCGCCGACCAGGATAAGGTAATCGAAGAAATCGCCGGTGATTTGGCGAAAGATATTCCGATGAACAGACTTTTGCAGGGCGATGTCGGCAGCGGCAAAACCGTTGTCGCTCTTTATGCTGCTCTTGTCGCTATCGCGAACAAACAGCAGGCTGCGATTATGGCTCCGACAGAAATTCTTGCCGAACAGCATTTCATAAATATCGAGCGATACCTGCGAAACAGCAGCGTAAAACGCGTTCTTATCACAGGCGGCATCGCCGGGCAGCAGCGAAAAGAAATCATCGACGGCATTCAGTCAGGCGATACAAATATCGTCGTCGGCACAGTCGCGCTTTTGCAGGAAGACATTCAGTTTAAAAATTTAGCGGTTGTCGTGATTGACGAGCAGCATAAATTCGGCGTTCTTCAGCGGGCATCTCTGCGAAAAAACACAACGCCGCATTGTCTCGTAATGACGGCCACGCCGATACCGAGGACGCTTGCGATGACGGCGTTCGGCGACCTCGACGTTTCGATTATAAAAATGCCTCCGCCCGGCAGAGGGCAGGTAATCACAAGATACATCACGCATAAGGATTTGCCGAAGGCTTATGAATTTATCAGAGAAAGGCTCAAAGCCAAAAAGCAGGCATTCTTCGTCTATCCGCGAATCGTTGACGGCGAAAACGGTGATGTCAAGGCTGCCATCAGCGAATATGAAAATTTGAGCAAAAGAATTTTCCCGGAATTTAAAATCGGTCTTCTTCACGGCCAGATGAGCAGCGATGAAAAGCAAAAAATTATGGCCGAGTTTCGAGCCGGCAGAATAAATTGTTTAGTATCCACGGTTTTGATTGAGGTCGGTATCGATGTTCCGAACGCTACTATTATGGTAATCGAAAACGCCGACCGATTCGGGTTAGCCCAACTCCACCAGCTTCGCGGCAGAATCGCTCGAAGTTCGTCTCGAGCGTATTGCCTGCTCGTCTCGCAGACTGAAAACGAAGATGCTCAAAGCAGGCTGGAAATTATGACCCGCAGCAGCGACGGTTTTGAAATCGCAGAAAACGATTTAAAACTTCGCGGCCCCGGCGAGCTGTTAAGCGCACGCCAGCACGGATTGCCGGACTTCAAAATCGCAAATATCATCGAGGACTTTGAATTGCTGACTTTAGCTCGCAGAGATGCCTTTGAATTGGTCGAGGCCGACCCGTTTTTGAAGCTGGCAGGCCACAAAAATATCCGAACCGAGCTTTTAAGGCGTTTTAGCGACAGCGTCGGGCTGGCAGATATAGCATAATTTTTTAGTAGCCCGTTATTTGTATATCAATTATAATGGATACGCAATGGTATTATAACGGAGTATAAAATGGTTGAATTGCTACATAATGTTTTTGGGTTTATTGGCGGCATCGGCTGGCCGGAGATTTTGGTTGTTCTGGTCATCGCATTGCTTATTTTTGGCCGGCGTTTGCCCGAAATCGCAAGGTCAATGGGCAGAAGTCTCAACGAGTTCAAAAAGGGAATGCAGGAAACCAAAGACCAGATTGAAAAGCCCACCGAACCGGACGACAAAGATAAAAAGCAGGATTAGGCTTGTCCCCGCTGTTGCTGCGGCAGCGGTTTGCGGCAGAATAGAATACCCAGTTCATATAAAAGATACATCGGCGCCGCAAGGGCAACCTGGCTTATCATATCAGGCGAAGGCGTAATCGCCGCCGCTGCGATAAATATCCCAAGCAAAACATATTTCCTCGCTTTTTTGAGATTTGCCAGCGAAGCAATTCCTATCCTGTTCAGTGCAACGATTACCACCGGCATCTGAAAGCATAAACCGAAGACCAGCGTCATCATTACCATAAAATCCACATAATTTTGCAGCGTTACCTGTGTTTTCAGTGATTCGATTCCGGTATCAAAGAACACAAAAAACTTTATCATTGTCGGAGCTACGCCGAGCAAAAAGAACGCCGCTCCTGCGACGAATAACGCCGTGCAGACAGGCACGATTATATGAACGCATTTTTTTTCGTTTGGATAAAGTCCAGCCGAGACGAATTGCCACAACTGATAAAACACCCACGGACTGGAAAATATAAGGCTGAACAGAAGGGTGGTCTTTATATAAATCATAAATTTTTCTGTCAGAGTTATCGCCTGAAGCTGGGCGACTCCACTCTGCCCGACAGCCGCGAAAAAAGGCTTAGCCAAAAGAGCAAGAAAGAATTTTGAAAAGAACAGACATACAATCAACGCGATTACAACACCCGCAATAGCGAACAAAACGCGAAAGCGAAGCTCCTCCAAATGGTCGCCAAGAGACATTTCTCTGAATTGTTGTTCGTTATTTTTCGCCATATATTGTTTTCCTGATTGAATACTCGGTTTGCCCCCAACTTTACCTGTCTCGTTGAAGCTTTTGGCGAAGACGGATGTTGGGGGTTGTTTGACTGCCGAAATCAGCCAGCTTAACAGAAATGTTTCTGCTGTCCCGAAAACTATCAGCCAGCTCCACGCCAGATTGATTATCCCCAAATGTGACAGAATCAGCAGCGTCGTCATTGTCAAAACGCTGGTGAACATTGCCAGGACATTGCCGCGATTGATTTTCGCTTTTGTGAGCAGACCCAGCAGAAAAACGCCCAGCGTCGCTCCGCCTGTAACGGAAATAATCTCAAAGGCGAACCACAAAATATTTTTTACTGGCTCACAGGCCATAGCGATAATCGCCAAAATCAGACCGAAGCAGATTACCGCAGTTCTCGAAACGGACAGGTAATGTTTTTCCGTCGCGTTTTTATTTATCAAAGGCCTGTAAATATCCGTTACGAACGATGTACTTAACGAACTTAGCGGCGAATCGATACTCGCCAAAATAATCGCTGAAAGAATCAGCCCCTTCAATCCGATTGGCAGAGAATTCGCCGTGAAATATGCGATGATTTCCTTGGCTTTTGCCGGAGCGGCAACGTCCGTATGCTGCTGATAAAAAACATAAAGCAGCGTGCCGATTGCCAAATAAATGCACAAAACAGGCAAAGCCGCAGCTATCGTCATAAGTACGGTATTTTGGCTTTTCTTTCGAGTCTCGACCGTCAGTACCCGCTGCATAAGTTCCTGGTCGGTGCCGAAAACCGCCAGACCTATGAAAAACGCGTTTGCCGTTCCCGCCCAGAACGTCGCGGGTTCGTTGAGATTAAATTTGAAATTAAAAACGCTTAACCGGCCTGCGTCATTTGCGATTTGCCAAATCGTCTCCAGCCCGCCTGTGATGTGCAGATAAAGATAGACCAGCAGGGCGAGACCGGCGGTGAAAAACACGATTGCCTGATAAGCTCCCGCCCAGACGACGGCCTTGATTCCGCCGAACGCGATAAAAATAATGCTCACAGCCGTGAAAACCAAAAGTGTCGTCGGCAGAGGCCATCCGAGAATAATTCCAATACCCATACACGCCGCGTATAATCTCACGCCCGATGCGATGAGCCTTGTGATAAAGAAGAAGAACGCTCCTGCGTATTGCGTCTGACCGCCGAATCTGTGTTTGAGGAATTCATAAATGCTCGTGCAGTCGTATTTGTAAAACGCCGGGACGAAAAGGAACGCCACAAAAATTCTCGCCGCCGCCGAGCCTATGAAAAATTGCAGGTATTGCCAGTTTTCGCTGTAAGCCGTCGCGGGCACGCCGATAATGGTCAGTGCGCTTACTTCGGTGGCGACAAATGACAGACAGGCGACGATTGAAGGCGTTTTTCTGCCGCCGAGAAAAAAATCCCTTGTGTCATTTTCTTTTCGGCCAAATATATAGGATATAACAAACAGCAGCAAAACTGCCGCGCCGGCTATTATTAAATCCAGCGAACCAAGATGACCGGCCAAATTTTGCACAGCGGCAGTTTCGTTCATTTTATCGATTTTCTTAATGATTGATTATTTTCTTCAATAATTTCCATCGCTCGCTGTGAATTAACTTTTCTGTGGTGCATTACGATAGCGGTTTTTACTTTGCCGTCAGCTTTCTTGAGCAGGGCGGCGGCTTTTATTTCGGATAGTCCAGTTGTTTGGCGGATAATTCTGACCGAACGTTTTTTTAATTTATTATTTGTCGCCTTGAGGTCAACCATCAGATTGCCGAAGACCTTGCCCATTTTTATCATAGCTGTAGTCGTGAGCGCGTTTAATACGAGTTTGGTTGCCGTGCCTGCCTTCATTCGTGTCGAGCCTGTGATGACTTCCGGCCCGACGACAGGATTGATAATTATTTCAGCCGGAACGTCTTTCATATTCTCCGGCGAACAGGTAATAAAAATGGCGGCTGCGTCTATTTTTTGTGCCTGCTTCAATGCCGCTCGAACAAAAGGCGTTAGTCCGCACGCCGCGATTCCGACAACAACATCGTCCTTTGTGATTTTACATTTTTTTATCGCCGCGATTCCCTCGTCTATTCTGTCTTCAGCTCCTTCGACAGCGGTGGTCAATGCCCGCTCTCCGCCTGCGATAATTCCCTGAACAAGCAGGGGGATTACGCCGAACGTCGGCGGACACTCGGAAGCGTCCAAAACGCCGAGTCTGCCGCTTGTTCCCGCTCCGACATAAAACAGCCTGCCGCCGCGTTTAAACCGCTCGACAATCACATCGACGGCCTGGGCGATTTTTTTATATTCTTTGCCGACCGCAGGCGCAACCAATTTGTCTTCAGAGTTGAGCAATTTTACAATCCCTGCCGTCGAGAGCTTGTCGATGTTCTCGCTTTTCTTATTACGTTTTTCAGTTGTTGGTAATTTTGTTATCATACGAGTATAATTTTTCCTAAAATTTCAGCGGTTTTTGCGCCGGTTGCGTTTGGTGCGTTATTTTTTATTCCTTTTATTGTTGCCCAGGCGAGAATCGCGAATGAAATCGCCTCTTTGGCATCGCTGTTTATGCCGAAGTCGTTTGTGGTAAAAATTTTGCTCTGCGTATATTGCCCCAGCATTCTGACAAGCGTTTTATTTTTCGCTCCGCCTCCACACAAAATTATTTCATCTGGTTTGCTCGGCAGAAATTTCCTGTACGCATCCGCGATACTAACCGCTGTGAACGCCGTCGCCGTGGCAATCATATCTTCGTTCGCTATTGCCTGACCGCGGAATTTCTTGCAGAAAATTTCTCCGAACATTTCCCTGCCTGTGGTTTTTGGCGGCTGTTTGCGAAAGTATGGGTGTTTAAGCATCTGGCCGAGAATTTTCTGATTAACTTTTCCGCTTGCCGCGATTTTGCCGCCTTTATCGAAAGTTAATTTTCCGCCCGTTGTCCTGCAAACAAGCTGGTCGATAATCATATTCCCCGGCCCGGTATCGAACGCGATAATATCGCCGATTGCGCTGTCCGCCGGCAGAAAAGTCAAATTCGCGATTCCGCCGATATTCTGCAAAACCCGATTTTTTGCTTTGTGCGAAAACAACATATAATCCGCGAATGGAACTAACGGCGCCCCTTGTCCGCCCGCCGCGACATCCATCGGCCTGAAATCCGCGACAGTCGTAATTCCCGTCCGATGAGCGATTATTGAAGGCTCGCCGATTTGCAGCGTTGCTGGAACTTTTCCTTTTGGATTGTGATAAATTGTCTGCCCGTGTGAGCCGACTATGTCGATTGTTCTTAATGAAATTTTATTTTTTTTGCAGAGTTTTATTGCAGCCTGGGCAAAAAGTTCTCCCAGTAGAAAATTCAAAGTACTTATGTCGCCCGCGGTACAGTTTTTTTGTTCGCCGATTTCGAGAACTTTTTTGCGAACCGCCGATGGATATGCGAACATATCGAAAGCGACGACCTGAACTTTATTTTTGTCGATGTTCACAATCGCCGCGTCAATTCCGTCAGCCGATGTCCCGCTCATCAGTCCGCATACTCGCAATTTATTTTTTTTGCATATATTCACAGCGAATTATTCTAATTGCAAAACACCTGATTCGCCATTAAAATATCTCCTTAATTCAGCGGTAACAAAAAAATGACGCAAAATATCGGCCAATCGCAGAAAACAGGCCTCGGCAATTTTCTGCGGGCTTTAAAACATAGAAATTACAGGCTTTTCTTCGCAGGTCAGAGCGTTTCCCTCATTGGAACCTGGATGCAGATGGTCGCCACAAGCTGGCTTGTGTACAGACTCACAGGCTCTGCGTTCTATCTCGGCGTTGTCTCGTTCTGCGACCACGCCCCGATACTCTTCGGCGCTCCGATTGCCGGCGTTCTGGCCGACCGCTGGTCGAGAAAAAATATCGTAATGCTCACGCAGTTCCTCGCTATGCTCCAGGCTT
>MHXU01000121.1 GCA_001824555.1 Planctomycetes bacterium GWC2_45_44
ATAAGATTTTTTCACAGGCCGGTATCGTGGTTTTAATGGGGCTGATTCTAAATTCACTCAAAGCCCGCTTCATCGTAATAATAGCTTCTTCCCTTGTCGGTCTGTGAACGAGCAGTTTTGCAATCATCGAATCGTAATGCGGCGAAACTACCGCACCCTGGAACATATGCGTATCGACCCTTACGCCCATTCCGCCTGGCAGAATAAACTTGTCGATTTTGCCGGGACACGGCGCGAAATTGCGAGTCGGGTCTTCTGCGTTTATTCTGCATTCAATCGCGCAGCCGGTGTGAACGATGTCTTTCTGCTTGAGATTCAAATTCTGGCCGCTTGCGACCTGAAGCTGCATTTTAATCAGGTCTCTGCCTGTTACCAATTCCGTTACCGGATGTTCAACCTGGATTCGTGTGTTGACTTCGATGAAGTAGAAATTTTTATCCTTGTCGAGCAAAAACTCCACAGTCGCGGCGTTTTCGTATTTGGCCTCTTTGACGATTTTTATCGCGGCCTTGCAGAGTTCTTCTCTGGTTTTTTCGTCGAGAATCGGGCAGGGGGATTCTTCGATGAGCTTCTGGTGTCTGCGCTGAATGGAGCAGTCGCGTTCGTAGAAATGCAGGGCGTTGCCGGATTTATCGGCCATAATCTGCACTTCGACGTGGCGAGGCTCTATGATGTATTTTTCCATATAAACTTTGCTGTCATGGAACACCGACTCTGCCTCTGCTTTCGCGGTGGCGATGGCGTTTCGCAGACTCATATCGTTGTGGGCGACTCGCATACCTCTGCCGCCGCCGCCCGCCGCGGCCTTGATGATTACGGGGTATCCGATTTTGTTGGCGAGCTTAATAGCTTCAGCTTCGTCTTTTAATTCGCCATCGGAGCCGGGGACGCATTGCACTTTTGCTTTTCTGACTAATTCTCTGGCTGCGACTTTATCGCCGAGAAGTCTCATTGATTCGGGCTTTGGGCCGATGAAAGTTATATTGCAGTCGTTGCAAACGTCGGCGAAATGGGCGTTTTCCGCGAAAAATCCGTAGCCCGGATGAATCGCGTCAACGTCGGCTATTTCCGCAGCGCTGATGATTGCTGGGATATTGAGATAGCTTTTTGCCGCTTGTGCCGGTCCGATGCAGATAGCCTGGTCGGCCAGTTCGATATAGCTTGCGCCTCTGTCGGCTTCGGAATAAACGACAACCGATTCAACGCCGAGTTCTTTGCAGGCTCTGATAATTCTTAACGCGATTTCGCCTCTGTTGGCGATTAGTATTCTTGAGAACATAAAATTCCTGATGTTAAATAAATTCAGCCACAGAGGACACAGAGTTCACAGAGAAATTATTTTTTTTGTGTTTATTCGTGTTCATTCGTGGCTAATTTTTTTAGTCTGGTTTTATTTTGAAAAGCGACTGGTTGAACTCGACGGCCTGGCCGTTTGTAACCATAATTTTTTCGATAGTGCCGGTCTTTTCGGCTTTTATTTCGTTCATCACCTTCATCGCCTCGATGATACAGACAACCGTATCTGGATTTACGCGGTCGCCGACTTTGGCAAACGGGGGGGAATCAGGACTTGGAGCCGCATAGAATGTTCCGATGATTGGCGATGGGATGTCAACGAGGTTATCCGCCGATACCGATGCTGTCTGCGGAGCTGCTGCGGCTGGGGTTGCTGCCGGTGCATAGTGCATCGGCGCCGCTGCGAACTGCGGCTGCGAATGGCCGGGGCGTTTGAGGTGGATTTTGCTGTCGCCATCGGCGATTTCGACCTCAACAAGGTCGTTTTCAATCATCAAATCGACTAATTCTTTAACTTTTTTTAAATCGGTCTTTTTTTCGTCGCCCATCTATCAATCCTTTTAAAAAATCAAATATCAAAAATTAAAAATTGAGATTGCCGCGCTGCGCTCGCAATGACAACCGCGTGGGCTAAGAGCCCACCCTACAAAACTATCTGCAATCGGCGGGTAAGTATATGTAAAATGGATAATTTTGCAAATGAATTCTATATTTAGGCTTTTCAGAGCCATAAACAAGACAATCGCATAAAAAAATTTATTTGCTCTCATTGAACATTGGCGGTACTATGTGAGTATGTAATCACATAGTAAATTAAGGGAATTGAAGTGTCTGATAAAAATCAAAAATTAGTTTATGAAAAGCAGGCGGAGGTTTTAAAGGCTCTTGCTCATCCTTTGCGAATAGCGATTCTCGATTACCTCAAAGACGGCGAGCAGTGCGTCTGCGATATCGCAAAATATGTCGGCTCGGAACGGTCAAACATATCTCGTCATCTTTCGGTGATGGTTTCCTGCGGTGTTTTGGAATATCGAAAAGCCGGGCTGAATGTGATGTACCGCTTGAAGGCAAAATGCGTGTTGGACTTTTTAAAATGTGTAACAGTCTGTCTTAAACAGCAGGCAAACGAAAACGTAAAATTTCTGAAAGCAATTTAATATGAGCGTAAAACCCGAAAGCAAAAAACTATTTTTGATTATCGCTGTTTTTCTTGGTCTTTATTTTCTGCCGGTCGGCATTGAGCGGTTCAATAACGCGATAATGCAATCGCTTATCCTTGTTAAATGGTATGCCCGCGAACATGTTTTGCTGTGTCTTATCCCTGCGTTTTTTATAGCAGGAGCGATATCGGTTTTTGTGAGCCAGGCATCGGTGATGAAATATCTCGGCGCAAAGGCAAATAAAATTATCGCTTACGGCGTGGCATCTGTCTCCGGCACAATCCTTGCCGTCTGCTCCTGCACGGTTCTGCCGCTGTTTGCAGGAATTTATAAAATGGGGGCGGGATTAGGCCCAGCCTGTGCGTTTTTATATTCCGGCCCTGCGATAAATGTCCTTGCGATTATTTTAACCGCCCGCATTCTTGGGTTTCAGCTTGGCGTTGCAAGAGCGGTCGGAGCGATTATGTTCAGCGTTATAATCGGCCTTTTAATGCATTTTATATATCGCAAAGAGGAAATTCAAAAAGCAGATAACGCAGCGGCGATGCCGGACGAAGAAAAGACCAGAACGCTTTGGCAGAATGGTTTGTATTTTCTTTCTATGGTCGGCATTTTGGTTTTCGCAAATTGGGCAAAGCCGATTCAGCAGGGCGGAGCGTGGGCGGCGATTCATTCGGTTAAATGGATTATCACCGCTGCTTTCGGCGTACTGCTTGTTGTTTGTCTTGTGTTGTGGTTTAAATCAAAAGATTTAAAAGAGTGGACAAGTTCAACGTGGACATTCGCGAAACAAATTTTGCCTCTGCTGCTCGGCGGAGTTGTCGTTGCTGGTTTTCTTCTCGGCACACCCAGCGGCGAAGGAGTAATACCATCTAAATGGGTATCTTCAATGGTTGGCGGAAATTCGCTCTGGGCAAATCTGTTTGCCTCGGTTGCCGGCGCATTTATGTATTTCGCGACGCTTACAGAAGTTCCGATTGTGCAGGGATTGATGACGGCAGGTATGGGCAAGGGGCCTGCACTTGCATTACTTTTGGCAGGGCCGGCTCTTTCGCTGCCGAGTATGCTGGTTATTCGTTCGATTATGGGAACGCAAAAAACGATAGTGTTCGTTTCGCTTGTGGTTGTTATGGCGACAATATCGGGAATGTTTTTCGGTGCATTTTTTTAATGGAAATTTTATAAATGGAATCAAAAGAAAAAATTAGAGAAACCGTTCGTCAGGGTTATACGGAAATTGCTAAGGGTAAGTCGAGCTGCTGCTGCGGGGCATCGCTGCCGGATAAGTTTGCCGAGGGAATAGGCTATACGAATGAGGAATTGCAGGTTTTGCCCGATGGAGCGAATATGGGGCTGTCCTGCGGCAATCCGACTGCTGTCGCCAATCTTAAACCCGGGCAGGTGGTTTTGGACTTGGGCAGTGGCGGCGGATTCGATGTTTTTATCGCCGCCAAAAAAGTTGGAGCAACCGGCAAATCTCTCGGTGTTGATATGACACCGGATATGCTCAGCAAGGCACGAGCGGGTATTTCTAAATTCACACAAAAAACCGGACTTTCAAATATAGAGTTTAGGCTCGGCGAAATTGAGCATCTTCCCGTTGCTGATAACAGTATTGATGTTGTTATCTCCAACTGTGTTATAAATCTTTCGCCTGATAAGCAGCAGGTCTGGAATGAAATTGCTCGCGTATTGAAACCGGGCGGCAAAGCGTGTGTCTCTGACCTTGCTTTGAAAAAGTCTTTGCCGGAGAATGTTTTAAAATCCGCCGCAGCGTTGGTAAGTTGTGTTGCCGGCGCGATTCTTGGTGACGAAACTATAAAAATGATTAAGCAGGCAGGGCTTGCTGATATTCAGATAGATGAAAAGGCGTACAGTATTGATGTAATGGCTGATTGCAATGACCCGCTTTACAGACAAGTAAAAGAATCTTTGCCTTGCGGTGCAAAACTTAGTGACTATATTGTTAGTGTTAATTTTACAGCGTTAAAGGCTAAATAGTAAGGGATTGTGATATGGCAGAAAAAATTCAGGCAAAAGGACTTGGTGTTTTTGAGCGATACCTTACTTTATGGGTCGGCCTGTGTATTGTCGGCGGAATTGTACTTGGCAAGATTGCGCCGGGCATTGCGAAGTCTCTTGACGGTATGTCGATTTACGTCAACAACGCGCCGGTCGTGTCGATTCCGATTGCAATATGTCTTTTCTTTATGATGTATCCGATTATGGTCAAGATTGATTTTGCCGAAGTGCTTCAGGCCGGCAAAAGCATAAAGCCTGTCGGGCTTACGCTGTTCGTCAACTGGGCGATTAAACCTTTTACGATGTACGCGATAGCGTTGCTGTTTTTGGGAGTATTGTTCAAAACGTTTATTGGCGCTGATGCGGTTGATATTGTCAAAATGCCGTTCGGACTTGATTTGCCTGTCGATGCCGTTTATGGTGTCGGCAAAGTGATTGAGCTGGATGGCGTAAAAATGCTGCAAGTGCCGCTTTGGCGAAGTTATTTGGCAGGATGTATTCTTTTGGGAATCGCTCCGTGCACGGCAATGGTTTTGGTTTGGGGTTATCTTGCCAAAGGCAACGACGGCCACACTCTTATTATGGTTGCGATAAATTCGCTGTCAATGCTGTTTCTGTATGGGCCTCTTGGCGGTTTTTTGCTCGGCGTAGGCAGGCTGCCAGTTCCGTGGCAGGCTCTTGTTTTGTCGATTGCGATTTATGTCGCCTTGCCGTTAGTCGCCGGTTTTCTATCGCGCAAATGGCTTATCGCTTATAAGGGACGGGATTGGTTCAATGGAAAATTTCTGCATTTCTTAACGCCGATTACAATTATCGCTCTGCTGATTACGCTGGTTTTGCTTTTTTCTTTCAAGGGCGAAACTATTATTTCAAATCCTCTTACAATCTTTTGGATTGCGATACCGCTGTTTATTCAGACAATGCTTATTTTTGTGATTGGTTACTGGCTCTCGAAAGTTTGGAAATTCAAATATGCAGATGCAGCGCCTTCTGCTATGATTGGCGCATCGAATCATTTTGAGGTTGCAATCGCGACTGCGACAATGCTGTTCGGCTTGTCGAGCGGAGCGGCGTTAGCGACTGTCGTCGGCGTTTTGATTGAAGTGCCTGTGATGTTGATGCTGGTAAAAATATGTTTGAAAACGCAAAACTGGTTTGAAATAGCCACGAAGACACAAAGATTAAAGAAGTAAGGAAAAATAAAATGAAAAAAATTCAAATACTTGGAATGGGTTGTCCGAAGTGCAAAAAATTGGCCGAGTGCGCCGAGCAGGCAGCGAAAGAGCTTGGCATAGAATACGAATTGGAAAAGGTAACTAAAATCGCGGACATAATGAGGTTCGGCGTTATGGTAACGCCCGCTCTTGTTGTTGATGGCAAGGTGAAAGTTGCGGGTAAAGTACCCACAATCGAAGAACTAAAGGAAATGATAAAATAAGAATACAGAATTCAGAATACAGTAGTCAGAATTTTTTTTCTGTGGCTATGTTTTTTGTTGGAGTTTTTAATGAATAAAATTTGGAAAATTGTTATCGTTTTATTATTAGTATCGGCTGTAGTCGCGGTTGTAGCCGTTAAAAATGCTGAAAATAAAGAGCCGCAAAAGTCTGTTATGATTTCAGCGGCTATGAAACCCGCTGAAACAAATGATATCAATGTGTCTGCTGTAAAGGCAGTTGAGCCGAATAATGCACCGCTTGTAATGGAAGTAAAAGTCGTCGAGCCTGCAAAAACTTTGCCGAAAATGATTGAACTGGGTTCGGATAAGTGTGTTCCCTGCAAAATGATGGCACCGATAATCGAGGAATTGAAGAAAGAACTTGCAGGCAAACTGCAGATGGAATTTTATGATGTCTGGAAAGACCCAACTGTCGGGCAGAAATTCGGCATCAGAGTTATTCCGACGCAGATTTTCATCGACCCCAACGATAAAGAAATTTTTCGTCACGAAGGATTTTTCGCAAAGAAAGATATTTTAGCTAAATGGGAAAAATTAGGCTTTGATTTCAGCAAGGCAAAATAAATGCAGCAATTATTTGAAAGTCTTACTCACGCTGTTGAAAGCACTGCCGCGATTGCGATGCTCGCTTCCTTTATCTGGGGAGTTTTGAGTATTCTGCTTAGTCCGTGTCATTTGGCGAGCATTCCGCTAATCGTCGGCTTCATCGACGAGCAGGGCAAAATATCAACTAAGCGTGCATTTTCAATTTCAACATTATTCGCAGTCGGAATTTTAATCACCATCGGCATAATCGGCGTAATCACCGCAGCGGCAGGGCGAATGATGGGAGATGTCGGCAAATGGGGAAATTATTTTGTCGCAGCGATTTTCTTTCTTGTTGGGCTTCATCTGCTTGATGTTATTCCGATGCCGTTTGCGGGCAAAGGTCAGGTTGGTATGAAACGCAAAGGACTGTTTGCTGCGTTTATTCTCGGCCTGATTTTTGGCATCGCTCTTGGCCCCTGCACGTTTGCTTATATGGCGCCGATGCTGGCGGTGGCATTTAAAAAGGCCTCTGAAGAAAATCTTTTCTACGGTATTTTACTCATAGTTGTCTACGGTATCGGTCATTGTTCAGTGATTATTTTTGCAGGTACGTTCACAGAACTTGTCGAAAAATATCTCAACTGGAACGAGTCATCAAAAGGTGCGGTAATTTTGAAAAAAATCTGCGGAATACTTGTTCTTGCAGGCGGACTGTATATGATTTATACTGCTAAAGGATAAATCCGAAGCACTAAATCCTAAATCCGAAACAAATTCAAAACTCGAATTTTCGAAGGCTCAAAACGCCAAATTCGTAAGTTTTTGTCATTTGAATTTTGGTAATTAGGATTTGTTTAGAATTTCGATATTAGAATTTAGGATTTTTATATAGGTTTATATGCTCCAGAAATTATTATATCTTGCTTTGGCAGGGGCTTGCGGGACGCTGGCTCGATATTGGCTCGGCGGACTGATTGGCCGGAATGTATCTACAAACTTTCCGCTTGGCACTGCGATAATCAACATTGCAGGCTGTCTTGCCTTCGGATTGCTTTGGGCGATAATTGAAAGCAGACTTTCCATCAGCGGCCAATTACGAACGATTATTTTTGTGGGATTTTTTGGCGCTTTCACGACTTTTTCTTCGTTTGCGTTTGAAACAGCCCAGCTTTTAGACGAATCTCAATGGCTCTGGGCATCGGCAAATATAGTATTGCAAAATGTTCTCGGCTTGGTTGGTATGATTGGCGGTCTGGCTATCGGAAAATATATCTAAGAAATGAAAAACTAAAAGTGAAAAGTGAAAAATTGTGGAATCGCCTGACGGCGATAAGATTTTTATGAAAAGTAGTTGGCTGCTGAAAAAAGATTGCTTTCATTATTGAGAGGTCGGTTATGAAATTGCCGGAAAACGCACAATTGTTAAGAATTTTTATTGGAGAGTCTGACAAATTTAACGGCAAACCTCTGCACGAGGCCATTGTCAAATTAGCTCGGCAAAAAGGTTTGGCCGGCGCTACGGTTTTGCGCGGCCTGATGGGCTTTGGCGCACACAGCAGAATGCATACCGCGAAAATTTTGAGACTGTCCGAAGATTTGCCGATTGTGATAGAGATAGTTGACAAGCCCGAAAGATTGCAGCTAATCCTGCCGGAATTGGACGGTATGATAAAGGAGGGATTGATTACGCTTGAGGACATTAAAGTAATCGCATATCGCTGCGACAGTGAAAAGATTTAACCGGCAAATGCGCTGTCCCAGTCTTTCCAGACAGGCTCAAGGCCTGCCTGTTTTAGCATTTGGGAAACTTCAGCGGGACTTCGAGCGTCGGCAACTTCAAACTGTTCGACAGCAGAATCGTCGGTATAGCCGCCCGGATTGGTTTTACTGCCCGCGCTGATTCGAGTTATGCAGATTTTTGAAACGTTGTCTCTGAATTGCGCATTCTCACGAGTAGAAAGTACAATCTCGGCATCCGAGAAACACAGACGCAGGGCGGTCATCATCTGAACAAGCTGACGGTCTGTTATCATATAGCGAAACATATTCCGGTTCACATTTTCCGCAGGACGCATTCTCGGAAATGAAAACGATACCTTGCTCTGCCAGTAATGCTTCATCAAAAAATCCGCGTGTGCTGCCATCGCCAAAGTCTGCATTCGCCAGTCGCTAAGCCCGATTAAAAAACCAATACCCAAACTTCTAAAGCCGGCGTTTCCGGCTCTTTGGAGCGTTTCGAGGCGGTATTCGTAATCGGCCTTGGGGCCTGCGGTGTGAATTTTTTTGTAATCGTCTCTATCGTAAGTTTCCTGATAAAGTGCAATACCATCGATTCCGGCTGCGAAAAGTTTTTCATAATCGGCCTGGTCGGCAGGATATATTTCTATTGAAATGGAGCTGAATTTTTTTCGCAGTTTGGCGGCCAGAGCGGTAAGATAATCTGTCGTTACAAATTTTTTATCCTCGCCGCTGACAAGCAGAATGTGCCTGAAGCCCATCTCGGCAAGAATATCGGCTCCTTTACAGGCCTGCTCGATAGTTAATCTGCTTGGGGTGAATTTGCCTTTTATATTAAAAGCGCAATATGGGCAGCTATTAACACAAAAGTTTGAGACGTACAGAGGTGCGTAAAGCTGAATTGTGTTGCCGAATCGCTGCCGGGTGATTCGCTGTGCCTTTTGCGCCATCTGTTCGAGATATTTGTCGGCTGCGGGCGAGAGCAGGGCGGCAAGTTTGTGCAGATTATAGCCGGTTTTATCAGCCAACGCTTTTTCAACATCGGCGGGCGTTGTTTTTTCGATAGCATCAATCAATTCAGAGTTATAATGGTCGAGGCCGATTTGCGCGAGTATGTTTTGAAAATTTTCCATATATTAACTACCGCGTGGACAGCATAGCTGTCCACCCTACAAAACTGAAAATCCGAAATCCTAATATCTAAACCCTAAACAAATTCAAATAGCCAAAATTCAAAACTGGATTCCAGCTTTCGCTGGAATGACACGAAGAGATTGCTTCGCTTCGCTCGCAATGACAACCGCGTGGGCTTCCGTCTTCGCTGCGCTACGCCGCGACAAAAAAGCTCACCTTACGAAACTGTCCACCCTACAAAAACTTTTTTAAAAAATTATTTTATTCTCTTAGAAAACCTGTCAGCGGGCTTGAGGCATCGGCCTGCCGTTTGACTTCTGCGCCGCCTGCCAGAAAAGCCTCTCTGCCTGCCTGTACGGCCTTTTTAAAGGCATCGGCCATCTGCACGGGATTTTTCGCCGCGGCAATAGCGGTATTGACCAGCACGGCATCAGCTCCCATTTCCATTGCTTCGGCAGCGTGAGATGGCATTCCAAGGCCTGCATCGACAATTACGGGCACGGTCGCCTGGGCGATAATGATTTCTATCGCGGATTTTGTTTTCAATCCCTGATTTGAGCCAATCGGCGAAGCTAACGGCATCACCGTCGCGACACCAGCGTCCTGCAATTTTTTCGCAAGCACTGGGTCGGCGTTTATATACGGCAGAACAATGAAACCCTCCTTAACAAGAATCTCGGCGGCTTTTAATGTTTCAATTGGGTCGGGCAAAAGATAATACGGGTCGGGCGTAACTTCGAGTTTGAGCCATATTATGCCCGTTGCCGCTCTTGCCAATCTTGCAAGCCTGATGGCTTCGTCGGCGTTTCTTGCGCCGGATGTATTAGGCAGGAGCAGATATTTTTTCCGGTCAATCGCGGCCAGCATATTGTCGTTTGGATTGTCAATGTCCACTCGCCGAAGCGCGACGGTAACCATTTGTGTTCCTGACGATTCTATCGCGTCAGCCATAATTTTGTTTGAAGAGAATTTGCCCGTGCCGATAAATAATCTGCTGTCAAATTCTCTGCCTGCTATGATTAGTTTGTCATTCATATTACCCGCCTCCGACGAGTCTAATCAGTTCGATTTTTTGGCCTGCGGAAAGTTTCGCCGAGCTGAAATCGTTTTTTTTGATAATTTGTCCGTCAATTTCCGCAACGACAGTCGCGGCATCAACCTTCATAATGTCGAGCAAATCCGCAAGTGTCGCCGGCAGAGAATTTTCAAAATGTTTGTCTTCGCCATTTATTCGTAAAACTGTCATAAATTGCCTTTAAATCTATTAAACCGCGTGGACAGCAAGCTGTCCACCCTACGAAATCATTAACAAATCCACAATTGCGTTTGCCTGATGGCCGGCCGCGATGATTACCCGACAGGCCATTAGGCTTAAACCTTTTTCGATTCCATTTTCGCCGTCGCCGACAATTATCAGACGGTCGGATATTTTTTTGGTTTTTATTTCGTTGCTTTTGCCAAAACCGGCCAGACCGCTGGCTGCGATGACTATCGTTTTTTTTGTTTTGGTAAGTATTGTCTCAATCAGCATTTTTTTTGAAACAGCTTTATCGAAACATTCTGCCACAATCGAACACGTCTTGAAAATTTCCCCGGCATTTTCAGGATTCAGCTTTGTCGAAACGCCTTCAATCTCAACATAAGGATTTATTTTTTTGAGATTTTCGGTTGTGGCTTTGACTTTATCTTCGCCGAGCTGCTCGAGAAAATAATTTTGCCGATTAAGATTGCTCGGCTCGACAACGTCAAAATCCGCGATGACGAGTTTGCCTACCCCGGCTCGAACAAGAGCGGCTGCGACATTAGACCCCAAACCGCCGAGCCCGGCGATGCCGACAGTAGCGGCGTTTAGCTTTTCATATACAGTCCTGCCGTGCCGCTCGATGAGCATTTCGGCGAACTGTTTCGATGTTAATTTTGTCATATAAGTACCAAAAAAAACGCAGTCCTAAAAAGGGCTGCGTCAAGATTTTATGTCTTGTGCCTCCCTTGCAGGAATTACCGCTGCTAAAGGTTCAAAGGGTCGCCTTTCGGCCTCTCAGCCCCATAAGGGGCTCCCCTGTCACGGGAAATCAGTATTTAATTTTGTTTGATTCTACAACTGTTTGAGTAAAAGACAAGTTATTTCTCGGCGAGCGACGGCATTGTAAGAAAACATTGTATCCGCCGACAATGATAAGCGACAATTTTGGCGTAAGAACCATTTTACTGGTTTTACCAATTTTTTGCTTTCACTGTCGGCAAAACTGTCTATAATCCGACAAATTTGTAATTTTTATATGAGGTTGTATATCAGGAAGGCAAGACATAACTAAAGTAATGATAATACATTCGGAGATAAAATAGTTAAGGCTATTTTATAATCTAAAATTTTATGAGCGATTCAGTAAAGAAACCGTCGGCATTAAATTGTCGTCGATTTTTAGTGTATATAGCCGCATCAGCCGACGCTGCTGGCGGGGGGATATATGTTTGTCATTTTAATGCTGAATCCGGCGAACTGACTGCCCCGAAATTAGCCATTGAAGCGGTTAAAATTCATTTTATAGCTCTTCATCCAAATGGCAGATTTCTTTACGCAGTCAGCGGCTGCGATTCTTCGAAAAGTGAAAAAAGCGGATGTGTCTGCGCGTTTTCCATAGAGACGGGTACGGGTCATTTGACATTTCTCAACAGGGTTTCTTCCGGTGGCGATGTTCCGTGCCATATCACGATTGACCAAAACGGCAGGTGTGTTTTTGTTGCCAACTATGGTACAGGCACAGTGTCAGCATTTCCCATTCAGGCGGACGGACATATAGCGAACGCTGCCGTTATAATTCAGCATACCGGTTCGAGCGTGGACACAGCACGGCAGAACCGTCCTCATCCTCACTCTATAACTCTGGATGCGGATAACCGGTTTGCTTTAGTTGCGGATTTGGGACTCGACCAGTTGCTGATTTATCGCGTCAATCCGAGCAGCGGCACGCTTACGCCTAATTGCCCGCCTTGTGTCTCATTAAGGCCTGGTTCCGGCCCGCGTCATATTGCCTTTCATCCGGATGGCAGATATGTATATGCGATTAATGAATTGGCTAATACGGTAACAGCCTTTGATTATGATTCCGCTGGGGCAGTTCTCTGTGAGATTCAGACTATCACCACTATTCCCAAAGATTATAAAGGCGAAACCTATACTTCTGAAATCGAGGTTCATCCATCCGGCAAATATCTCTACGGCTCCAATCGCGGCCACAACAGCATTGCTGTTTTTGAAATAGACAAGAACAAAGGAACTTTGACGATGGTTGATATTCAGCCCTGTGGCGGAAAGTGGCCTCGCCACTTCGGCATCGACCCAACGGGAAAATGGATGCTTATCGGCAATGAGCAGTCTGACCTGCTCTCGCTTTTTGGAATTGATTCAAAATCAGGGAAGCTGACTCAAACCGGCATCTCTATATCCGTACCTTCGCCTGTTTGTATCAGGTTTATGCCGATTTGCGGTATGGGTATCTAATTGTTTAACCTGTTTAAGCACAGGCAGTTATGGTAATAACTGCGGTTGGCAGTTTATTTTTCATTCTTTTGGAATTGTAATTCGATTTAATATAGATAAAATTACACGCTCTGTAAAAAAAGGCGGTTGGTAAAAAATGAAACTGTTGATAGTTGGTGGAGCTGGTTATGTCGGCTCTATCGTTGTTCCGATATTAGAAAAAGAGTTTGAATGCACACACTTCGACCTTCACCCAGTTCCGGGTTACGAAGACCGTACTATTGTGGCTGATGTTTGCGATGAGGAAAAGGTTCGGCAGGCCGTCGTCGGTATGGATGCAATTCTTTATCTTGCGATGGGCGTTGGCAATCGCGGCAAAACAGATGTCAGCGCAATCGGTCCGGCTTTCGATGTCAATGTTTGCGGGCTTTATCGGTTTCTATGTTTGTCGCTTGCCGGAGGAACAAAGCGATTTGTTTACGCCAGCACTTTGAGCGTCTATAAGAATTATCATCTGAATACAACTGATGAAAATAGCCCGGCGGATACATGGCATACGTATGGTCTAAGCAAACGGGTAGGCGAGTTCATTTGCAGTTGTGCCGCACAGGAATATAATTCTGCGACAATTACTGCGATTCGTCTGATATTGCCTCGCAATGAAAAAGACTGGCCGGATTATCGCCATGACCCCCAAAAACCTCGAAATGGTTTCGCGACCGGGCCTAAGGATACGCAGCGGCTGTTTTCCGCGGCCGTTAATTTTGACAAGCCGGGGTTTCATCTTTTGCAGGCCAGCGGAGATATGGAAGGCAAAATTTTGCCGAATAAGCGGGTCAGTGAAATGTTGGGCTGGCTGCCAAAAAACGAATAGTATTTGGGAATTTTGAATTATGAGAGAGCCATTAGATTCCGGTTTGGATTCTTTTCCCAAACTTGATGTGAAAAAGCATTCATTGATAGAGCTCGCGGCCAGACTTTGGGATGTGATAAAGCCGCTGCGGTGGCGGCTGGCTGCGGGCTGTTTGCTCATATCGATAGCGGGAGGCATTTACGGTCTGATGCCGCTGTTCAGCAAGCTTTTGATTGATAAGGCGATTCCGCAGCGCAGTATGCGAATAGCGGCGATGATTGCCGGTGGATTTCTTGTTACGCATATCGTTCGCATTTCGATTTGGTATTTGGCGATGCGGCAGATTCTGCTTTCGCAGGAGAAAATAACCTACTCTCTGCGAATAAGGGGATTTGGGCATCTTCAGCGGCTTTCGCTTAGGTTTCACAGTAAATACCCTTCCGGTTTTTTATATCAAAGTATTTTCGGCACCGCTATAAACGCTGTTGGCGGGTGTATGCAGACTATCTTTAAGCAGTTGTCGCTGTATATCACGGCGATAACAATCAGTTTGGCGGCTTGTTTTCTTCTTAGCCCGCCTATGACGCTGGTGGTTCTACTGGGCAGTTGCGGGTATGTCGCCATTGCCAGATTTTCTTCGCCTCGAATCTATAAGCGAACTCGAATAAATCAGGAAGCGCAAAATCGCATTACGGAGTTTATTGTCGACCGTATTCGAGGCACAAAGACGATTCAGGCCTTTGCGATGGAAGACCGTGTTCAGGACGATTTTGAGGACAGGCTGTGGTCGGCGCAAATGAAATCGCTTCAGGCCGCCAAGGAGGCGTTCAAACTTTCCATTACGACAGAAGGATGCGGATACATCGTTACTTCGGCGATTATGGTTGTCGGCGCATATTCTATTTTCAACTGGAATATGAGTATGGGTGATTTGGTGGCTTTTATAGCATATCAGGCTACTTTTACCGCGATAGTGTCAACTTTGGCAAATATTTCCGGCGACATCAGCAGTACTCGTGCGGGGCTGGACCAGCTTTTTACGGTTCTGGGCACATTCAGCGATACGCCTGACAAACCAGGGGCTAAAATGCCGGAAAAGGTAACCGGAGACATTGAATTTCGCAATGTTACATTCGGTTATGATTCTCAAAAACCAGTGATACAAAAGATAAATCTTGTAGTTCCGGCCGGTCAGACCGTAGCTCTTGTTGGAGCCAGCGGCGGCGGTAAAACGACTATGATAAATATGCTGCTGCGGTTTTATGACCCGGATAACGGGCAATTGCTTTTGGATGGGACGGATATTCGCCAGTTGCCGCTTCGTCCTTATCGTTCGCTTTATGGTGTTGTGCTGCAGGACCCTTATCTATTCAACGAGAGCATTCGCACAAATATGCAATACGCCAATCCATCGGCGACAGAAGACGATATCATTCGCGCCCTCCAGTATGCCAATGCCTGGGAGTTTGTGCGGCAGTTTTCCGATGGTATTGACCATTCTGTCGGCGAGAGCGGCAGTTCTCTTTCCGGCGGACAGCGGCAGCGGCTTGCTATCGCTCGATGTCTGCTGGTAAATACCAAATTTATAATACTTGATGAGCCGACATCCGCGCTGGACGTGGAATCGGAATATGCTATTCAGCAGGCTTTCGATAAATTGTTTGAAAATCGCACGGTGTTCATCATCGCCCATCGCTTCAGCACGATTCGACGGGCGAATCGTATTCTTGTTCTCGGCGATGGCAAAATACTTCAGGACGGCAAATATGAGGAACTCGCACAACAAGACGGCCTATTCCGCAGGCTTCATCTGCTGTCCATAGGCGATATCAGCGAACAGCGGCGCGATTTTTGATAAAAATCCGTATTATGCGGCAGGTTTTTGTTTGGCCTTGAGAAACTTGTTCATCACCTTTATAACTAAAAAAATTGTAAAAGCTATGATGAGAAAATCTATAATCGTATTTATAAACCTGAACTTTGGATAAGGATACAAGAAAAAACGGCCAACCTGCCAATGGGATAATAGTTTCGTTTTGTAAAAAATTATTAACCAAGCAGGCAAGGAGGCCGTATGACAACGGATTTTACCACATTATTTGTAAATGTCG
>MHXU01000122.1 GCA_001824555.1 Planctomycetes bacterium GWC2_45_44
AGCAAATTTGAGCAAAATCGAGGTTTTTTACTTTGCCACATTGCTCGATGTGC
Source organism: Planctomycetes bacterium GWC2_45_44 (assembly GCA_001824555.1). Taxonomy (GTDB): domain Bacteria; phylum Planctomycetota; class Phycisphaerae; order Sedimentisphaerales; family UBA12454; genus GWC2-45-44. The sequence goes on from MHXU01000122.1 coordinate 54, forward strand.
CTCGGTAATCCAAAAAACAAGGTCTTATCCAAAGTTCAGGTTTATAAAAATATCTTCCCAGTATTTTCGTACATTGTCCTTTTTCCCAAACAGCCCAGACTCGCTAATGCCGTAGTATCCGCGTCTTACCGCAATTTCATAAAATTCGGTTCTGGCCATATCAAATCTCCTGTATTTTATTTTATTAAGAAGTGGTTAATTAGGTGCGACAGCCCCCATAACACAGCAGAGCATATCGTAAGAACGAAGGCATATTTCCGCCAGTGCGCCACTGTAACGGCTTGTCCCTTTTCGGTGGTGCCGCCCCATATTTTCATATCGATATATCTGGCGAAGATAAGAAGCGCTATTATACCCCAAAACACTGTGTCGGCAGTATGGAATGTTTTGCCCTTGTGTCGCAGAATCAATATCAATGTAACAAACGCAACTACATTCCCAATAAGCGATCAAAAAACTCGCACGAAAAGGCTGAATACACTGTCATATTTCTCGACCGGCTGTTCACCTGGTTTAGACATAGTCCGTCTCCTAAATAATCGTAACTCTTGATTTATTTAGGCGGCGGCCCGACCACCAAACAACCTGCAAGAACCGTTAAAAAATGCTCTTGCACCCTTTACATATGTATTTTAGCACCCCTAAAACCAGTGTCAATAATTTTCCTGTTCAATTCTCGTCAATGTCAGAGTATCCGGCGAAATTATTCCGCCAGAAATGAGCATTTTAAAAGCATCTTCAGTCGTAAGGCTTGTCTGCAAGACTTCATTAACAGGAACAAGTTCAAAAAAACCTGTCGTGGGATTCGGCGTGGTCGGTATAAAAATTTTGCAGAATCTTTCTCCCGTTGAGTATTGAATATAGCCGGTAAGAAAACCAAGAGCCTTTATCCCCGAACGTGGAAAGTCAACGAGTACCACCGATTTGAACGCTGCCTTGTCAGGAAGCGAAACAGCGCTCATTACCTGTTTTGTCGCGTGATATATAGTTCCCACGACCGGAATTTTTGAAAGCAGAAATTCTCCAGCCTTAATAAGTTTTTTGCCTAACACATAATGCCCAAAAATACCCACCAGATAGACAAGTATAAGCAGCGTCAAAATCGATAAAATGGACAAGACTATACTGACGTAATGTTCTGGGTCAGTCTGCATCTCTGGGTTGTTCAGCAGTACCGAGGCTGCTTTTAGAAATGCCGGCCGGAGAACTCCCGCCATCCAGCCGAACAGCCATCGCATTACCAGAAGAGTAACGCCGAACGGCATTATCAGCAGTACACCCGCGAGAATGTGGTTGCGGAATTTATTCTTTGCTCTTTTCCAGAATCCTGCTTTGCCAGTGGTCATAAACAACCCGCCTTTCCGCGACTATTCTAAAGCCCGGACAGGTTTTTGCAAGCGGATTACGATTCTTAATTTCGCGCAATAAAAAAGGCTCAAGTGGGGGACACTTGAGCCTTACCGAAGCAAAACCCTTCGAAATTTTATTTTATAGAGCTATTGGGTTATAAAAAAACATTTCGCTTCAGTTAAACCAAAACCTTATATAAGAAAAAAAGAGCATTACTACGCCACCCATTATAACACGGAATCACTCGGCTGCAAGAGGAAAAATAAAAAAAACTGCATATTTTTATAACTGTCTGCAAATACTAATGTTATATAACATCACCGCTGCCGTCCCGCCGAATTATTGTTTCAATTCCGACAGATTATGTTTATTATGCTCTTTGTTATACTGGAGAAATTTACAAATGCTTAGCAAATTATACAGCGTTACCCTCGAAGGTATCGAGGGAATAATCTGTGAAGTCGAGGTGCATATAACTCGCGGCGGATTTGAAAAATCCCTAATCGTCGGTCTGCCCGACACCGCCGTGAAAGAAAGCATAGAGCGAGTCCAGTCGGCAATCACAAATTCCGGTTTCAGCTATCCAAAAACAAAGTGTGTTGTAAATCTTGCGCCTGCCGACGTAAAAAAAGCCGGCCCAGCTTTTGACCTGCCAATCGCGCTGGGCTTTCTGCTCGGCCAGGGCGCAATCACCTGCGACTGCGAAAAAGATTTCGTCATTGTCGGCGAACTCGCTCTCGACGGCAGAATTCGCCCCGTTCATGGCGTATTGAGTATGGCAATGGCTGCTGCGGAAAAAGGTTTTAAGAAAATGATTGTCCCGCTCGAAAATGCCGCCGAGGCTGCCGTCGTCAACAGTCTCGAAATTTACGGCTCCGGCTCGCTCGCCCAGACAGCAGCGTTTCTGTCCGGCAGACTTTTGCTTGAGCCAACCAACATCAACATTGACGACATCTTCAGTCAGGCCGCCGTTTATGACGTTGACTTCGCCGATGTAAAAGGACAGGAGTCCGTCAAACGCGCCCTCACTATCACCGCAGCGGGTGGGCATAATATCCTTATGATTGGCCCGCCAGGTGCAGGCAAAACTATGCTCGCAAAAAGACTGGCGACTATTTTACCGCCGCTGGGCCTGGCTGAATCACTCGAAACAACGCAGATTTATTCGTCCGCAGGTCTGCTCGATGCCGGCAAAAGCCTTATGGCAACCCGACCCGTCAGAACGCCCCACCACTCCGCATCAGGCGTTGCGCTGGTCGGTGGCGGAACAAACCCGAAATGCGGCGAACTATCGCTGGCTCACAATGGAATACTTTTTCTCGATGAGTTTGCCGAATTTCCGCGCAACGTCCTGGAAATGATTCGCCAGCCGCTTGAAGAACGAAAGTCTGTTGTCTCACGTGCCAAAGGCACAATAACATTTCCCGCTAATTTTATGCTCGTCGCCGCGACTAATCCCTGTCCATGCGGATTTTTCGGCTCAGCCCAAAAACGCTGCAAATGCACGCCGAACCAGATTGAGCGATATATGGCGAAGTTGTCGGGCCCCCTTTTGGACAGGATTGATATTCATATTGAAGTGCCGACCGTCAGTTTCAGCAAATTGCGCTCTGAGCAAAGCTCTTACGATTCGGCAACGATACGACAGCAGGTTACGGCCGCAAGACAAGCCCAGCAAAAACGATTCGGCGAAAACAAAACTACAACAAACGCAACCATGACGCACAGACTGGTTAGTAAATTCTGCCAACTTGACCAGACTGCGGAAATGGTGCTGAAAAATGCGATGGCCGAATTCGGCCTCTCGGCAAGAGCGCACGACAAAATCTGCAAAGTCGCCAGAACTATCGCAGACCTCGAAGAAAAAGAAAACGTCTCCGCCGAACACATCGCAGAGGCTGTAAGTTATCGAAAATTAGATAGGAGTTTGTAAAGGATATATAAAAACTGTAGACATTTTTATAATTTTCATAACTATTTGATATGAAGCCACTTACAAAATGACCATTTTAAAAATTAGTGGATAACAAGTCCTTTGGTTGTAGGGTGGTTGTACTCGTTTGATGCTATGCGAGTACAGTTTGTATCGCTATAGGCCCGTCAAGTTCGACCGGCATATATTTGTACAGCAGCGTTATAGATATTTATGACACCTACATCCAAAACAATTCCGGCTATGGTGCGAGTAATTACGCCAGTGATATTATTATGGAAAACTGTCTTGTGCAAAAAAATGGTAACTCCGGCGTATACAATGGTTCTGATGGAACGCTTGCGATAAGTTATTGCACGATGAGCGAAAATACACAAGATGGCGTAAGGAATGAAGGCGACAGCATAACTCTAAACCAGTGCAATATAAACAAGAACTCACAAAATGGTGTTTATACCGGACAGGCTGATATAACCATTACGAGTTGCCTGATTGAACAAAACGGTGCAGATGGTATAAAAAATGATAATTTTTCAGGCCCAACAATTATGGGGGCAATAATTCGCAGAAATACCGGAAATGGAATTTCTTGCACAAATATTCAAACCACGAACATTAAAAACAACTGGATTGTCAACAATAGCGGCGGTTATGGTATTTACATTTCGAGTGCGGTTACTATGGCGATGATGAGAGGGAACACGATTACCCATAATGCGACCGGCGGCATTTATCGAAGTTCATCCGGTGCCGAACCAAATATCGTGAATACCATTTTCTATCACAATGGCTCAAATAACACGACTTTTACAGGGACGTTCACATATGTAAATTATTGCCGAACATCGACAACGCACTCCGGCAGCGGCAACATAACCAATGACCCCTGCTTTGCATCTCCCGATGCAAACAACTACCATTTAAAATGGCAAAGTGCCTGTGTTGATAAGGGTCTCACAACTCCCGATGTCAACGATGAAACAGACATAGACGGCGAAGACCGCGTGTACAATAACATAGCCGATTTAGGCGCCGATGAGTGCTATACGTCCCATGCTGATTTTGATAATAACAGCAGGGTCAATTTCATAGATTATGCGACTTTTGCAAAGGCTTGGCGCACAAGTACAGGCCAGGCAAACTGGAACGCAGCTTGCGACCTCAAAGCCGATGGCACAATTGATTACAAAGACCTGTGCCGGTTCACGAATGACTGGCTGTGGGAACCGCAGGAAGAACAGATTCCGGGAGTGGGTTCAGGCAGTTCATTAAATCCAGATGGTATAGCCGGTCAGCAAATGATGATGGCAATGCAGCCGCAGCCGGAATTTTTGACGACCGAATTTTTATCTGCTGAATCACTGGATATGAGCGTGTCAAGGGCATTGGCTATGGAAATAGAATCCGCCGAATCTGTCGAACCCATTGAAGATGTTTTCGATGTCAATGAAACTCTCGACTGGCTTAACGAATTATGGCAGACCGATGAAAGTATCCGCGAATCAATAAATGAAACTGACTGGCAGGAATTTTTGAACTCTATAAAAAGTAGTGAGCAATAAACAGAGCCGCGACAGTAATGGAGCGGTCAGTTAAAATCTCGTTTAGCCCGCCAGCCTGTCCCGCATTTTCTGGCGGGGTTTTACCGGCGGGTTTTCAGACTTGTGTACATTTAAGCAAAGGCCGGTTTCCACACCGGCCTTTTTTTGTGTCTAAAAAAAATCCGTGAAATCCGCGCAATCCGCGGTTATACTAATCTCTGTGCTTTCTGCCTGTCGCGGCGGAGTCGAAGACGAAGACGGATGGCTGAAAATAAAATCTAAAAAACTCTGTGGCTAAAAAAATAATATCTCTGTGTCCTCTGTGAACTCTGTGGCTAAACATTTCGATTGCATAGTAATAGGCGCAGGCCACGCCGGCGCGGAAGCTGCGCACGCCGCGGCGACAATCGGCGCAAAGACCCTCCTGCTCACCATCAGCAGAGAAACCATCGCAAAGGCAAGCTGCAACCCCGCAATCGGCGGAATCGCAAAAGGCCAAATCGTCCGCGAAATCGACGCGCTCGGCGGAATTATGGGGTTAGCCACTGATGCCGCAGGTTTGCAATTTAGAATTTTAAATCGCTCCAAAGGCGCAGCCGTTCGCTCGCCTCGCGCGCAAATCGACAAATATCTATACTCGCAAATCGTCAGAGACCTTCTCAAAAAAACGCCAAACCTCACAATCGAAGAAGGTCTGGTCGCAGAAATTATCGTCGAAAATAATATCGTCAAAGCCGTGCGCTGCACCGACGGCAGAGCCTTTTATGCTCCCGCCGTCATTGTAACAACAGGAACATTTCTCAAAGGCATAATGCACACCGGCACGAAACAGTGGCCGGGCGGCAGACTAAACGAACCTGCCGCAAACGAACTTTCCGATTGCCTGCGCAAACTCGGCCTCGAAGTCGGCAGACTAAAAACCGGAACGCCCGCACGCCTCGATGCCGACACAATTGATTATGCTCAATTACAAAAACAAATTGGCGACGAAGCCCCGCAGCCATTTTCATTTATGACCGATTCAATTACGCAGGAACAACTGCCCTGCTGGATTACATACACAAACCCCGACGTTCACAAATTGCTTTTGGATAATCTCGACAAAGCGCCCCTCTACACCGGCCAGATTACCACAACCGGCCCACGCTATTGCCCAAGCATAGAAACAAAAGTACAGCGATTCGCCGACAAAGACCAGCATCAGATTTTCCTCGAACCAGAAGACAGGCAAATGACGACGATTTACTGCAATGGCATCAGCACCTCCGTACCTGAAGATATCCAGGAGCGAATGCTCAAAATGATTGTCGGATTGGAGAACGCCAAAATCGTCCATTATGCTTACGCGATTGAATACGACTACTGTCCCGCCGTGCAGTTGAAGCCGAACCTCGAAACCAAAAAAATCGCAGGCCTTTTCCTTGCCGGCCAAATTAACGGCACATCCGGCTACGAAGAAGCCGCAGGACAGGGAATCATTGCCGGCATAAACGCCGCCAGACTAATCGACAAAAAAGAACCGCTCATTCTCGGCAGGGACATCGCCTACATCGGCGTGATGATTGACGACCTGCTCACTCGCGAAATTGACGAGCCGTATCGGATGTTCACCTCAAGAGCCGAGTGGCGACTCAATTTAAGGTCTGATAACGCTGATAGAAGACTTACGCAAATCGGCAAATCCGTCGGACTTGTGGACGAAAAGAGGTGGCAAAAATTTGAGCAAAAGCTGTCAAAAATTGAAGAAATCACGCAATTTTTGAAGAAAACCTCTCAAAATGGTGCAAATTTTTGGCAAAATTTGAAAAAATCTGACGTTTTTTGCGAAAAACTTGCGCAAATGGCCGAAATTAGAGACCATTTTGACCTCGAAATTTCACAAGCCGCTGCCACAGATTCAAAGTACGAAGGCTACTTAGCAAAGCAGGAAAAGACCGTTTTAGCGGCCAAAAAGCTAGAAAATTTCGTACTGCCGCTGGATTTGGACTATGAAAAAATCGTTCATCTTCGCGCCGAAGCTAAGCAAAAACTGACCAAATTCCGCCCCTACACACTCGGCCAGGCTGCCCGAATCGGCGGAATCACCCCAGCCGACATCACAGTTGTGCAAATTTATTTGAAAAAAAACAAAAATCCAAAATAAAATGCTTTTCGCACCGCTTACTGCCCAAAGTCGAACCGCTTTTTTGCCGATAAAAGTTGCGGATACCTGCGAAAAAACCACAGACCCTATAATCTGAACATTAGCAGGCAATAAACAGTAATTCATTAAGTAATGGTAATTTGTTATGTTCTTTACAGCTTTGCCTAAATAAGCTAAACTATCGGCGGGCTGGATTTTGATAGAGCAACTTAAGCCTTTTGAAATGAGGTAGTTATGTTTGAGCGTTTCACAGATAGAGCAAGAAAAGTAATGGCGCTGGCAAATCAGGAAGCACAGCGGTTCAACCACGAATATATCGGCACCGAGCATATTCTGCTCGGCCTGGTAAAGGAAGGCTCCGGCGTTGGAGCTAATGTCCTTAAGAATCTCGACGTTGATATAAAAAAGCTTCGGCTGGAAGTTGAAAAGTTAGTCAAGTCCGGGCCGGATATGGTAACGATGGGCAAGCTGCCCCACACTCCTCGCGCCAAGAAAGTTATCGAATGCGCAATCGAAGAAGCGCGTTCTCTTAATCACAATTACATCGGCACAGAACACCTGCTGCTCGGCCTTTTGCGGGAAACCGAAGGCGTGGCCGCTCAAGTTTTAATGTCGATGGGTTTAAAACTCGAAGACATCCGTCAGGAAGTTTTAAATATTCTCGGAGCAGGCGTTGACGGCGGTCAAATGCCTTCGCTCGGTATGAAAATGAATCCTGCTGCCCCCGGTGCCATCGGCGACAAGGGACAGGCTTCGAAGAGTCGCACACCGGCTCTCGACAGTTTCGGCAGAGACCTTACGGTTATGGCTGCCGAAGGCGAGCTTGACCCTGTAATCGGCAGAAAAACGGAAATCGAAAGATTGATTCAGATTCTCTGCCGCAGAACAAAGAACAATCCGGTTCTCATCGGCGAGGCCGGCGTTGGCAAAACCGCAATCGTCGAAGGCCTTGCCCAGAGAATAACCGATAAGCAGGTTCCCGAACTTCTTCGCGACAGGAGAGTAGTTTCGCTCGACCTTGCTCTGATGGTCGCAGGCACAAAATATCGCGGCCAGTTTG
>MHXU01000123.1 GCA_001824555.1 Planctomycetes bacterium GWC2_45_44
TTTTTGATATTTAATTTTCTTTATGCATCCTGAACTTTTTAGAATACCGTTCACGCACCTTACCGTAAAAAGTTACGGCGTTATGATGGTGTTTGGATTTATTTGCGCGATAATCATCATTCGCAAACTTTCACGCGGTATGGGCGAAAACGAAGACCATGTAACAACCGCGGCGCTCTACTCGCTCATCGCGGGCGTTATCGGCGCAAGACTGTTTTATGTAGTCCACTATTGGGCTCAATTCAAAGACAGAGGAATTACCGAAATTTTCGCCGTCTGGGACGGCGGACTCGAACTGCTCGGCGGAGTGCTGACTACGATTTCAGTTATCATTATTTATTTGAGATTCAACCGCCTGCCCATAAGACGGTACTTGGACATTCTCGCGGTCGGTTTGATGATGGCTCTGGTCTTCGGCAGAATCGGCTGTCTCTTCAGCGGATGCTGTTTCGGCAGACCGACAACCTGTCCTCTTGCGATTCATTTTCCTTACAATTCGCTGGCATACAACAGCCAGATTCGGCCGGACGATAACAGACACAGAGAAACCCCTTATATCGAACTGCCAGCCGATTATTTTGACGGCTATTTATTGAAGCCGCTCGAAGAGCTTTCGCCGCAGCAAAAACTTGAAGTCTCAAAGCATGGCAAGTATCGCTGCCTCGGCATTATTCCGACGCAGCTTTATGAATCCTTCTCGGCTTTGCTCGGTTGCGCCTTATTGTATCTTCATCGGCGAAAGGGAATTCGGTATTATCAAAAGGGATTGCCTGCGCCGTTTTTCTTCCGTTGCGGCGTAACATTCGGCCTGCTGTTTATTGTTTATGGAACGATGCGGTTTATTATAGAATTTTTCAGAGACGATAATCCGCTTGGCTATTTTGGCCTGACCATCTCGCAGAATTTGAGCATTGTACTTTTTGCGATATCTGTTGTGCTGATTGTCATCTTCGGCAATATGAAACAAACACCATCCGCAAAACGATAAATCCGCCGTGATAACTGACAACTGTGTTTCTGTGGTTTTAAGGGTTGCAAAATTTTTATCTGGTGGTATCCTTTAAAGCTGACGGAATTGTATTGAAAGGGATTTTTTTCAAGGGTGTAAGTTGCGCGGGGATAAGCCAAGAGTAGTTGTAATCGGCGGCGTATATGTCGATATGGCGGTACGCTGTGTTGATTTTCCGGCGACGGGACAGACCGTTTCCGGAAGCGGATTTTCGTACACACATACAGGGGCAGGATTAAATCAGGCCGTTCAGGCGGCGATTTGCGGATGCGAAGTATTTCTGGCAGGCAAGGTCGGCAAGGACGATTTCGCAAAAATAATAAGAAATAATCTCGACGGTCTGGGCATAAACCACGAATTTTTATTTGAAGCCGATGCCAAAAGCACTGGCGCAATCGTTTCTTTCGTAAGCAGCTCCGGTGCAAACAGAACGGTTACTTCCGAAGGAGCAAATCGGGCTCTGACTGACGGCGATATTCGCACGGAAGAATTTGAAAGGCTGCTCGAATCGGCGGATGTTTGTCTTATCAACGGCGGATTGAGCAGCGATTTTGTTTGCGCAGCGCTCCGAGCGGCAAAATTAGCCCGAACAAAAGTCATACTCGACCCTGCAGTGAACAGCGAACAGCTTCAAAACACAAATGTCCATCTGCCATTAGACTATTATACGGCTGATGTGCTTGTGCCAAATTTTGCCGAGGCCGCCGAACTTATCGCCGCGGCAGGGCATAATGTCCATACCGCTAAAATCATCGGTACAGACCTCATCGCGCGCGGAGTGGGATGCGCAATTATAAAACTTGGAAAAAAAGGAGCGGTGGTAATTGACAGAGAAAATGCAACTCATATCCCGGCGTTCGATGTGAAATGTATCGACCGGACAGGCTGCGGAGACGCTTTTGACGGGGCTTTGGCGGCAAGCCTGGCTGTAGGCGATGAAATCGTAAAAGCGGCGAAATTCGCATCAGCGGCGGGAGCTCTCGCCTGCTCGAAATTCGGAGCATTGGAGGCTCTGCCGAAAAAAATGGAAATAATCCAATTACTACAAACCCTGCCATAAAAAACCCCCAGTAAAACTGGAGGCTAAATAATTTTATTTCAGTTTTGCTTTTAAGACGTTCAGAAGTCTTTCGTTTCTTATCGGTTTCTGGAATACGCCGGCGAAGCCATACTGGGTATAGTCAACGCTCGTATTCATACTGTCGCCTGCCGCGCTAAGAAGATAGACGGGTGTTTTGTCGCCGAGCAGTTTAAGCTCTCGCGCAAAAGTAGTGCCGGCATCTATCGACTCCATCATCAGGTCAACCAGAACGAGGTCAGGGGTTTTTTCTTTGTAAATTTTCAGGCCTGCCTCGGCGGTATGAGCCTGAAGCATAACATAGCCGCTTGTCTCCAAAAGCAGCCGAATAGCTTCGAGAAAATCAGGGTCATCGTCAATCGCCAAAATTACATATTTTCCATCCTGCATCACATTACTCCTTTAGCAGCAAGAAACCAGCTCAAAAATTTTTAGTTCTTAATAAATTTTCCAAAAAGATTACTGCTTTTTCGAGATTTTTTTTCGCATTTTCCGTAAGCGGCGCGTCAAACTCGTCAAACTTGTAGCCGCGAACACAAAGCATAAAGGCTTTCGCCTTCGACTTAAAAAGATTTCCTGCCAGCGTCATAACCTCGACAGGTTCAACGCTGTGGCTGGAAAAGCTGCCGGCGGCATCCGCAGCCAAAAGCGGCTCAAACGTAAAAGGCTCGGCACAATTCACCGAGGCATCGGCAAAAATAACAACATCATTCTCGGCAACCGCAGCGGAATCTTCAATTGTCAACTGATAATCCGAATCAACGGTAACGCCGGGCAGATTCAATTTTTCAATTCTCTCGGCAACGGCAGGCCCCAAACCGTCGTCGGCTCTTGCCGGATTGCCGAAGCCAAGCAATAATACTTTACTGACTTCCGCTGTCATTCCTTTGTTCTGCTTGTTATCTCGTTGCCCTGATAATCGTAGAGCGTAATTTTTAAAGGCATTTTGCCCATCGCGTGAGTTGCGCAGGACAGGCACGGGTCATAAGCTCTGATAGCGACTTCAACGCGATTCAAAAGTCCTTCGGTAATTTTGGGAACGCCGCTGATATATTCATCGGCGACTTTCGCGACGGCTCTGTTCATCGGCTCGTTGTTGTGCGTAGTCGAAACAATCAAATTGGCCATCGTAATCTGGTCATCGTCATTGACTTTATAATGATGGAACAATGTGCCGCGAGGAGCTTCGATGAGACCGACCGCTTCATTTCTGCGTTTGCCCTTTACGACGAGGTCTGTTCCCTGAAGGTCTTTATCGTTGAGCAGCTCGTTAATTTTTTCCGCCGAGTGCAGAATCTCAATCATTCTCGCCCAATGATAGGCCATAGTGATATTGTTCGGTTTTCCGTTTGTTACAGCCATAAATTCTTTTCTCGCGGCCTCTGCTTCTGGTGTGTCGATAAAATCACAGGTATTTACCCTGGCCAGCGGGCCGACACGATACCAGCCCTTTTCAGCGCCTATTGATTTGATGAATGGGAATTTCATATATGACCAGGATTTTACTTCTTCCGTGATGTAGTCGGTGTAGTCTGAATAATCGACCTGGTCAAAAATCTTTTTGCCCTGCGAATCTATCGCGCGAAGATTGCCGTGATATAAATCCATTGCGCCGTCTTTGCGGATTAAACTCAAATGGTTTGAGTCGAAAGAGCCGAATGAGGCGATTTTTTGCAGATTTTCTACGGTGTAGTCTTTGGCGATTTTCAATGCGCCTCTCGACCATTCGAGCATTTGTTTAATGTCTTTCAGGAAGCTGTCTCTCTCGGCGATTGAAAGATTTTTGTTGATTCCGCCGGGGATTGCGCCAGTGCCGTGAATTTTTTTGCCTGCGGTTGCTTTGATGATTTCCTGCCCGAATTTTCTCATCATAACGCCCTGAACGGCCAAATCCGGGAACTTAATCGCAACGCCGATGACGTTTCTAATTTTTGGGTCAGCGTCAAAACCGAAAAGTAAATCCGGCGAGACCAAATGGAAAAAGTGCAGAGCGTGCGACTGGAACATTTGTCCGTAGTGCATAAGTCTTCGCATTTTTTCCGCGGTGGGAGTGAGTTTATCAGCGCCGACGATTCTGTCCATCGCTTTGGCGGCGGCCAAATGGTGGCTCACCGGACATATTCCGCAAAGCCTTTGGACAAGCACAGGCACTTCCCAGTAAGGCCTGCCCTGAATGAAACGCTCAAAGCCGCGGAACTCGACGATGTGCAGCCGGGCCTGCGTAACTTTATTGTTTTCGTCGAGCAGAATGGAGACCTTGCCGTGTCCCTCGACTCTGGTTACGGGTTCTATTATTACTCTTTTGCTTTCACTCACTTTATCGCTCCAAGACAAAAAACTGTCCATAATTTATTCATAAACCGCGTGGGCTAAGAGCCCACCCTACAAAACTCCACAACGACTTAATCGTATTTAATAAGTTCGTAAGGCAAATCAACGGGCTTATTCGTAAGCAGCGCGACTAATGTCTGCCATATTGTATCAGCGCTCGGCGGACAGCCGGGCATATGATAGTCAATTTTCACAACCTCGTGGCAGGGATAAACTTTATCCAAGCACAGCGGTATTTCCTTATCATTCGGAATAATACCGGAGGGATTATATACCGTCGGGCCGTTTAGATAGGCTTCATCAAGGCATTCTTTCAGAGGGATATTATTTCTCATCGCCGGTATGCCGCCCATTGTGGCACAATCGCCTACCGAAATGAGAACATCGCAATGCCTTCTGAAATCCTGCAAAACACGAACGTTTTCTTCGTTTGCGCAGCCGCCCTCAATCAGGCCGACGGCGCATCTGCCGGTAAATTCCTTTATATCGTCAACCGGCGACTTATCAAAATCGACAAGTTCGATGAGTTTTAAAATCCGCTCGTCAATATCAAGCACCGACATATGACAGCCGAAGCAGCCTGCCAGCGATGCCGTTGCAACCTTTGGTTTTGACATTTATATATCCCTTAAAACTTTCTTGAAGTTTGACTCATAAATAACAAATACCACAATATCAAATATCAAAATGTAAAAATAAAAATGACATATCAAAAATTAAAAATAGTATGCCGAAGGCAATCCACAATTTTTATATTTAATTTTTTATTTTTGATTTATTTCCAGAAAAAACTTTTTTTACTTTTTACCGGCCTCAATATCCGAGCCGATTGGCTTTGTATCGTATTTTCGCTGTCCGACCGGAATCGCAAAGCCTACACGTTTCTTTATAATACAACCGACCGGGCAGACATCGGCAGCTTTGTCCGTCGCCTTAAAATCGGTATCTTTCAAATCAGCATTAGCGTTGACGGCTACTTTTTTATCAGCGCCTCTGCCGACAAATTCAAATATAGTTTTTTTGTCAACGTCTCTGGAAGCCTCAACGCATCTGCCGCAGAGAATACATCTGTTCCGGTCGATTAGTATGTCAGGATGCGTGGCATCGACATCTCTTTTTGGGAACAGATAAGGATATTTTGGCGCCGAGATGCCGAGGCGGTAAGCCATCGCCTGCAATTCACAGTTGCCGCTCTTTTCGCAGAACATACAAAAATGATTGCCCTCGACAAAAAGCATATCAATTATATTTTTTCTGTGTTCTTTCAGCTCGGCAGTATCGTTTTCGACAATCGCGCCTTCCGTAATCGGCTGCGTGCAGGCAGCCTGCGGCCGGCCGTTAATGAAAACCGTGCAGACACGACACGAGCCGTGAGGAATCAAATCTTTCATAAAGCAAAGTCTTGGTATGTAAATACCGGCAGCATCGGCAGCTTCGAGAATCGTCTGGCCCGGTTTGCCTTTTACTTCCACACCGTCAATTGTAAAAGTAATCTGGTCGCTCATTATTACCCTTTCATTTTTCAGCCACTAAGGCACAAAGACACGAAGAAAATATATATAAAAACTTTGTGCCTTTGTGTCTTTGTGGCCTTTTTATTATTTTACAAAAATCACAGAATCCCGTTTTGCGATTGTTTCGGCACCTTTTACCGCTTTTCTGATATCAAATGTCGGCTGCATACCATTAGTTGTTTTTTTGACCTTCGTTTCATAACTTTTTCGGAAATTTTTCAGAGTCGTCAATACCGGATTCGGCGAGGTTTGGCCTAATCCGCATCGGCTGGTGATTTTGACGCTTTCGCCGAGCTTTTGCAGTATGTCAAGGTCTTCCGGTTCGCCGCAGCCTGTCAGGATTTTGTCGAGATATTTTTTGAGCAGGACGTTTCCAGCTCTGCAGGGAGTGCAGTATCCACAGCTTTCTTCAACGAAAAATTCCATATAATCGGCTGCAACGGCAACCATATCTCTTTCCGGGCCAAAGACCACAACCGCTCCGCCCGTGGCCAAATCGTCATAACAGATAGTTCGCTGGAAATCCGCCGAACCGACAATCTGACCGCTTGGGCCTCCGATGAGAAGAGCCTGCGCGTCTTCTGCGCCGACCATCTTCAGAAGTTCTGAAACTTTAACGCCAAACGGTATTTCATAAACGCCCGGCTGTTTGCAGTCGCCGGACACGCTTAATAACTTAGTGCTTGGGCTGCCTGCCGAGCCGACTTCAACAAACCAGGCTGCTCCCATTTCGAGTACTCTCGGCACACAGCAGAGAGTTTCGACATTATTGACCGAAGTCGGTTTACCGAGATAGCCTTTTTGGGCAGGGAATGGAGGTCTTGTTTTGGGGTCGCCCCTTAACCCTTCGCAGGAACTGATAAGCGAAGTCTCTTCGCCGCAGATATAAGCTCCCGCTCCCATCTGGATTCTGACATCGAAATTAAAACCCTTTTTGCCGAGTATGTCTTTTCCGAGCAGATTTCTGCTTCTTCTGTCGGCCAGAACTTTTTCGAGAAATTTTCTCAAATACGCGTATTCGCCGCGAAGATAAAGGATGCCTTCGTCGGCGCCGATGGCATACCCGCCGATTGTCATACCTTCAAAGAGCATATCAGCACGCTCCGTGAGCAAAACTCTATCCTTAAACGTGCCCGGCTCACCTTCATCTGCGTTGCAGATAATATATTTTTTCTCGCCGGCTGCGCCGCGAGTGAACTGCCATTTCATTCCGGTTGGGAAGCCCGCCCCGCCCCGGCCTCGCAGTCGAGCGTTCTTAACCTCGTTGATTACCTCGACGGAACTCATAGCCAGCGCGTTTTTCAGACCGGCCTCCGGTTTAAATTCGGCGAAAATCACCCTGCCCTTATTCCTTATATTATTGTGGACGCAGGAATGGACAAGTTCATCGGCATTGTGGCCGTCGCCGAGCCGATGCTTTAGTTTAGATGGGTCGTAATGCTTTTTAATGTCGGCGACAACTTCTTTAACTTTATCGGTGGAAAGATATGTAATAATTTCGTCATTGAACAGCGCAGCCGGCGACTGGTCGCACATTCCGATACAGGGAGCGTATTCAAGCGTGATTTTGCCGTCAGGCGTAGTCTGGCCGAATTTTATGCCAAGCTCTTTTTCAAAGGCCTCTGCCACAACCTCCGAGCCGCTCATTTTATCCACAACGTCATTACAAAGACGGATTACCACGCCGCCTTTTTGTTTTTTGGATAAAAACACGTAAAATGACACTACACTCTCGACTTCAACACGATGACAATTGACGCACTTTGCGATATAATTCATCGCTTCATCGCTTACTTGCCCGAATTGCTGCTGAACGGCACGAACAATATCCATCATTCGTGTACGGTCATTGCCGCAGAATTTGCATATCTCTTTGATTGCAGACGTTAAATTTACACTCATATTTTACCTCATAGCCCTGCTATTTGTTAAATCGTTAAAATTTAAACGCTGGGACATATTGTAATGTTTTTTTTCTCTTTGTCTATGAAAAAAACGATATAAGCTAAAATTAAACAATATTCGGCAGTTTGATTGCACTGTCCCGGAGTTTTGGGGGTGATAAATTCAGTTTTGTAGGGTGGGCTTTAGCCCACGCAGTTTTCTAAAATTTACTCATTTACATAGTTTATTTTACAGCCTCTATTCTGTGCTCTGCGTTCTGTTTTTTGCATTTGGCCATTTCTATCGCAAGGCGAATTGCCGCTTTCATACTCGATTCATCAGCGACGCCTTTGCCGGAGATGTCAAACGCCGTGCCGTGTGCTGGCGACGTGCGAATTATCGGCAACCCAATAGTAACATTAACCGCATCCCTGAACGCGAGCAGTTTTACGGGTATCATCGCCTGGTCGTGATACATCGCGACAACGCCGTCAAAATCGCCGCGAGCCGCCTTGAAGAAAAGCGAATCTGCCGGATAAGGCCCGCTGCAATTTACGCCCATCTCCTGCGCTATCATAATGGCAGGAGCGATTATCCGCTGCTCCTCGTCGCCGAACTGGCCATCTTCGCCGGCGTGAGGATTGAGAGCAGCAACGGCGATTTTCGGATTCTTAACGCCGAAGTATTCCTTCAACGCGATGTTGAGCAAGTCAATCGGCTTATAAACGCAGCCGATTGTAAATTTGTTCCGCAATTCAAAAAGAGCCTCGTGAATCGTGGCCAGCGCAATTTTCAAATTCCCCGCTACGAACATCATCGCCTTTTGCGGCGATTTACACCTTGCCGCCAGAAGCTCGGTATGTCCCGGAAATTCCGCCCCGGCCATTTTCCAGCTCGCTTTGCTGATTGGAGCGGTTACGATAGCATCAATTATTCCGGCCTTTGCAGCATCAATCGCGTCAACGCAGAACCGCAGCGATGCTTCGCCGCCGGGCTTGCTTGAGCCTTTGATTTTATCCGGCACGGCATAATCATCATAATCGGCGACGACGACGTTTCTCGGATAATCGCGCGAGATTTTTTCGTGCTGATGACGCAGCCAGTAAGGCTCGATTTCCGCAAGGTCGGCGGCGTATTCGAGGAACTCATCCATACCAAATATGATAAACTTGGCCTGCCGGCGAAGCAGCGGGTCGGATAACGCCTTGACGACAACCTCCGGCCCGATACCCAAAGGTTCGCCCATCGTTATGCCGATTACTATCGGCGGCTCAAAATTATTCCTGTTTTCAGGCATTGAGTTCTGTTTCTCAAAATCCCATTTCTTTTAATTTATCGAACGTCATTGTTTTACCCGGCAGCATATTTTCAAGCTGGCTTCTTACAATTCTGCAAAGTATATCGGTTTCGATATTGACCGAATCGCCGACTTTATAATTTTTGAAAATAGTATTCTCGAACGTCGCGGGAATTATCGCAGCGATGAAATTATTTTTATCAATCTCCGCGAGCGTCAAACTCACGCCGTCAATCGCGATTGAGCCTTTGGCAACGAGACCGCCTTTAATTTCATCGCTGACGGCAAAACTAAACCGCCAGAAGTCGCCTTCTTTTTGGGTTTTGCAGATTTTGCTGACAGCATCAATATGCCCCTGCACAAAATGCCCGCCGAATCGGGCATCGGCGCGCATAGCCCGCTCGATGTTGACCTGCGAGCCGACTTTCAATTTTTGCAATGTCGTTTTGGCAAGCGATTCGCCGCTCACATCAAACTCGACATTATTTTGCTTTATCGCTGACGCGGTAAGACAAACGCCGTTGACAGCGATACTGTCGCCTATTTTGACTTCTTGCGCAATTTTGCCCATTTCGATGGCAAGTTTCAGTCCGCCCCCGACAGCCGAAACGCCCTGCACCCTGCATACAGCTTCTATAATTCCCGTGAACATAAAGACCTCAACAATTTCCAGCACTATTGTAGGTGTTTTTTGTCAACATATTGACTAATTTTTACCTTTTCAGCCAAAGCCTTAATTGGTATTATACTACTATACTATTCAGCCTGTTTTAAGTAAAAAATGGATAAAATTATGGGTAAATTGGGTAATCTTAAATTCATCACAGCAATCGTCATTTTTACAGTATTCACCGACATTGGTTTTTCCGCTGTTGGGCAGCCGCAGATGCCGGGTATGGGTATGCCCGGCGCAACCGGCACGACCGGCGGCAAAAACCCCCGTTATCAAACGCGAGAGGAAAAAATCCAGCAGCTTCAGCAGGAATCTACGGCCGCGATAACGGAAATCGATGCCAATTACACAAAAATTATCAACTACGTCAACGCCTGCCAGACCCCGCCCAAAAATGAACTCAACGGACTGCAAAAAGCGGTACTGAAAAACAAAAAATATCTGATGGTGATTAACGATTCGCAAAAAAGCGTCTATCACACTTTGTCAGCGTGGGTTTATTATTTTGACCAGAAAAATGACAAGGCCTTAAAGATGGCCGAAACCGCGCAAAAGGTCTTTCCGCAAAATTTAAACGCCCTCAAGACCCGCCTTGCGTTTTCGCTGCTCTACAAAGATTACGCGACTATGATGGCAGCGTTGACCGAAACTGCCGGCTCGCAGCCAACTCGCAAAACTCCGCAGGCAGCCGAAACTGAAACCGAAACGCCGGGTATGCCTGGAATGGGAATGCCTGGAATGCCGGGGATGGGTATGCCCCAGCAGGCGGCATCGTCAACGGCAACAGGCGAACTTGCGCTCGATGTCAACGCCGTGAGAATAGAACTTATCGGCAAAACTTATGACAGCAATCTTTTGCCATTGGATTCAAACCTGCCTTCGCTGCAATCGGCTGGCAGATTGCTGTGCGTTATGCTGTGGAAAATAGATTCAGCCGAGTTAGACCATTTTGCGCCGGTTGTGCCAAAAGTTGAACCTAACGAACCAAACACACAAACGCCGGCAGTCGCACAGGAACAAAACGCACCTGCCCAGCCGCAGTTTGAGCAGACGCAAAACCAGCCTGCCAATGGCGGCCCAAGCCCCGTGATAGCCCCAGGAGCTGGAGGAGTTTCGCCTGTAAATCCGAATTTTCTCGAAGATTCGGCTCATCCGGATTCAGCACAGCCGACACCACAACCGCAACCGATGCCTATGCCAATGCCGATGCAGCCCGGAATAATGCCCGGCCAGCCGATGCCCGCCGAGCAAATGCAGCCTGGAATGATGCCGGAGCAGCCTTTGGCGGATATTCAGATAAAACATATACCGGCGTTTGACGATTTCGCCAAATTGCAGGCGGTATTCGCAAGAGACAAACGCACCGCCTTTGCCGCGATAAATTTCAATGACCAGACCAAAAAAGCGAATATCATAAACTGGCTCGAAAAAAACCCGCAAAAATGGCAGACTGTTTTCCCCGCTCCTGCTCAATCGGTATTATCTTTGATATCGGAAAATCTCGATGAGCCGATTCTGGTAATAGTCGCGCCCGATTCCACAATCAGATACGCAGGCAGAGTCGATGGCTTTTTGCCGCAGATGATTATCGATTCAATCCTCAACAGCCCGGAAGACGTTAATAAGGTTGACGCAAATCTGCCCGTGGTTGAATACAAGCAGCCGGCCGTCAAGCCGGAGCCTAATCAGCAAACTGCCGAGCAGGCCGTTATGCCGGCGGTTTCGCAGGATTCAAACAACAGTCAGCAGGGCGGGCAAAAAATTATTACCATTCCTGCGACAACCAAACAGGACGACGATTTTTTTGACCCGCGAGCCGAACAGCTTCTGTCAACCGCCACGCAGTTTTTCAAAATCGGCAACAGACTTCAATTCCACACTTACGCCAAACCAATTGAAATGTGCCGAACTGTTATGAAAGATTATCCGAATACAAAATATGCCACACAGGCGCAGGTGCTTTTGCGCCAAACGCCGGAAAGATTTCGCGCACGATTTAACCTGACAGACCAGGAACTTGGATTATAGGGTATAGGGTTTTAAAAGATATGGAGGTCGAATGAGCAACATACCGGTAATCAGCATTGACGCGGGCTGTCTGCCCGAAGCATGGGAAGCCGCTGTTTTGGCTGTCTGGGACGACGGCATAGAAATAAAAACCGCTTACGACAAACCCGGCGACCCGCCGAGCAAGGACGCGACTGTAATGATTACCGTTGCCGAGCCGTTTGCCGAGCCGCGAATCCACAAAAATTTCCCGGGCGGCCCGGAAGAACTCGAATCATATCGTCAGGAAGTTGTCGATGGCATTCACGACCACTGGATTGACCCCGCCGCGGGCAAATGGACATACACCTATCACGAAAGGCTTTTCGCTTACAGTCCGGTGGAGGACATAAGAAATCCAAAATCGCCAAAGCCGTTTATTAAAATAAATCAGATTCAGTACATAATAGATTCGCTGGCAGAAACGACATTTTCACGCCGGTCGCAGGCGATTACCTGGATGCCGACCGCTGATGTAAAAACAGACGACCCGCCATGCCTTCAGCGAATATGGTGCAGACTGATTGAAAACTCAACAGGCGGATTCTGTCTGAATATGAATACGCACTGGCGAAGCAGAGACCTCTATAAAGCGTGGTTTATGAACGCTTACGCGATGACCGACCTGCAAAAAATAATCGCAGAAAAAATCTCCGCGAAAATCAAAAAGCCCGTAACCATCGGCAGATATGTTGACATCACAGATTCGCTGCACATCTATGGCAGCTACTTTAGAGATGCCGCCGCCGAAGTGGAAAAAATGCGCGACGGCGACTTCAAAAAACGCGCCTGGCATTCGGATAATCCCGCTTTCGCTATGATGACCGCCGAGGCCCGCGAAAAACTCGCAAAAGACCCCGACTGGTACGCGAAACCAAAATAAGAGCATAAGATATAAGAGCATAAGGGCATAAGTCTTATGTACTTGTGCTCTTTTGCGCTTATGCTCCTGCTTAAACATTCCACATTACTCATTCTTTCTTTTTTCTTCCATTCTTTACTGATTTCTGCTACAATGGCTAAATTGGTTTATTCCGGCTTTTATACCGTTAGAGCCTGTCAGTAAGATGAAGGTAAAGTAATGCAGAAATCCATAATTATAACCGGTGCCTGCCAGCACAATTTAAAGAACGTCAGTGTCGAAATCCCACGCGATAAATTCGTCGTTATCACGGGCATCAGCGGGTCAGGCAAAAGCTCGCTGGCGTTCGACACCATATACGCCGAGGGTCAGCGAAAATACGTCGAATCGCTAAGCGCTTATGCAAGACAGTTTCTCGAACAAATGCAAAAGCCTGATGTCGAACACATCGAAGGCCTGCCGCCGACAATCGCAATCGAACAGCGAAGCTCGACGAGCAATCCCCGTTCAACCGTCGCGACAACTACCGAAATTTACGATTACTGCCGAGTGCTTTTCGCCAGAGCAGGCACGCCGCACTGCTGGATTTGCGGCAAACCAATCAGCAGTCAGCACGCCTCGCAAATAGTTGACAGCATAATGTCGCTGCCGCAGGATTCGAAAATTCAAATCTGCGCGCCGCTCATCCGCGGCCAGAAAGGCGAACACAAAGACATCTTCACAACGATTCAGCGCGAAGGCTTTGTCCGCGTCCGCGTTGACGACGTTGTGCTTGATATAAAAAATCTGCCGAAATTGGACAAAAACAAAAAGCACGACATCGCAGCGGTCGTTGACCGGCTTATCATAAAAGACACAATCCGAATCCGGCTTGCCGATTCGATTGAGACCGCCTTAAAACTCGGCGAAGGTGTTGTCGTGATAATGACACAGGAGCCGGGCGACGACAAAAAAAACGGCGGCATCGGCGGTTGGAAAGACATCGTGTACAGCGAAAAATTCGCCTGCGACGAGCATCCGCAGGCCTCGCTGGAAGAACTCTCGCCGCGACTTTTCAGTTTCAACAGCCCTTACGGCGCCTGCCCGAGCTGCGATGGGCTCGGCACAATACTCGAATTCGACGAAGATTTAATTGTGCCGGACAAAAATCTCTCGCTCGAAGAGGGAGCTCTCGATGCCTGGCGAAAAGGCGGAAAGAGAATGAACATCTTCTACGGAAGAATGATTGGAAAATTCTGCCGTGATTTTGGAATCACCAAATCGCTGCCATTCGAGAAAATACCGGCGGACATTCAAAAAATCCTGATGCACGGCACAGATGAAGAAACCGAAAAAAAATTCGGCACTTATTTTGAAGGCGTTATCCCCAATCTCACAAAACGCTGGCGAAACACCTCCAGCGAATACGTCAAGGCCAGACTGCACGGCTTCCTCTCTGAACAGCACTGCCAGACCTGCAACGGCACGAGACTTCGCAAAGAGGCCACCGCCGTCAAAATCTCCGGCAAAAGCATTAACGAAATTACGCAAATGTGCGTCGAAGAATCGCAGAAATTTTTCGAGCAGCTCCAATTCGATGCTGAAAAAACTTTAATCGCAGCCCAGCCTTTAAAAGAAATAAAAGCAAGACTGAAATTCCTCGCTGATGTCGGACTTGGCTACTTAACGCTCGACCGAAGAAGCGGCACGCTGTCAGGCGGAGAAGCGCAAAGAATAAGACTCGCTACGCAGGTCGGCAGCGGTCTGGTCGGCTGCTGCTACGTTCTCGATGAGCCGACAATAGGTCTGCACAGGCGCGACAACGACAGATTGCTGGGAATACTCCGAAGCCTTACAGACATCGGCAATACCGTTCTCGTCGTCGAACACGACGAAGATGTCATCAACAGCGCAGATTATGTAATAGACATAGGCCCTGCCGCCGGCGAACACGGCGGAGAAGTCGTCGCCAAAGGCAGCGTCAAAGACATCTGCGATTGCCCGCGTTCGCTTACAGGCGATTACCTCTCCGGCAGAAAACAAATCGCCCTGCCCATCAAACGACGCAAAATAAAAATGAGCCGGTGCATCGAAATAAAAGGTGCCGCTGAAAATAATTTAAAAAATATCGACGTGAGATTCCCGCTTGCCGCCTTCGTCTGCATAACGGGAGTTTCCGGTTCGGGAAAAAGCACGCTCGTTACCGAAATACTTTTAAAGGGACTAAAACGAAAATTATACAACTGTGGCGAGAAACCCGGCAAACACAAAAACATACTCGGCACAGGCCAAATCGACAAGGTAATCGAAATCGACCAGTCCCCTATCGGCAAAACGCCCAGAAGCAACCCAATCACATACACAGGCGTATTCGATTTAATAAGACAACTGTTTGCCAAAACCCGGGAAGCGAAAATCAGAGGCTACAACCCCGGCAGATTCAGTTTCAACATCAAAGGCGGCAGATGCGAACATTGTCAGGGACAGGGAACAAAAAGAATCGAAATGCACTTTTTGCCCGATGTCTATGTCATCTGTCAGCAATGCAAGGGAACTCGCTACAATCCCGAAACTCTGCAAATCACATACAAAGGCAAATCAATCGCCGATGTTCTGGATATGCGGGTCGATGACGCTCTGAAATTTTTCTCCAACTTCCCGAAAATCGTCAGACTCCTCAAAACCTTAAGTGATGTCGGACTTGGCTATATGCAGCTCGGCCAGCCCTCGACTACGCTGTCAGGCGGAGAAGCGCAAAGAATCAAATTATCCGCCGAACTCGGCAAAGTCTCGACAGGCAACACGATGTATATTCTCGATGAGCCGACGACGGGCCTGCACTTTGCCGACATTCATAATTTGCTTAATGTTTTGCAGCGGCTTTGCGACCTCGGCAACACGGTAGTTGTAATTGAACACAATCTCGATGTTATAAAAATCGCCGACTATATTATAGATTTAGGCCCCGAAGGCGGACAGGCAGGCGGACAAATTATCGCGGCGGGCAGACCCGAAGAAATTATAAACATCAAAGCAAGCTACACTGGAAGATATTTAAAGAAATATCTGACGGCTTAATGTGTTGTTTTCGTCGCTGATAAAACGAGTTTTTTTAATTCCTCCGCAGCAGGCGAACCGCTAAAACTCTCAATCGCAGACAACGCTTTCTGCTGATATTCCTGAATCTGCGAATTCGTAAATTCAACGCCTTTCGCGAACCTGATAATCGAAAGAACCTGCGCCATATTCGGCTGTTCGCTGTCAAGCTGAAATAAAAGCTGACTTTTCCCTGCCTCGTCAAGCTGACGCAAAGCGAAAATCACCGGCATTGTAATTGTCTTACTCGAAAAATCCCTGCCGACGCTTTTGCCCGTCTGATTCTCAACGCCGCAAATATCGACGAGGTCGTCGGCAATCTGAAAACAGATGCCGAAATTATTTCCAAACTCATATAACTGCTTGCAGGCATCCTCGTCCGCGTCCGACGCAATCGCTCCGAGCATACAGCAATCGGCGAAAAACACGGCCGTTTTTTTTGTGATTACGTCCAAATACTGTTCGAGCGTTATTGCAAAATCTCCGCGAAAAACATTCTGGAGCATCTCGCCCCGGCAAATCGTCTGCGCCATTTGAGCGAAGAACTGCGTAATGTCGTTATCGCCCAAAGCCGAGACAGTATCAAACGCTCTGCTCAAAAGATAATCGCCAAGCAGAACCGCCATATTCGCTCCCCAGAGGCTGTTTGCCGTCGCCTGAAATCTGCGGCTGCCCGCATTGTCGATAACGTCGTCGTGCAGCAGTGTCGCGCCATGAATCATTTCAACCACGCCGGCTAATTTTATATGCAGCGGTTTTATTTCGCCGAACAATCTGCCGCTGAGCAGCAATGCTCGCGCGCGGAGCATCTTGCCGCTTCGATTTTTGAGATAATCCATAAAAGGTTTGAGCTTTGCCTCCGGGCAATCAGCCTGCGCGGATAAAAAATCTCTGACCTTTGAAAGTTCGGTTTCAATCATACTGCCGCCCAAAACAATTTCGTCCCCTGCCGTCATTTTATTTTGTTCGGCCGTGCGCATAATCGAAAAATTTCTTCCGCAAAAGCTGTGTAATCTTTCCGGGCTTGCCGTCAAAAATCGCTCTGCCGTCAATTTCGACAACGCCTATGACTTCGGCTGCCGTGCCGGTAAGAAACATCTCGTCGGCGACATAAAGGTCGAATCGAGTCAGATTTTTTTCGACAACCTCGATGCCCTCGCTTTTTGCTATGCGAATCACTACCGCCCTTGTAATGCCCTCAAGAGAACCGGCTTGTATCGGCGGAGCGCAGATAACGCCGTTCTTAACGATAAATACATTATCGCCGGTCGCCTCTGCGACAAAGCCTTCGTGATTGAACATTATCGCTTCCGGCACGCCGGCATCCAGAGCCTCAATCTTGGCAAGAACATTGTTCAGATAGTTAAGGCTCTTGACCTGCGGCGGTATCGCAAGCGGATGATTGCGAATCGTGCAGGCACAGATAACTTTCATACCGCTGTCGTAAAGCTCCTGCGGATACATTCGAATACTGTCAGCGATAATAATTATCTGCGGCTTGTCGCATACAAACGGATTTATGCCCAGCGAACCAACGCCGCGCGTTACGACAAGACGAATGTAGCCGTCAACAATACCATTGGCCTCGACTGTTTTTCGGGTCGCCTCGGCAAGCTGCGCAATAGGCATATCAATTTTCAGCCTTATGACCTTGGCGGATTCATAAAGTCTGGCAAGATGAGCGTCGAGTTCAAAGACTTTTGAGCCATAAACGCGAATACCCTCAAACACGCCGTCGCCATAAAGCAGACCGTGGTCGAAAACGCTCACTTTGGCGTTAGCCTCATCGACAAGAGAACCGTTGAACCATATTTTTAATGCCATAACTACTCCTAATCAGTCGGCGGCGATTTTACCATCGGTCAGTTTTATCACGCGCCCGGCACCGGACGCTATTTTTTCATCGTGCGTTACCATAACTATCGTCTGGCCGGCCGAGTGCAATTCTTCAAAGACCTTTAGAATACCATTTCCTGTCTGTGAGTCAAGGTTTCCTGTCGGTTCATCTGCCAAAATCAGCTCCGGCTCATTCATTAACGCCCTGGCAATGGCAACCCGCTGCCTTTCGCCGCCGGACAACTGAAACGGCCTGTGGCCTATCCGCTCCGAAAGCCCCATCCGCTCAAGAAGCTCCATTGCCCGTTTTTTTGCGGAAATCCGGCAGGTAAGCCAGCCAAAAGCTGAACTTTGTGCCATTTTGGCCAG
>MHXU01000124.1 GCA_001824555.1 Planctomycetes bacterium GWC2_45_44
TTTATAAATGAATGAATCTAATCAGCCCGGCGGAGGTCAACCCGGCCATCACAGAAGGCCGAGATACGCAGGCACACACCCAAAAAAATTCGCTCAAAAATACAAAGAACGCAACATCTCCGCACATCCGGACTTACGCGAAAAGTTACACGCAAAGGGCAAAACGCCGGCAGGCTCGCACGTTCCGGTTTTGACCGAAGAAGTCATAGGCTGCCTTAAACCCTTGCCGGGACAGGTTATAGCCGATTGTACGCTGGGCTTCGGCGGCCACGCATCGGAATTTATCAACCGCATCGCCCCTGCCGGCAGACTGATAGCTTTCGATGTTGACAGTATTGAAATGGAAAAAACCAAACTTCGATTAGCTAACGCAAAAGCGAAAATCAGTTTTTACCACAGCAATTTTGCCGGCATCGCCAACGTGCTAACTAAAGAAAATCTCGATGGTTACGACATTATTTTCGCCGACCTGGGCGTTTCGAGTATGCAGATTGACGACCCGCAGCGGGGAATGAGTTATAAGCACGATGGCCCGCTCGATATGCGAATGGATAGTCGTCTGAAACTGACCGGCGCGGATTTGCTTAACACCTTATCGCAGGAGGAGTTGGCAAAGGCCTTTTGGGAGTTTTCCGATGAGCCGGACAGCGAGCAAATCGCGCAAATGCTCATAAATCAGCGGGCAGTTCAGCCGATTACGGAAATTCCGCAGTTGGTTAGATTGGTTTTCGCTGTTAAGGGTCTGACTTTGGCGAGCTGGAAGAAGCAGCAGCGAAGCTCCAAATTTGGTTCGCTGCACCCGGCGGCGAGGGTTTTTCAGGCTTTGCGGATATTAGTAAATGACGAGCTTGGTTCTTTGAGAGAGTTGTTAAGGCTTGCCCCGTATTGTCTTAGGCAGGGCGGGAAGATTGGTATTATCAGTTTTCACAGCGGCGAAGACAGAATGGTCAAGCAGGCGTTTCGTGATGGCGTTAAGGAGGGGGTGTATAAAACCGCGTCGCAGAACGCGATTGTGCCGAGAAGGAATGAGGTTATGCAAAATCCGAGAAGCGCATCAGCCAAATTCCGCTGGGCGATTAAAGCGGATTAAAATAGTTGTCAGACATCAGACATCAGATGTCAGCAGTCAGAAGTCAGCCAAACGCGCGGATCGAAAATAAAGGAGTTATGACAAAATCGGCTACATAAATAAAGGACTTATGAACAGCCACTTCAGCCAAACGCGCAAGTAAATTGCAAATTTTGTAAAATTTCTTCAAAAAATTTCAAATTTTGAACGACTTTTGAACGGTTTTGAGCAAAAATCGTCGAGTTTTTGCAGATTTTGAGTGGTTTTTGAGAAGTTTTGAAAAGGGGGCACAAAGTCGCAAAGGCACATAGGCACAAAGAACGGAAACGCTGATTACACTGATGACGCAGATTACGCAGAGAAATTTAGTAGAGAGGTTTTCTCTTGATAGGTGTACGCTGATATTTATAATTCAGAATAAAAAAAATTAGTGTAACAACCTGTGATAATCCGGTGTCTATAATAATAGCTGGCAAAGGTGTCTCGGCTCGATGGCCATTGTCAGCAATCCAATATAACAGTAAAAGGAGTTCATAATGAAAAAGACGAGAGTAGTAATGAGAGTAACTGTGTTTTTCCTGTTGGCCGCGACGGTAACTGTTCTCGCCGACAAGCCGAAAGTAATCAAGGCAATTCCAGATAACGGCAATGAAAATGTCGCCCCCACTCTGGAGCAAATCCGAATTGAGTTCGACCAGAATATGGATGGCGGAGGATTTTCAATTTGCGGTGGCGGACCAAAATTTCCAGAACTTCTCGGCAAGCCACGCTGGCTGAATAAAAGAACGCTTGTGGCAAATGTTAAGCTTAATCCAAATTATGAATACCAAATGAGTATTAATTGCCCAAGCTATCAGAATTGTAAAAGTGTCAATGGCGAGCCGGCGGAAATTTATCCCATTAAATTTAAAACCGCTTCGGCTGCCGCTCAAGATTCAAACCAGCCTTCAAAATCGTCTGTCGTGCAGGAATTGATAAATTCCGCAAATGCTGGCGATATGGTGGAAGTGCCGGACGGAGTTTATACCGACCCGATTATAATTACAAAACCTTTAACACTGAAAGGTCAATCGCAGGCAAAGTGTATTTTTGAGGTAAAAGCGAATAGGCCTGCCATATTTATAAACAACGCCAAAGGTAAAGTAACCATTGAAGACTTAACGATTAAATGGCAATTAGCGACAAGCGACAAAACTGAACAGCCTTTTGCGTTAGGAGTGAAAGATAGCGATGTTGAAGTGAAAAATTGCGTTTTCAATCCTTTAGGTAATTCCCTAAGAAGTCCGATGGCGGTCAGAGCTAATGGTTTTTCCAAACTTACTGTAAGCAATTGCCAGTTTGAAGGATTTGAGTATGTGATAAACTATGGAGACGGCACCGAAGGAGTTGTTCAGGATTGTCTGATTGCGGATTGCGGCCATCAGGGAATAATGGTTTATTCCGGAGCGAAAGTTGAGGTTATGCGAAATGTGATCGCCGGCTCGAAATATCATGCCGTTCGCAGTACGGGAGGACATTTAGAAGTGAGAGACAATCTGATTATAAACAACAAAAACAGAGGTGTATATCTCGGCAATAAAAGCGCTCAAGGCTCCATAGTCAACAATGGCATCATAGGAAACGGGACAGGCATAAGCGGTTTTGCGAGTTCAAATATGAAGATAGAAAACAATGTTATCGCGGATAACAATTATTCGGGCGTTGACTTTCGGGACTCGTGCAGTTTTGTGATTCAGAATAATATATTCCAGAGTAATGGAAAAGGCTGGATTATGTTCAAGGAAGGTGGGAAAGGCGGCAACACATCGCTTATGAATACTTTCTGGCAGAATAAGGTTGATACTGAAAATTTTGACAAGACAGCAAATTCCATATTGACAGACCCTTGTTTTGCGGATTTCGAAAATGGCGATTTTTCTTTGAAACCGGGAACTGCATTGGAAAACAAACAGGGACTTACGAATCCGGAAATAATCCGGAAATTGTGGGAAATATGGGAAAAGTATAAAGAAAAGAAGTGAGAATATCACGAAAAGTGTGAAAGAGGCGAGATTGCTGTGTCGGCCTACGGCCTGTTCGCAATGACAACGAACCCCGTCATACAAGATGACGGGGCTGAACGACCGCCGATGAGATTTTAAAGTAAACCGCGTGGACAGAAAATCTGTCCACCCTACGCGCTGATAATATGGATTTGAAATTATGGATTCCCGCCCGCGCGGGGACGAGCGAGAATCTAACATTGCTATTTATACTACCGAAGACGGGCAAGCGCACTCTTTCAAATCTATCGTTCATCATTTTACAGCTTTTTTCATTGCGCTGATGTGAGCGGGCGTGGTTCCGCAGCATCCGCCAACGATATTGGCGCCGGCTTTGACAAGCTCGACCGTCATCTGTCCCATTTTTTCCGGCGTATCGGGAAATACGTCAACGCCGTCAACATTCTGCGGCAGACCAGCATTGGCATTGACGAGTACCGGCGTGTTTGGCGCGGCCGCTCTCATCTCTTTTACTATCTCAATCATACGGTCGATTCCGTTTCCGCAGTTTGTGCCTATGATGTGGGCACCGGCCTCAATCGAGGCTTTGGCCGCGTCGGCAGGCGTTACGCCCATCATCGTGCGATACTCGCCCCGCGCGGTCTTTTCAAATGTGAACGTGCAAATTACTTCCAATCCGGTATTTTCGTAGCGGCCATATTCAGTTCGCCAACGCAATTTGCCAGCCCGTAGTGTTCCAGCTTGTAGCTTGTGCCGCCGAAACTGTCGGTTTCGACCATATCCGCGCCGGCATTGTACACAAAAAATGTGTAATACCAATCGCAAAAAATATACATCTTTATATGTCTTTATTGTGCCTTTTGTTTATAACTTGCAAAATACCGCCGAGTTAGATAGAATCCGACCTCTTATGTTTGATACGCTGACAGAAAAATTTACTAATGTTTTTCGCACGATTTCGGGCAAGGCTCGGATAACCGAGGCTAATGTCTCGGACGCGATGAACGATGTTCGCAAGGCTCTGCTTGAAGCTGACGTTAACTACCATGTAGTAAAGCAGTTCTGTAAAGACGTTCGCGATGCGGCGATGGGTGCTGATGTAATAAAAGCATTGCGGCCGGGGCAGGTTTTTGTAAAAATCGTCAATGACGAGCTGACGCGATTGATGGGGCCGGTCGATTCGAAGATTTATTATGTTTCGCCGGGGCCGACGGTGATTTTGCTGGCGGGTCTTCAGGGCAGCGGTAAAACCACAACCGCGGGCAAACTCGGCAATCTAATCAAGTCAAAAGGCAAAAAAATTCTTCTCGCCGCGGATGACCTGCAAAGGCCGGCGGCTATCGAGCAGCTTATAACATTAGGTCAGCAGCTTGAAATAGATGTTTACAGCCAGACGGATACCAAAGACGCTGTAAAAGTCGCGAAAAACGCTGTAAAACACGCAAAAGACAATGGTTATGACGTTGTCATTCTCGATACGGCAGGCAGACTTCACATTGACCAGGACATGATGACAGAGGTTGCCGAGGTCGCAAAGGCAACAAGTCCGCATCAGATTTATTTGGTTTGCGATGCGATGACAGGCCAGGACGCGGTCAACAGCGCAAAAGAATTTAATGAAAAACTCGAACTTGACGGCGTGATTTTGACCAAGCTCGACGGCGACGCACGCGGCGGAGCGGCTTTGAGCGTCAAAGCGGTTACGGGAAAACCTATTAAATTTATCGGCGTTGGCGAAAAGTTAGACAAACTTGAGGAATTCCACCCCGACAGAATGGCTGGTCGGATACTCGGAATGGGCGATGTCGTTGGGCTTGTGGAAAAGGCTCAAGGGCAGTTTGACGCGGCTGAAGCCGAAAAAATGCAGAAAAAGATGGCCAAAGGCACTTTTGGCTTTGACGACTTTCTAAAGCAGATGCAAACTGTCAAGAAAATGGGCGGTATGGCGGATATGCTCAAGATGATACCGGGAATGGGAGCGAAATTGGCCGGTATGGACATCGATGATGGGGAAATGGGAAAAATAGAAGCAATAATTCACTCAATGACACTTGAAGAAAGAAAAAATCCCGATATAATCAGCCCCTCGCGAAGGAGGCGAATAGCCGGAGGTTCAGGGACAGACCAACACGATGTATCAGGATTGATAAAGACGTTCGAGCGCAGCCGGAGTATGCTTAAGGCGATGAGCGGCGGCGCGATGGGCGGATTAAAGACGCTATTTTCCGCCGGCGGAATGGAAACGGTCGGCAATATGATGAGCCAGGGACGCAAAATTAAGCAGCGTTCCAAGCGCAAGCCGAAAGAACGAAGAAAGAAAAAACGGCGATGAAGCCGGTTGGAAAGTTATCGCTGACGGAGTTTTTAGAAAAGATTTCGCAAAAGACCGATGACGGTTTTGGAAAACAGTTCAGAAGTTTTTTCGCGGATAATAAAGGCTCGGCAGAATTGGCGATGCTTGCCAGTCCGACAAGCGGCGAAGTTGAGCAGCTTAAACGAGCGGTCGCGATAATGACGGAATCGGAAAAGCAAAACGCCGATACGCTCAACGATGAACAGGTGAAGAAAATCGCGGACGACGCGAAGATAGACGCGGGCGTTTTTGCGATATTTATAAATGGATACGCTTTGCAGCGCTAACGTGTTTCCTGACAGCACAGGGCGAGTCGGGAAAATTTATTTATATACAGTTTAAAGGAAATTAACAATGGCAGTAAAAATCAGATTGACGAGGATGGGCAGAAGGCACAGGCCGTTCTTCCGGCTCAACGCTATCGAATCGCGTAATCCGCGAGACGGCAGGATTCTCGAAAAGCTCGGCCACTATGACCCCATCGAAAAGGACCCGGCCAAACAGTTGGTTCTCAATAAAGAGAGAATCGAGTACTGGATTGGCGTTGGAGCGGTTCCGAGCGACACAGCCGCTGAACTCATCAGCAAAATCGGCATTGTGAGCAAGTGCTATCAGGAAAGCTTGGAACGCAAAAAACGCGCAAGGCTTGTCGCGAAGAAAAAAGGCAAAGTTTATGATAACACCCAGCGGTCACAGGCGAAGAAGGCAGCCGAAAAAGCAGAAGCTGCCGCCAAAGCCGCCGCTGAAGGCGAGAAAAAAGCCGAATAAGGCAGAAACTAAAAGCAATGAGAATTGATATTCTTACGCTTTTTCCCGATATGTTCGCTTCGCCGTTTGATTTTTCGATATTGAAGCGGGCGCAGACGAACGGTTTAGTGGAAATAGTTCTTTCAAATATCAGAGATTTTACGCAGGACAGTTATCGCAAGGTTGACGATAAGCCCTACGGCGGCGGCAGCGGAATGGTAATGCTGTGCAAGCCGATGTTCGACTGTCTCGAAAGCGTTCAAAAACAGGACGCACGAAAAGGCAGGCTGATAGTCTTAACGCCGCAGGGTAAAAAGTTCGACCAGCAGATGGCAAAGGAATTCGCGGCTGAAGAGCGGCTGATTTTTATCGCGGGCAGGTATGAAGGCCTTGACGAGCGAATAATAATCGGCAGCGGAGCGGAGCAGGTCTCAATCGGAGATTATGTTCTGACCGGCGGCGAACTTGCGGCAATGGTGATTGTTGACGCGGTGGTAAGGCTTTTGCCCGGAGCGCTGGGCGACGACGAATCATCAGCGGACGAATCGTTCAGCGATGGACTGCTTGAGTATCCGCAGTACACCAGGCCGGAAGTTTTCAGAGATATGAAAGTGCCGGATGTTCTGTTAAGCGGAAATCACGCTGAAATTGAAAAATGGCGAAGACAGCAGGCGATTGAAAGAACTAAAAAAAACAGACCAGATTTGTTAAATAAATTGAAAAATGAAGATTGAAAAATAAAAGGAGCTAATACAGTGAAAACTGAATTACTTAACGCGGTAGAAAAGAAAAGTTTAAGAGCAAAGACCCCGTATTTTGAAATCGGCGATACGGTTGACGTACACTGCAAAATCGAAGAGGGCGCTAAAACCCGAATTCAGATATTCAGCGGCGTTGTGATTTCTCGCAAGGGCAGCGGACTCAACGAGATGTTCACGGTTCGCAGAATCGTCAACGACGAAGGCGTGGAGCGAATTTTCCCGCTGCATTCGCCGAACGTCGTCGATGTAAAGCCTATTCGCAGCGGTAAAGCAAGGCGAGCAAAGCTGTACTATTTGAGAGAACGCACGGGCAAGGGCGTTAAACTTTCGCAGAGACGCACCGAGCATACGCAAAGCGCTTAATACCAAAAGGTATTGTTTCCTGCGCGTTGAGCAGTTTGCAGTCATTTATGCCCGCTGCGCTTGCCCGCGTACAGCAGACGTAATCATTTAATGGTGTTGGTATTGTGCTGTTTGGCAAAAACAACTCGCAGGCCAATGATATTCGCGGCTTAGGCCGGAAAGGTCAGGAATTATGCGAGAAGTTTTTGAAAAAGCAGGGCTTCAAACTTCTTGAACGGAATTTTCTGTGCAAGACTGGCGAGATAGATTTGATAATGGCCGCTCCTGACGGGGCGGTCATTTTTATTGAGGTCAAGACAAGAACAACTGAAAATTTCGCCGAGGCTGAAGGGGCGATTACCGCGGCAAAGAAAAGCAGAATGACAAGGGCGGCGAAGTTTTTTGTCAGGAAACACAGACTCGAAGATTTTCCGTTGCGATCCGATGTTATGATTGTCATAATCGGCGAAAAAGGCAAACCGGAAATTCGACATTATCCAAGCGCATTTTAATATGAAATTAATTGATTCGCATTCGCATTTGACTTACGAAGGGCTTATCGACAATCTCGATGAAATCCTCAAGCAATGCGCCGATGTCGGCGTAAGCGATTGTATTGCCATCGGCACTGATTCCGATGAGAATAATAAAGTTGTCGAGCTTGTAGAAAAATATGAACATATTTACGGCGCGGTCGGGATTCATCCGCATAACGCGTCAACGTACAAGCCAGAGGACATAGAGCGGCTTGCTGATTTTGCCAAATATAAAAAAATTGTCGCAATCGGCGAAATTGGGCTTGATTTTTATTATAATTTTTCGCATCAGGCCGAGCAGGAACAGCTTTTTGTTAAATCACTCCAGACGGCGGCGGACTGTAAGCTGCCTGCGATAATTCATAGTCGAAACGCCTTTGAACGAACGGTGGAAATTTTAAACGACTTCGGCGATGCTTTGCCGAAGATTGTTTTTCACTGTTTCAGCGGCGATAATAAACAGGCCGAGATTCTTTTGGAAAAAGGTTTTTATCTTTCGTTCACCGGCGTTATAACATTTAAAAACGCCGAAGCATTGAGACAGGCTGCAAAAATCGTTCCGCTGAATAGAATGCTGATTGAGACGGATTGTCCCTATTTGTCGCCGGAGCCGATGCGGAAGCAAAAAATAAATACTCCCGCCCTGCTGATTTACACTGCGAAAAAAATCGCGGAAATAAAAAATATGCCTTTGGAAGAATTTGCTGAAGAAATAACAAAGACGACAAGAAGTGTATTTAGTATTTAGTATTTGGTATTTAACAAATCAGCAAAAATGGTATAACTAAATACTAACGACCAAATACCATATACTGACAACGGAAAGGCCTGGTATAAAATGTACATAATACCTGCGATAGATTTGCTCGATGGAAAATGCGTTCGCTTAGTTCAGGGCGAATACAGCAGATATATAAATTATGAGGACTGCCCGGAGAAAAAGGCGATTGAGTTTCGCGCTGCCGGGGCAGAATGGCTGCACATAATCGACCTTGACGGCGCAAGGGTCGGGCAATGCGTCAATGTCGATGCCGTTCGGGCAATTTTGCAGGAAGCTAAAGGACTTAACGTCCAAATCGGCGGCGGAATTCGCGACAGAGACACAATCGCAAAAATGCTCGACCTGGGTATTACGAGAGTTATCGTCGGCACAAAAGCCGTCAATGATATTGAATGGCTCAAAGAGGTCTCGCGGGAATTCGCGGGAAAAGTCGTTTTGAGTCTCGATGCGCGGGGCAATAAAATCGCCACGCACGGCTGGGAAAAGGAAAGCAATTTAGAACTGATAGATTTTGTAAAGCAGGTCGCTGCGCTGCCGCTTGCGGCGATTATTTATACCGACATCAATAAAGATGGTATGCTGGCGGGGGCAAATGTCGAACGGACGAAAGAACTTGCCGGTGCGGTAAATTTGCCTGTGATTGCAGCCGGCGGAGTTACGACTATTGAGGATATCCAAAAACTGGCCGATACGAAGGTTGTCGCCGCGGCAATTGTCGGCAGAGCGCTCTACGAAGGGACAATGAACCTGCCGGATGCGATAAAAACCTGCAAACAGCAGTAAAATAGGTCATAAACCATCTGCAATTTTCCTTTGACTAAACGGCTAAATCCATTATACTAATCGACTTAAATAATCGAACCGCGGTTTTTATGGAGACGGCGATGCACAAAGGCAAAATTAACCTCGAAGGCATTACTTTCGACGATGTACTTCTGATACCGGCAAAGAGCGATTTCGTGCCGGCACAGGCGGACACCTCGACAAGGCTCACAAACAATATCCGCATCAATATCCCAATCGTCTCGGCCGCTATGGATACTGTTACCGAATCCGCGCTGGCTGTCGCGCTGGCGCAGGAAGGCGGAATCGGCATCATTCACAAAAATCTCGATATCGAATCGCAAAAACGCGAAGTAGCAAAAGTCAAACGCAGCGAAAACGGCGTGATTCTCGACCCGATTACGCTCTCGCCAAACCAAACTGTTGAGCGGGCATTGGAAGTAATGAACGAGCAGAATGTATCCGGCATTCCGATTGTCGAGGGCAAAAAACTTGTCGGCATTTTGACACGCAGAGACCTCAAATTCCTTAAAGACAACTCCGTAAAGCTTAACGAGGTTATGACAAAAAAGAATTTAGTTACCGCTTCTGCTGATACGACTCTCGAACAGGCAAAGGAAGTCCTGCGAAAAAATAAAATTGAAAAACTCCTGTTAGTCAACGGCAATGGCGAACTGGCAGGCCTTATCACGATGAGAGACATTGACCGTGTTCAGCAGTATCCGAATGCCGCAAGAGACAGTCGCGGAAGATTGCGGGTCGGAGCAGCGGTCGGCGTTAAGGATTTCGCGAGAATCGAAGCTCTTATCGCCGCTGAAGTCGATGTTATTGTCGTTGACACCGCTCATGGACATTCGCAAAACGTAATTGATACGGTCAGCGAGATTAAGAAAATGCACAATATCGATGTCATCGCGGGCAATGTCGCCACGGCGGAGGCAACGGTCGATTTAATAAAGGCAGGCGTGAACGCCGTCAAGGTCGGCATCGGCCCCGGAGCAATCTGCACAACGAGAGTAATCAGTGGCGTTGGCGTTCCGCAGATTTCAGCGATTATGGATTGTGCCTCGGCGGCGGATAAATACGACATACCGATTATCGCGGATGGCGGAGTAAGATTATCAGGCGACATCACAAAGGCTCTTGCCGCTGGAGCATCAAGCGTAATGCTCGGCTCGCTTTTGGCGGGATTGACCGAAAGCCCCGGAATGCTCGTTATCTATAAGGGCAGACAGTTTAAGGAATATCGTGGAATGGGTTCGCTGGGCGCGATGGTCAAAGGCTCTGCCGACCGCTACGGTCAGAAAAGCACGACATCAAAGGAAAAACTCGTTCCCGAAGGCGTTGAGGGCAGAGTGCCTTATCGCGGAATGCTCGGCGATTTTATCTATCAGCTTGTCGGCGGCTTGCGG
The DNA here is from genome assembly GCA_001824555.1 of Planctomycetes bacterium GWC2_45_44. GTDB lineage: Bacteria > Planctomycetota > Phycisphaerae > Sedimentisphaerales > UBA12454 > GWC2-45-44. The sequence goes on from MHXU01000124.1 coordinate 10,788, forward strand.
GCAGGCATGGGATATTGCGGAACGCCGACGATTGAAAAACTGCGAACGAACGCGAAGTTTGTGAAAATCAGCGCAGCGGGCGTGAGCGAATCGCATCCGCACGATATTTTGATTACCAAAGAAGCGCCGAACTACTCCACCAGAGATATGATTGAAGGTTAAAAATCAGAATACAGTATAGTTTCTTCAAATGGAAAAATCACATTCAATAGTTTTGTTTAATCAAAAGCAAATTCGCCGATTCTATGACGAAGGAAAAGAGCTTTGGTATTTTTCCATTGTTGACATCATCGAATCCCTAACGGATTCCAGCATTCCAAGGCGATATTGGAGCGATTTAAAAGGAAAATTAAAAAGCGAGGGCAGTGAAGTGTACGAAAAAATCGTACAGTTGAAAATGACTGCTCCTGATGGGAAATTAAGAGAAACCGACTGTTTTTCTACAGAAGATTTGCTTCGTGTAATTCAGTCAATTCCTTCTCCGAAAGCTGAACCTTTTAAATTATGGCTCGCAAAGATCGGATATGAACGAATTGAGGAAACCGAAGACCCGGAACTTGCTTTTGACAGGGCAATGAAAACATATTTGCAAAAAGGTTATTCCAAAGAGTGGATAAATCAACGATTAAAGAGTATCGAGGTTCGCAGGGAATTGACCGACGAATGGCACGAACGCGGAATGAAAGAAGGTCTGGAATACGCGATATTGACGGACGAGATTACGAGGGCGTGGGCAGAAAGAAGCGTGAAAGATTACAAAAGGCTTAAGGGGCTGAAGAAAGAAAATCTGCGGGATAACATGACAAATCTCGAACTGGTATTGAATATGCTCGCTGAAGTTTCGACAACGACAATATCCAAAAAGAAAACGCCAAAAGGTCTGGAAGATAATAAACAGATTGCCAGAGAAGGAGGCTTTGCGGCGAAGAAAGCAAGATTGGAAATAGAAAAACAGACAGGCGAAAGTGTTATAACTTCTAAAAACGCAAAACTTTTAAAAGCTAAACGAATACCCGTTTTATCTGATAGAAATAATAAATAATTATAGCAATGTAAATTTAAAATTATGAGTAATCAATTAATAGCCATCATTGATTTCGGCAGCCAATACGGCCAGCTTATCGCCCGGCGGGTGCGCGAACATAATGTTTATTCGATTATTTATCAGCCGAGCGTTTCGTTCGACGAGCTTGCCAAACTTAAAAATCTCAAAGGCATAATTCTTTCGGGCGGGCCGGCAAGCGTCTATGCCCCGAATGCGCCCGTGGCTGATGAAAAGATTTTTAGTCTCGGCGTGCCGATTCTCGGAATCTGCTACGGTATGCAATGGGGCTGCAAGGTTCTCGGCGCTAAAATCAAAAAAGCGTCAAGCAGAGAATACGGCAGAGCGGCTATTACAATAACCGATTCAAAAGATATTTTCGCGGGCATTACCGATTCGGCGACAGTCTGGATGAGCCACGGCGACCAGGCAGAATCATTAAGCGAAGATTTTGAAGCTCTGGCCAAAACAAATACCTGCCCTTACGCGGCGGTTCGCAATAAAAAGAAAAAATTCTACGGTCTGCAATTTCACCCGGAAGTGAGCCACACGCCGAAAGGCGATGTGATGATGAAGAATTTTCTCTACGACATTTGCGACTGCACTGGCGACTGGCAAATGAGCGATTTCGCAGAGCAGGCAATAGAAAAAATAAAAAAACAGGCTCCGAGCGGCAATGTAATTTGCGGCTTGTCCGGCGGAGTTGATTCTGCCGTCGCGGCGGCGTTAGTGCATAAAGCCATCGGAGACAGGCTAATCTGCATATTCGTTGACAACGGCCTTTTGCGCAAAAACGAACGCCAGCAGGTCGAAAGCACATTTAAAGACCATTTCCACATCGACTTGAGAGTCGTTGACTGGAGCAGACAGTTTCTCGACAAGTTAAAAGGCGTAACCGACCCACAGCAGAAACGGAAAATTATCGGCCACGAATTTATCGAAGCGTTTAAATCGGAAGCGAAAAAAATCCCAAACGCAAAGTATTTAGTGCAGGGAACGCTCTATCCTGATGTAATCGAGTCCGGCTGCAAAGACGGCAATCTGGCGGCGAATATAAAACTGCATCACAACGTCGGCGGCCTGCCAAAAGAGCTGGGCTTTGAACTCATCGAGCCGCTGCGCGATTTATTCAAAGACGAGGTTCGGCTTGTCGGCGAATATCTCGGTCTGCCGGAGCATATTGTCTGGCGGCATCCATTTCCAGGGCCAGGCCTTGCAGTCAGAATTATCGGCGAAATTACCGATGAGCGGCTTAGAGTTTTGCGAGACGCTGACGAAATTCTAATCGACGAAATCAAGTCGGCGGATTTATATAGAAAAGTTTCGCAGACGCTTGCCGTGCTTGTGCCGGTCGCGACTGTCGGCGTTATGGGCGACGAGAGAAGTTATGAAAATGTCATCGCTGTCCGTTCGGTTGACACGACCGATTTTATGACAGCCGATTTTTCGAGAATTCCTTACGACACGCTTGCGATTATCTCAAGCCGTATTATAAATGAAGTTCGCGGAATAAACCGCGTAGTCTATGACATAAGTTCAAAACCACCGGCCACTATTGAATGGGAGTGAGAAATGAATCTCAAATTTCGGATTGCAAATTATGGATTGTTTGTATTTTTGATTTTTGTTTTTAATTTTTCTGTCTCGGCGGTCGAACCGAACGATGCGAATACAAACAGCGGGTATTCGTCGGGTTATACGCCTGCGACGGGCATTTTTATGAAAGACGCGAAAAAATTCCCGAGCGTTTTTTGGGAAGATACGAAAAAAACATACTTCGACGGCGGCAATCTGACGCTTCTGCTTATGGCAGGCGGCGGAAGTATCGCTTTGCACGACAGAGCCGATGAAAAAATCGGTGACCATTTCGAGGAACACCGCTCGATTCCGGAAGACCTTGACAAATTTACCGATTTGGCCGGCAATCCCGGAACGCATTTCGCCGCAACGGGAATATGGTATTGGATGGCCTCAAGCAAAAAAGACGATTTGAATATGCAGCGAAGCTGGATAATGATGCGGGCTTTGGCAGTTACCGGCGCGACGACCCTGATGCTCAAAGGTATCGTCCAAAACGATACGCCAAACGGCAAAAGCTGGGCATGGCCGAGCGGGCATACTTCCAGTTCGTTTTGCGTAGCCGCGGTGCTTGATGAATTTTACGGCCCGAAAATCGGCATACCCGCCTATTTGGCCGCGGGCTTTATCGGATACAGAATGATGGATTCCGGCGACCACTGGGCTTCCGATGTGCTTTTCGGCGGAGTGCTTGGTTACGTCGTCGGCCACGCAATCGCAGGCGACAATAAAAATTTCAATATAGCCGGATTTAAACTTGCGCCGTTCACGCCAATCCTCGGCGACAGACCGGCGCCGGGAATCGCTCTGGCGAAAGAATTTTAATATAGGGTATAGGGAATAGAAGAAAATAATTGCCAAATTGGCAGGAACGTCCGCAATAAAGGTGTCATTTTTTCAGTCCCCCAAATATCCGGTTTTTCTTATTTTTTGCAAATCAAAGACTTACGAAAATGCCCGTTTTCTGGCACGCTTCTTGCATTTTATGTCTCTATAGAAAGAAATTGAAAAACAGTTAATTTTGAAAGGAGACAAAAAATGTTAGAGCAATTGAAAAACAAAAAGAACGAGCTTGCCGAAAGAAAGCAGCATTCGGAAAATCCGTTTTTCGCGTTGCAGCACAGAATGAACCGAACTTTCGACGATTTCTTCAGAGGCTTTGATATTGAGCCGTTTGGCGCATTGGTTGCTGAACCGACTTTTATGCCGCAAATGAACATCAGCGAAGACGAGAAGGAAATTACAGTTTCTGCGGAACTGCCCGGCATCGACGAAAAAGACCTCGACATCTCAATCACCAAAGAGGCTCTGGTAATCAAAGGCGAGAAGAAAACCGAAACCGAAGACAAGAAAAAAGACTATCACAGAATTGAGCGTTCTTATGGTTCGTTCTGCAGGACGATAGCTTTGCCGGAAAACGTCGACGACGGCAAGTCCGTGGCGGAATTGAGGAAAGGCGTTTTGAAAATCACGATTCCCAAAACCGCCGTCGCCCAGCCGCAAAAAAGAAAACTGGAAGTAAAAAGCGAATAGTCGTTGATTTACAGGCAGCGGCTGTCTTCGCCGCTATCTGCGGGGATGACCGCTGCTTATAAAGTATAGTTTCGCTTTAACAAATCTTTTAATTTCTGTACAACCAGTTCAGGTGTCATCATATCTCTGCAGATGGGCTTATCGCAGGGCTTGTCTAACCAGCAGGGAGCGCAGGGCAAATCCGCCGTTATATTCACATTGCAGGGATAGCCAAAGACCTTTGGATTCTCCGCCCCGCCGTAAATTATCACACAGGGCGTATTAACTGCCGTCGCCAGATGTATTATCCCACCTTCATGAGCGATTACAGCGTCGCAGTGCCGAATTACAGATGCGGTTTTTCTATATCCGAGATTTCGCCAGTCTTTTGCGCCGTTTAGCTTTGGCCCTTCAGCCCTGTCGCCTATTTGAATAAAAGTTATATTCTCTTTTGCCAAAAGCTCCGCTATTGCATGCCACTTTTCTATTTCATAAAATTTATTTGGAATTTTTGTGGTAATTTTGCCTGATGGCGCAATCGCGACTAACGGACGTTTCAGCCGCTGCAGCCGCCACTTGCGATAGCCCAGTTCTTTTTGTGTCAGATAAAGTCGGGGCTGATAATTTCGTTCCCTAACATTTATACCGATAATATCATACATACGGTCTATCAGATTTTGTACCTTTGCCGCATCTCTGAAATCCGCGTAAGTATATTCGGTAAGCGGAATGGCTCTTTGGAAAAGCGATGGGTTTTTCTTCATTATAGTTCTGGCGTTCCAGCAGGCGGTTACATCAGGATTGTTCTCGAATATCTCCCAACGCCTTTTTGTGAAAACAAAAATCCGCATATCGGGATATTCTCTTTTGATTCCAGAGATAACCGCCGCGGCCATCAGGTTATCGCCGAAGCCGTGTCCGATGGAAAGATATATCGCCTTGCCGGCATTTTCGGTAAAATCAACCAATTACAATTCCTTTTCAATTAATTTTAAACAAACGCATAATTTTTTCATACCATGTTTTTTTGCCGCGTTTTATTTGTCTGAATAGTTTGCGTATATCCTTCCCCTGTCTATAGCCTTCTATCAGCTTTGGATAAATGTCCTTGTCGTGTTTTGTATTAATAAAATGAAGAACTTTGCCTTTTTTAGTCAGGTGGAAATCGTTATATATTTTTGCATCCAATATTCGCACCTTGATGCCGAGGCAATCCTGATTTTTATTATAGACGCTCCAGTCAATATCCGTATCAAGAATATCAGACAGGGCTTTTTGATCCGTAGTCAATTCCTTTTCGCATTCCTGCGCCCACAAATTGATGAGCTTTGGGGCCGAGCTGTTAAAAAATATAACGCCTGAATTGATAACGCCGTTATAATAGTCAACATCCCTTTTCTTGGATTTATAACAGGTAACGCCTACATCAAAGCCTGTTTCTTCAACTTTCGCGGTGAACAGACAATCGGCATCGACTAAAATCATTGGTTCAGAAAAGTTTTTGAAATACTCGCTGACACAAAATGGTTTATGCGTGGCTCGCGTACTGGGGATGCCTGTATTGCCAAGCATTGAACGCCCCCTGTGATTGACTTTCTCGTTTATTTCGATAGGGATAATAGTCGCGTCAAGCTGGGCTTTCTGTTCCTCTGTCAGGCCGATATCGTAAACGATTATCGGCTTATTGTAAAACTTACGAACGCTGCAAGCCAGCTCTTTGAGGCAGTGAAAAAAACCGGCATCGCTGGCGGTTACTACATTCATTTATATTCTCCGAAATATTACGAAAAAAGTTTTTTTATAAAGCCGAGCAGGCCGGAATGTTTTTCCTCCTGCGCTATGTATGGCCTGAATTTTTCCATACTATCCAATATGTATTTCGGCGCATCCAACGGCTCAATAACAAGCTGTATTTTCTTTCTGCCGTATATGTCTTTTTTGGCTTTTACGCGTTTGGCGATTTTGCTCCTGTCCTTAAAAAATTCTGTATCATATTTTATCACGGAAAGTGATTCTATTTTTTCGACAATTTCTTCCGTCGTCATCAAATATGAAAAATGCCATCCACCGTTATCTATTATTTCGCGTTCAACGTCCGGACCCGGCGTCCGCACCATTTGACCATCAACAAAATCCCTGCCTCTGCAAAACGATGAGGCAAATATGTCTTTTCTCTTGCAGCGGCTGTTAAGATAACAATAAAAATCTTTTTGCCGCAATACGCAGGGTTTTTGTTTAGTGTGAATAATGGGAAAAATATCCGGATTCGCTATCTCGTCAACGTCACTGACAATAACTATATCGTCAGGCTGGAGATTGGTCAAACCGCGTTTAATACAGCTTCGCTGAAAAACTTCATTTTGCCAAATACCCGTAGCAGGCTTGCCGGTTGTCGGCGTATATGGCTCGCGTTTAAGCAATTCCTGCTGATTTTCATCTTTCCAGTAGTTTATAAGCGGCATATCATCGACAATAATATGAATTATTTTGTCTTTGAATTTCGCAAATTCAGGCCTGTCTTTTGCCGCGTCGTAGTACAGAGGTTTCTGCCTTCCCGAAAACGTATAAGGAGATTCAACCAGAACAAACTTATCCACAAAGGCGTCCAGCGTGTTTAGTCTTATCTCTAATACCAACAGCTCATTGGAAAAAGTGAAACAATCATAAACCATAAATTTCCAAACCTCCTATTGATTATTTTTACTTTCATTCATCGAACAAAATAAGCTTTTTCAACTTTTTCTCTTCGATACCGGTTTTTGTGAAAATCGCCCCGCATTATAGCCCGGCTTCCGAAATACACAAGTTGCTTTTCCGTGAAATTCTACCTTTATTTTGTGAACAGGAACATTCCACAGGCAAATTTGTTATTCGCCGCCGTTGCAGGGTCGGTATTTTCAATAAATTGTTTCTGGTCGTTATATACGCTGAACTCCACAAGTTTTAAATCCGCAAAATACTCAAGTATCTGCTGCGGGGAATGTATTCTGTGGGCGTTGAAACACATCTTTGGCTTTCCGACCGGCAGCGAAAAATACAGATTGCCCCCAGGCGCAAGCACCCGCGCAAGCTCACGAGCGGCTTTCATTGTTCCTTTCGGGTCGAGCGGGTCGCCATATCTGCCCAGACCAATATGCTCGGCGACGTGAAGACAGGAAAGGGATTTTACTGAATTATCGCTATACGGCATTTGCAAAATAGAGCCGGCGATGCTTTTGAGATTTTTAAGATACGGCGCATCTAAAGGTCGAATATCAATAAACTCGACATTTGTAATCGCCGTCAAAAAAGATATGAACTCGGCCTTTGAACCAACATCAACGTGCAGAGGCGCTTTTGAGTTATATATTCTTGCAAATGCCCAGACATCCTGATAGAAATAATGACTGCCCGGCGAAAAATTATCGCATTTGTCAAACAGACATGGGTACGAATCTTTGAGGCAAAGCTGCTCTGCGCCATCAAGCGTTTTGTACTTTCGCCAATCGCCGATAAACCATTTATACTGCTTTAGACCGCTTAATATATTGCTTTTTATCAGCGGACGAGTCCATCTTTTTAATATTTTTTTCATATTGGTTTTGAGCCTTAACTTACCCTTCTATCCTGTGAACACCAACAATAGAATCCTTCAAATGAAAAATTCTTCCCTTAAGCAATCCCTTTTCATACAGCTTATCGACGCCCAGACATACGGAGCGAATCCAGCTCCGCTTTTGCGCCAACTCAAGATTAAAATCATGCCATAAAATAAACGAACCCGGTTTCATACACCTGATAATTTTCAGCGTATCGTTAAAAACAAATTTAGTATCATGGCATCCATCTACAAATGCGACATCAATAGTACCAATATCCGGCGTCCATACGGCCGTATTGGCAAATATCTGTGTGATGTTTTTCAATCCAAGCTTCTTATAGTATATTCCTATTTCTTCATTTTCGAGAGCGTGAGTTATATACTTTCCGCCTTCGCCGGCCTCCGCCTCCCGCGGGGGAATGTTGACTGTATAAATTTTAGCTTCCGGCGCATTTTGCGACATTAATGCCGTGCCGATTCCCGTAGATGTTCCGATTTCCAAAAATGTTCCTCTGGCGATATTTCGACAAACTGTGCCTATGCTTTCGGCATCGCGAATCCGACGTTCGTTTATGTCTTCGATTGAACCAAAATCATATACACTCTTATCGTTTAGGATTGCGTCGTCCTTCCAGCCGAACAGCTTTTTCAGTTCGCCGATATTATTAAGTTCAAACACCGACTTTTTGAGATTGGGATATTCCTCAATCCTAAGAGCCTTAAATATCTTCTTCCTGATAGATTTCGCCATTAGATTCTCCAGCAATAATTAGTTTTTATCATTAAATAACAATTTAAACATAAATTCCGCGGAACTTTCAAAGCTGTATTTGTCGCCGACGGGAGATTTGAGAAAATCCTGACCGGCAGTGATTATTTTATTCGCTTCCATCTCGGTTAAATTCTCAAGATACCTATCAAGCCGACTAAAATCATCAAACTGCCGCATATCAATGAATGCTTCTTTGGGAATAAAATCAGCAATATCCGGCGCGCCGAGATATATCGGAATAACGCCCGCGGCAAAACAGTCTATTATTTTTTCGGTAATATAACCGGGATACGCGACATTTTCAAAACAAACGGCAAATTTATAATTTTTTATGGTTTCGATTTTGTTGTCGCAGGGTCGAGGGTTAAGTTTTCCGAC
>MHXU01000125.1 GCA_001824555.1 Planctomycetes bacterium GWC2_45_44
ACCGCTGGTCGAGAAAAAATATCGTAATGCTCACGCAGTTCCTCGCTATGCTCCAGGCTTTCGCTCTGGCCGCTATTGTATTTTTTCATCTGGCGACGATTCCGCTGCTGATAATTTTAAGCCTGATGCGGGGAATGATTAATGTCTTCGATATGCCGACACGTCAGGCGTTCGTTTTTGAAATGGTTGACAACGACAGCGACATTCCCAACGCCGTCGCCCTCAACTCGATGCTGTTCAATATGGCAAGATTCCTCGGACCTTCGATAGCAGGGTTTGTCATCGCTTACACCGGCGAAGCGGCGTGCTTTTTTATGAACGGCATAAGTTTTCTCGCTGTGATTTTCGCTCTGTACGCAATGAAAATCACTCGTCCGCCCGCAATTAGACAGACAGGCTCAATTCTGGCCGGAATAAAAGCAGGCCTAAAATACTCCTTTGAATTTACGCCCATACGCACAATCCTTATTTACACCGCCATTACAAGTTTTTTCGCAACGCCGTATTTGGTGCTTATGCCAGTTTTTGCAAAGGTTATCCTTCACGGCGATTCAAGAACGTTGGGCTTTCTTATGGCTGCCATCGGCACGGGAGCATTTGTCGGTGCCGCTATTCTGGCAAGAAGAAAATCAGTGCGAGGCCTGGAAAATTTAATAATCATAGCATCGGTTATTTTTGCCGCGGGAATTATCGGTTTTTCATTTTCAACAAATCTCTGGCTCTCGCTTTGCCTGATAGTTCTGCCGGGGTTTGGCGTTATGGTGCAAATGGCATCAGTCAACATAATCCTGCAAACCATAGTTGACGACGACAAGCGCGGCAGAGTGTTGAGCCTGCACACGATGTCTTTTATAGGTATGGTTCCGTTCGGCAATCTTCTGGCCGGCATCGTCGCCGAACATATCGGCGCTCCGAAAACGCTCCTGTTCAGCGGCTTTTTCAGTATCGCCGCGATGCTTATGTTTTTAAAACAGCTTCCCGAAATTCGGCGACTTATCGAGCCGATTTACCTCAAAAAGGAAGTAATCGAGGAAAGCCTCAACGCAGCCTCCATAATGGAAACACAGGCAAAAGACTGATTTATATTTTGCTAAGCCACTGAAACGCGATATCATTAAAGCCCGGCAAGCCTTCGTGGCCGAAGTCGGGATAAATGAGCATCTGTTTTTTGCATTTCATTTTATTATAAGCGGCAAATTGCGTCGATGGCGGACAAATATCGTCCCGCAATCCGACCCCGATAAGAATTTCAGCCTTTATCCGTTTGGCAAGGTGCTGAATATCTATGTAGCCCAGCTTGTTGAAAATCTGGTCTTCGTTTTTATGCTGCGGGTCAAACTTGCGGAAATAATCTTTAATCTCAATATAAGCGCCCGTCCCAAAATCCATTTCCCAGACCCTCTTGTAATCGCAAAGAAATGGGTACATTGGTGCGGCTTTTTTAATCCCCGGCACAAGAGCCGCACACGCAAGCGTCAGCCCTCCGCCCTGTGAGCCGCCCATCGCTGCCATTCTTTTCTCATCGACTTCATCAAGTTCCGCCACGATTTTCGCCAGCATCGCCGTATCGAGATAAATCTGCCTGAATGCTAAATTTTCCGGCGAATCGTCAAGTCCTCTTATTATATGCCCGTGAAAAGTTGTTCCGAACGTTTGTGTTGTATCCTGTGATTTGCCGCCCTGGCCTCTGCAATCAAGTGCAGCGACAACAAACCCCTGCGCAGCATAAGCAAGACACTCGCTCCACGAATGCGATGAGCCTGTGTAGCCGTGAAATAATAAAACGGCAGGGCATTTGGTCTTATTTTTTGGTTTCAGTAATTTCGCGTAAATTTTCGCGCTGTTCACGCCGGTAAAATACATATCGAAACAGTCCGCAAATGAACACTTGAAATCCGCTTTCGTAATTGCCGGCTTCGGATTAACACTGTTCATTTCCGCAAGAGCTTTTTCCCAATACTTGTCAAAATCAGCAGGGCGGGGATTCTTGCCTTTATACAGTTTAAGTTCTTCCAGCGGCATATCGACGACAGCCATTACATAACTCCTTTTCTTATATATAGTTCAGTTTTTTAGTCTTGACAGTAACGCCGAACGAGCTTAACATCAGCGTTCCTGTTGTCAAATAAAAAAATGATGAACTATCTTCTCGATATAATATATTTTTTCGCTCTGCTTGCGTACAGCCCGAAAATCATATACCGCGCAATAAAACAGCAGCGGTATCGCAAAGGCTGGGCGCAGAGATTCGGCAAAGTCGCCAGAAAACAGCCGGGCAAAAAATGTATCTGGATTCACGCCGTCAGTGTTGGAGAAGTCAACGCGACCAAAACCATCATCGCCGAGCTGAACAAACGCCTGCCGGATTACGAGGTCGTGTTGAGCGCGACAACCGACACAGGCTTTGAACGTGCCGAAAAATTATATGGCAGCGAATTAAGCGTTTTCTTTTATCCGTTTGATTTTTCCTGTGTTATTCGCCGGGCGTTTAAAAATTTAAAACCGGCTCTATGTCTGCTGATGGAGCTTGAGGTCTGGCCGAATTTCACTTTTTACGCAGCAAAAAATAACATACCTGTCGTTGTTATTAATGGCAGAATCAGCGACCGCAGCTTCCCGAAATACAAACTCATAAAGTCGCTTGTAAAACCCGTTTTCAGTAAAGTCGCCTTATTCCTCGCCCAGAGCGCGGAATACGCCGAGCGTTTCATCGCTCTTGGCGGCAGAAAAGAATCCGCGATTATTACAGGCAGCCTCAAATATGACACCGCTGACACCGCAGAAAACATTCCCGGCACAGACAAACTCGCCGAGCAGCTTAATATAGAAGGTCAGCGTTTATTCGTCGCAGGCGGAACAGGAATTGACGAAGAAGCTATCATCCTCGATGCGTTTAAAAAATTAAAAGCCGGGCAGGCCTTTGATGATGTCAGACTTGCCGTCGTGCCTCGCAAACCCGAACGCTTTGATGAAGTCGCCTCGCTGATAACACAATACGGCTTTTCTATTACCCGATACAGCAAAATAAAATCCGGCGAACAAAAAAATTCCGCTCCAAAAGATTCCGTCATTCTCGGCGATACGATGGGTGATTTGAGAAAATTTTACTCGCTCTCAACCGTTGTCTTTGTCGGCAGAAGCCTTGTTCCGATGGGCGGCTCGGATATGATGGAATCATCTGCGATGGGCAAAACCACAATTTTCGGCAAATATACGTTCAATTTCAAACAAACGGTCGATGCGCTGCTGGCCAAAAACGGAGCGATTGAAGTGGGCAGCGGCGATGAACTTTTCGTCGCGGTAAAAAAATGCCTCTCTGACCCCCAATACGCAAAACAAATCGCCGAAAATGGCCGAAGCGTCATTATCGAAAATCAGGGCGCAACGGTAAAATCGGTTGATGAAATTTTGAAACTGCTTTAAATCCTGCTATTCAGCTTTCTTTAAGATAACTTTCGATTCGTAGCTGAACTTCTGCCCGCCCAGAGAAGCGTCAACCATCAGCCCTGAATCAGCCGCGATAAACACAGCCATACCGGCCTTGTAATCGGCCTTCGCCGCCGCTCCGGCCTTCAGCACAACGCCTGTTACCTGTGCCGAGAATGTGAACTCGCCGGATTTGAACTTGTCTAAATCTTCCTTGTCGCGAAAAAATACTATCTCGCGAAAAAATTCCCCGCCGAATGAAAAACCAAGCGTAGCCTGCGTCATATCGCAGTAGCCGACCATTTGGTTCTGCTCATAGACTTCGCCTTTGCCGTATGCTCCGCCAGCCACAAATGCTCCTTTAAAAACTTTCGGCAGCACGGCATAGCCATACGATTTATCAAAAAATTTCTGAATGCTCGAATCTTTTTCCTTCATAATGGCAACAGCCTCATTCGAGTCAATGGACAAAACCGCTTTTCCTTTTGGCTTCTCCGGCGTAACGGCGCAGCCGCAAACCAGCAATCCAAAGGCAAAAAAGCACATTAAACCAATCTTTATCGTTTTCATTTTTTTATCCCCTTATAAAAAACTTTTATAATACTTGTAGGGTGGGCTCTTAGCCCACGCGGTTAATCTCAAAACTACTTTTCCGGTTTGCTGAACAGCGCCTCGATTTGTTTATCGCTTGGCTGCCACAGTTTAACCGAATCAAATTTAATATCCATCGAATCGCTGCATTTCCTGCCTTTGCAGTGTTTGTACGTCAGCTTGTGCGGGAAATAAAAATTCCCGTCAGCGACTTTTTTATAATCGTCAAATTCAGCGGCGATTGACGTTCTGCCCGTTCGGTCGAGATACTCGACTTTTCGCACGAATTTATCGCATTGGCCTAAATAAATCTTTTTAACCCTGCGGCTTTCGCTGTCAGTGCATCTTATCGCATTGCTCGAACTAATCAGCAGGGCGTTAACGCCGTCGGCATCGAGCGGATTTAAAAAATCAAAAATTACAGTCGGACAGAAAAAACCTCCGCCGATTTTTTCATCGATGGGCTTATCCTTTTTGCCCGCGGCATAAAACCCCATCGGTTTTGCATACGCCCAGAAATCTTCGCCATCGACCGCGAAGCCAATTCCTTTCGGGTCAAAAAGCACGTCGCCATAGACGCAAAACTTCTCGCTATTCTCGAACCACAGTCTTACCGGAAAAGACATCACCGCCGGCTTATTGCCCTGACCTCTGTATTTCACCGTACAACTGCCGACAGCCTTAATCGGCCTGATGCCGGCATAATACTCGCCTATGCTCGTCGAGGCCTGTTCAACAGATGTAATCGGCGGACAAATCGGCTGTTTTATTTTTTGTTGCGATACACAACCAGATAAGAAAATAAAAAATAAAATATTAAATATAAAATATAAGGAAGTCGTCCACTGAAGGTGGACTCCATATTTTTGATATTTGATATTTGATATTTGATTTTTATTTTCCAAGTTCCACCTGGAGAATCTGGCCGAGCTGGCTGGACAACTGTTCGATTTTATCTTCCGCAAGATGCGGATTGATGACTTTTGCCATTTCGCCGCCCCTGCCTGTGATTCGCAGAGTCCATATTTCCCTGCCTTCAACCGCGGCGGAAGAATCGTATTTTAGAATTCTCTTTCGCATCAGAATCAGCGTAAGCACAAAGCGGAAACTTAATTTCTCTTCGTCAGTCTCATCTGCCAGCCGCTCGAAAAACGCCATAAGCATATCGTCATCGATGAACAGTTTCTTTTTCTGTTCGCCGGCAGGCATCGTGCTTTTCCAGTAGCAATACACCGCGGGCTTATTGTTGTTCCAATACTCCCGACAGTAATCGCGCCGCTGCAAACCCTGTTCGGTTTCGACTAACGTAGCGATATATTCTTCGCCGGGTGCGATTGTTTTTTCCGTACCACCGCAAACACCAAGCGGCCTTTTTATTTCCCAGTCTGCCATAAATAGTTATCAGTTCTCGGTTATCAGTTATCAGTTTTGTAGGGTGGGCTTCAGCCCACGCGGTTCATTCTTCGCCAAATTCCATAAACGGTTTCAATTTTTCGACTGTTTTCTCGCCAATGCCCTTAACTTTTTCCAAATCATCGGCATTCTCAAATACCTTTTTCCTGCCACCAGCTAATTGCTCATTACGATAGTCTATTATAGCCTGTGCTTTTTTTGGACCAATTGAAGGCATTTGAGCAAGTTCGCCCACAGAAGCGGTATTCGGATTGATTTTCGCGCAGACGCAAAGTTCAGCCTGCTTTCCGCCGCAAAAAACCGGCACGGCAAAACACCCGACAAGAAAAGCCCCCGCCAAAAACGCCCATTTCAGCGACGATGATAATTGCTCGTTTATTTTTTCAGAATCATCCATTTTTCTGTAAAAGTTTATGCTGCAATTTCGCCAGCGACATAAAAGCCTTTTTAGGCTCAAAACTTTCCGTAAGCAATCCGTTTCCGACGACCGCATTGCTGCCGTTATCAGCCAAAGCCGCGTAAGTAATCGTATTGACATAAGGCTTGCTCAACGCCACCTTGCAGAAGTCCTCAATCCATTTCGCCTGAAGAGTCTGACTCCACGGCTTATACCACAATCCCGCGGTTTCAGCCTGCTGATTTTCCGCGTCGTTCGTATCCGGCACGCCGAATGCCGTTATATGCAGCGGCTTGGGCAGTGGCGAAAATTTATCTAACATCGCCGACACCTGCATCATATCGCGTATATGCATTCCGGGAGCGTCCTTCCCGAATACCATTTGCAGCCCGAGAGCGTCATAATTAATCCCTGCCTGCGTTACCATATCTATATAAACCAATGGCGGTATCGTATCCGAGTTGTGCGCGTAATACTCGCCCCACGGATAGACGACCTCAATCATTTTCAAGCTGCGGTTATCAGCCTCTCTGGCCGCCAGACACGCCGTTCGCGTAATTTCCAGAACGCGTTCGAAACTGAATTTAAAGCAGTTATATGCGTTAAGTCCGCTTATCACCTGCCAGATGTGAACGTATTTTGCGTATCGGGTTACGACTCGCGAAACAAATTCATAACTTGCTTCGCGAATCGTTTCAAAATCTGTTTTGCCGTTCACAAGCCACGCAGGCAGACGCTTTTCATCGAAGCACAGCAGGGGACCTGCGCAGAGCAGAATCCTTCTCTTGCCCAAAATCTCGATTGTCGCGTCAAGTTCCGCAAAATCGTATTGCCCTTTGGCGGTTTCGATTTTCGCCCAGTTTATCGGAATGCTTATATGCGCGAAAAGCTCAAACGTTGCTTTGAGATAATTTTCATTAGTCAGTTTCCCCGGCTCTATTTTGCAGCCTAAGCTCGAACGCGCAAAACCGCGACCTTTCAGCCTCGCCTCAAAAAGCATATCCGCGTATTTCGTCGCCAAAAGCTCCGAAAATTTCATCGCTTTGGTCAGACATTTATCCGCAAACGCCGATGCCTTCTCCGGCTCGCCGATATTTTCTAACGATTGAATAAACAGTTTTTGAATATCAGCTATCTGGTTGCCAAGCTCGTTTTTCTGGTCGAAGATTGACCAGTCCTCGCGTTTGACGGTTATCTCCATAAGTTTGGCGCGGGCAAGTTCGACGTTCAGAGTATAAGGCTGTTCTCTGTCAGGCAGGCGGGTCGTATAGAGCATAGTATTGCCGAAATTCTCGACCGGCCACAGCAGGCAAAGCCCCGCAGGCTCCGACCCTCTTGTTTTGCAGTCTATTACGCCGGCGTTGAATGTTATATATTTGGTGCTGCGGAAAGGTATTTTATCCGAGCCGAACAGCGTTACGCCTGTCGGCACAAAATCTTTCGCGACCTTGCCGTCTTTGAATACCTGAAATTTCACTGCCTGAACCTCATCTTTACGCTAAATCGTGGAAGATTTATACAAAAGGAGGATTATATCAACAAAACCAGCCAAAGCAATCAACTTTTGCCAGGGTCAGAGCCGTAAGCGACTGGTCATAAAATCAGAGCCGCGACAGCCTGTCCCGCCATAGCACGAATGTGCGACGGGGGATAATGGAGCGGTTATTTTAAACTCCCATCGGCGAAGCCGATTCCATAACTTTTCACTTTTCACTTTTAATTTTTCACTTCCCTACCCCCTATCCCCTATCCCCTAATAAAAAAAAACCGGCCTTCCACATTGAAGCGAAAGGCCGGTACGACTGCAGCCTGATTACAGTCTTTTTAGTTCAATATTTAGTTATATTCATTCACAAGATAGTTATCATCAGTATTCACGGGTGTGTTAATGTTAAGGGCACTAGAACCTCCTGTACCAAGACCCGGCTTTGTTCCTGTTCCTGAAGGGCCGCCAATTTGTCTTATTTGGGCAGCAATGTCAGAACTGGTACCGGTGGGTATAACCCCTGCCCAAGTGGTATAAATATTATCTTGCTCAATACCGCAATTTGCACTCTTTTCAAACTTTGTGTGGCTGTCAGCATAAAGAACATTCTGACCGTCTTTCTGATGTGCAGTGGCATTACCGCCTTGATACGATGCAGGGTCAACTTTAAACGGACTACTTGGAGTTGCTGCTACATAGAGAGCCGCATCTGTGCGGCTTTTATCCCAGAATGGGTTTCTATCTGCGGCGACAGCTTTGGCCGGGTTTGTCGTTGTTGTGATAGGAAATGCTACAAGCGTAGCTCCAGAAGCTCCCTTAAGAGGGTACGGCAGATTGTAAGAATAACTGAAGTGTCCACGGCCAGGTGAATAACCTGATTTTACAGGGCCTGGTGCAGTAAGACTTGTATTGCCGAAATCCCAAACATCTGTGAGGGTAGGATTTGTTACGGTTGTTGATGTGGTTAGAGTATAGTTTGATATTTCAAGTTTTTTCTCTTCGCCGCCACCACAAATGAAGTTGTCCGGCGATACATCTGCGTATTTTACCAACAGATACAAATTCGCACTTATTGTAGTCCCATATGGACTTGCCACAGGATTAGCAGAACCGGAGGCACCTGGTGGGTCGGCTTTGCTCCAGTCCCAGCTGCATTTGCCGGGGACTGTGGCGCTGCCAAAATCCCAGACCATGGATCCATAACCTGCCATTGGGAACGATTCATATTCGTCATCGTTAGTATAGACGAGCATAGCTTTGCCGATACCGGCTAAGTTTGTGCCGCAGACCATACGCTGCGCCAACTGCCTGACTTTACCCAAAGCAGGCATCAGAATCGCCAACAGCATCGCGATAATCGCGATAACAACCAGCAATTCAACAAGTGTAAAACCTTTCTTTTTCATTACTTTCCTTTCCATAAATGTTCCCTTTCATTGTTACCGAGAGATTCGCAAAGCGTTGATTTCGGCAACGAAACTTAATTATAAGTACTGTTCACTGCAATTCGTCTTAATCGGTCTTCGGTCGGTTACTGCGCAAATCTCTCAAAAATTTACATTTTCCACCGAAAAACAACGCTTTTTTACAAAATTTCGCCAATTTGGCATAAAACCCGTAAAATCACCCTGAATTTACACCCTAAACTAACATCGAAATAAACGCAGTCTGACTTTACTTTAAAAAAAGCACCGAAAAGAGAGGTCTGAAATAAGATGGGCCAAAAAAGATATGAAAAAACCTGAAATTTATAATGGCATTAAAAAATATATATAATCACCCATCTGCCCGACTAATCCGCCCGGCTTGCCCAACCCTGTCTGGGCTATTCAATTTTACAACCATATTATAGCACTGATTCAAAATTCTGTCAAGGGGGCAAAATAAATTTTTTTTAAGGGATAGGGTTTAGGGTATAGGGTATAGGGGGTAGGGAAAAATCAGAGCCTGGAGCGGCAGCGACAGGTATAAAATCACATTTTGTCGATTGTGAATCGTATTTATCGTGTAGGGTGTAGGGTGGACAGATTTTCTGTCCACGCGGTTTATTGTCATCTCGACCGTAGTGGAGAGATCTGTTTTAAAATCCCATCGGCCTTGCCGATTCCACATTCTGTCTTCTGTCTACTGAATTCTGTATTCTTTTTTCACTTTTCACTTTTAATTTTTCACTTCCCTATCCCCTATCTTATCTATTTTTTATTTGACATTCCACCCCGATGTCTTTACTATCTGACGGCTTTTGGCCACGTTAGATAAAAAGTCGCATCCGAAAAGTAAAAATACTCAAAAGAAAGGACAGACGTACTATGACTGCGCAGAGCGTAAGACAGGCGTTGCAGGAAAAGTTGGACAGAGAAAACTTCGACAAGCTGATGGCTTTGGACAGCGAAAAGCTCCATAAGTTCGTAGCTGACGCGATTGAACTTACAAAACCGGCTTCTGTTCTTGTCTGCACAGACAAACCGCAGGACGCAGATTACGTCCGTCAACTGGCGATAAAGAACGGCGAAGAAATACCGCTCGCCACAAAGGGCCACACCTATCATTTCGACGGCATCAACGACCAGGGACGCGACAAGTTTTCCACGCGATACCTGCTGCCGGACGGCTGGAATCTCGGCAGCCTCGAAAGCATCCCCAAAAAGGGAGGCGTTGAAGAAGTCCGCCAACTGCTAAAAGACATTATGGTCGGCCGGCAGATGCTCGTGTGCTTCTGGTGCCTTGGCCCCGCGGATTCTGATTTCACGATACCCTGCGTGCAGATTACCGACAGCCCTTACGTTGCTCACAGCGAATCGATGCTCTATCGGCCGGGCTACGAACAGTTTAAAAAAATCGGCAATTCGCCGACATTCTTCCGTTTCCTCCACAGCGAAGGCGAACTCGACAACGGCGTCTCCAAAAACTGGGAAAAACGCCGCGTCTATATCGACCTCGAAGACGAAATGGTCTATAGCGTCAATACCCAGTACGCCGGCAACACCGTCGGTCTCAAAAAACTCGCCCTGCGTCTGGCTATCCAAAAGGCCGACCGCGACGGCGACTGGCTCGCAGAACATATGTTCGTTATGGGCGTTCACGGCCCGCACGGCCGCATAACGTATTTCTCCGGCGCATTCCCCTCAGGCTGCGGCAAAACTTCAACAGCGATGATATCAGGCCAAACTATTGTCGGCGACGATTTGGCCTACTTCCGCAAAAAGGACGGCAACTTCCGCGCCGCGAATATTGAAAAAGGTATTTTCGGCATCATCGAAAACGTCAACGGCAAAGATGACCCCGTCATATATGAA
>MHXU01000126.1 GCA_001824555.1 Planctomycetes bacterium GWC2_45_44
GGGATTAGGCAAGGCGAAACAGGACATCGCCAAAGCAAAGATGGCAAATCTTGAAAACGCAATCGGCAGATTTTATATCGACTGCGGCAGATACCCAGGCGGGACGGAAGGTTTGAAAGAACTAATTGCTGCGCCATCCGGCGTGCAGGAAAAGTGGAAAGGGCCTTATCTCAAACAAAGCGAACTGTTAGACCCGTGGGATAATCCATATATTTATGTTGAAGAAGGTGAAGTCAATCCGGGCAGCTTTGACCTGATAAGTTTAGGAGCTGACAGCCAGCAAGGCGGCGACGGCGACAATAAAGATATATACAACGATTGAAAAATGACGCGAAAACAAATAACACAATTTGACAAAGCAGGCTTTACCTTTCTGGAGATGACGCTGGTAGTGGTTTTGGCCGGGCTGATAGCCTCGGTAGCGGGCGGGATTTATATAGGGACATATAAGAGGATGCTGGTCAAAAAATCGGCGATTGATTTTCTGCTTGCCGCCAAATACGCGAGAATAACCGCGATTGAAAGGCAATGTCTGTGCAGGATAAAACCTGATGTATCGGCAGGCAGTTTCGTAATGGTTGTTGAAGAAAAGGGAACATCTGAACAAGTTAGTGAAACCGCTGTCAGGGATTTGTATTTTAAGCCGATGCAGTTCAAGGGAGAAGTTAAGTTTGAAAATATAAAAATCAGGCCTGCCGAAGGCGGGCGTGCGAATGAATCTGAAAATCAGAACATGATAACTTTTTTTTCAAACGGAAGAGCTGATAATGCCGTGATTCAGATAGGCGACGGCCAAAACCATTTTACAGTAAAGGTATCCGCGATAACAGGCAGGGCTGAAATTTGCGAAGGTACTGCGGACGATATAACCAGCGATACCGTTGACCTTGACGAGGCGAAAATATGACATCGGCTCGAAACAGGCGAGGTTTTACTCTTATCGAAATGATTTCGGCAAGCGTTATTCTTTGTATCGCTGTTTTAGCGTTGAGTTCCGTCAGCGTCAGGGCTCTTGGCGAGGTGAGGCTTAACAGGCAGCACAATTCCGCCGCGGAGCTTGCGGAAAAGCAGCTTGTTATGATTGACTACATCGGTATAGAAAAATTCGTCGAGGCCGGTCAAATGCAAGGCGACTTCAAAAACGAAGAATCTGACTATCGCTGGAAAGTCTCGGCTGAACCGGTTGGAACAGGAAGTTTATATCAGGTAAAAATAATTATAAGCTGGACGGAAAAAAAGAGAAATTATGAAGTTGCGGTTGAAACCAGGCTTAATGGAACAGGCAGCGCTGTAAAGGCGACAGAATTGTGAAAAATTTAAAGTCTAAAACATTCAGTTGTAAGTATCGCGGCTTTACCTTTGTCGAGCTGATTGTCGCCTCAATTATCGGAGTGTTTATTACCGTTGTGGCTGTCGGCGTGCTTAAGGCTGTTTCGACTGGCGCGGAGATGGTTAATGACGGCATTGATAAATCCTCCGGCATAAAATATGTATCCGGTATGATTGCCGCCGACCTTTGGAATGTTTATCGCGGCAGAAATTTCGCAGATACAAAATTTATCGGAACTATGCAGCCCGGCAGCGAAGGCCAAAGCAGTTCGCTGACATTTTACACCGTCGGCAGTATTAAGGCACGGTCAGAGCAGCCCGAAGGCGATATTTATGAAGTGGAGTATTATCTGAACAGCAGTGAAGAAAAAACTTCGCTGATGAGAAGACTATGGCCGAATCCCGATAAGGAAAACCGTCCCGGCGGAATACTGACGGCAATAGCCGATGATGTCGATAGCTTTTTTGTCAGGTATTATGACGGGCAGCAATGGCAAACCCAGTGGGATGAAATGAAAAGTGATTTTCCGGAATTGGTTGAAGTTATCATTGCGTCTGGAGCTTCTTCCGGAGAAAAACCTCTTGCCAAATCGTTTTTTGTAAATTTCGCATCGAGCAGTGGTTCAGAGACTGATGCCTTTGAAACCGAGAATGAAACAGATAACGAAACAAAGAATGAACCCGTCGCAGGTGTCGCAGATGTTAATAAATAAAACATATAGCGGCGGAATTGCTCTCGTAGCGGTGCTTTGGCTGGTAGTATTGCTTGGAGCGATAGTCGCGATTGTCGGGCGCAACAGCAGGCTCGATACGAAAATGTGTTATGCCCAGATGCAGGGACTTCGGACAAGATGGGCATCGCGGGCCGGCATTGAAACCGCCATAGCTGCGCTGAATGAAGACGACAGGCAAAGCGATAATTTGAAAGAATTGTGGTTTTCAAATGAAGAAGATTTTAACGATATTCGGCTTGAAGGATGCAGCTTCAATGTCCGAATTACAGATGAGGCTGGTAAGCTGAATTTGAACACGGCAAAAAAAAAGCAATTGATGGCATTGCCGGAAATGACCGAAGAAATCGCCGATTCGATATTGGACTGGCGCGACAAAGACAATACGCCGAGGCAGGCAGGAGCGGAATGCGGCTATTATCAGAATCTGCGATACGGCTATAAAATTGGCAATGGCCGATTCGGAACGGTTCGCCAACTGCTGATGGTAAAAGGCGTTCGTGAAGAATTATTATATAGCCGGTCAACTCGATGGATTGATTTGCTGACGTGCTATTCCGCTGATAACAATAAAGATGCTGACGGTCAGGAGCGTATAAATATAAATCAGGCTGACGAAAACAAATTGGTTGAGAATTTAAAGATTAAAAAATCTCAAGCCAAATGGATTATTGAGAATCGTTCGAAAGGCAAACAGTATAAGAGCATTGCCGATTTGATAAATGATAAAAGCCCAAAACAGGCAAATGACGATTCCTCAAAAACTGACCAGGCCGAGCCGCTGGATTTGGAAACATTCAAAAAGATAGCTGACAAGATAACGGTCGATGACAGAAAAAGGATTCCCGGCAGGGTGAATCTAAATACTGCCGATAGGATTGTTTTATCGGCATTGCTTGATGGCGACGAATCGGCAAAGCGGATTGCCGATGACATTATTACTTACAGGGATAGCCTGGCAGACGGTATGAAAAGTATTGCAGATGTGATGAATGTCAAATCCGTAACCGTAGATATTTTCAAAAAAATTGCCTGGCAGATAACTACGCGGTCGGATATTTATTCGATTCGCAGCTTTGCATTCGCGGATGACTGGCGCAGGAACAGGGACGGCCTTGAGGCAGAGACAGTCGTTGACAGGAATATAAAACCAGCCGGAACGCTTTATCGGCATCAGGAAATGAGCAATTAAATTTCGTACATAAATATGAATAATAATTACGAAAAAGACGAATTGACGCAATCGACTGTGATTGCGATAGCAAAACAGGAAAACAAATTGCTTGCAGCGATGCTGTCAAATCATAAACAGGAGGTGGAGCCGGTCTGGATAAAAAGCTCTCAACCCGGCGATACAAACTGGCTTCGATTCGCGCAACAGATAACAGGAACGCACGAAGACGGCGATAATAAAATTGTGATAGTGGGGTTCGACTCGTCGAATATTATTTTTTACAACATTGAAGCGCCGACAGTAAAAGATGAAGAGTTTGCGGCAATCGTCCGATTGCAAACGGAGACGAGACTGCCTTTGCCTGCCGAACAAATAGAGTTCGCCTGGCGGAAAGGCGAATCGAAAAATGGACTTACGTCTGTTACCGTCGCAGCGGCAAAAAAACAGCAATTACAAAACTTTGTGAACGATATTGGCGGCGTTAAGCCTGAAAAGATAATTCTTGATTGCCAGGCGATTGTGCAGGTCTGGCGAAAGTTTTTTGGCGGAACTGAAAAGACAGCTTTGGTTCTTAATGCCGCTCGACACAATACGCAGGTATATCTGGCTGAAAACAGCCGATTCGTCAATGCCGTTAATCTCGATGCCGGCGAAGAGGATTTTTCGACGGAACAATCGGAAATAACGCACAGATTTATTCAGGATATAACTTGCGCAATTGAAATGTTTGGGCTTGCATCAGCAGCAAATGTACCAATATTCCTGCTGACCGACGGCAGGGAAACTATAAACCAAATGGCCAATTGTCTTGCCTCGGCGGGTCTGAATGCAAAAGCAGTTTTGCCGAAAGCGGATATAATTACTGCCGGCCAAATCAGCGATAAAGAAGTATATGAATATCGCGTCCCGATAGGATTGGCGGCGATAGCTATTGAAGACAGGCCTGATGAAATCAATATCTTTAAAAATCTGTACGCAGCAAAACCAAAGAGAGAAAAGTATTCGCTTTTATCGCCTCTGTATGCCGGCGCAGCGGCGGCGACAGCGATGGTTCTGTTTATTATAGTTTTATATCTGACGGATATAGCGAGCCTGAATAGTCTTGAAAAAAAAATGCAAAGCACAAAAGCGGGAATAAGTATTCAAACCCTCGCAGAGAAACAGGAACTGGTTAAATCGGCTGCTTTGCAGCGGCCTGATTTTCTCAAACTTTTTACAGACATCAGCGCAGATAAAAATGACGGCATAAAACTGAATATGTTTGATTTCAAAAAAGGCAGGCTTATTACTATCAGCGGAACCGCGAAAAAAGATGAGCAGTTATATAAGTTCCAGAAAAATCTTAAAAACAAAAAAGGCATAACAGAAGTAAAAATACAAAATGCGAACAAAGACGCGAAAACCGGCGAAATTGTGTTTAATATAACATTTCATTACAGAAATTTTACAAAAAAAGGAATTGAAAGCAGAGTTTTTTAGTAATGCGTAATTTTCTTAAAAACATAAGTCCGGAAGATATAAGAACGCTTAAAATCGGAGCTGTCGCGGCGGCTGCAATTATTTTGTTTGTCCTGCTGTTCGGATGGTTTGAAAACTGGGCACAGATAAGAAAATCGCTTGCGCAAAAAAAACAAATGCTAAAAGCCGTCAGTTCAAATGACACGAAAAAGCAGGGAATACTATCGATAGTTCCCGTCTTTGAAATGCCGCTCGCCCGGCAGGAACAGGAATTTTTGCTTAGGGATAAATTTAGCGAGCAGTTAAAAAAAGTCGGCATAAATAGCAAGCCTTTACAAATTATTTCGATGAGCGGGTCTGATATTCAGCCGGGTTATAAACTGATATACCTCAAATGCAGCGCGGAAAAATGCAGATTCACGCAGATAGCTGATTTGCTTGCGGGTCTGAAGGAGAATCCCTATATGGTCGGCATCGAGGAATTGAAGTTCCAGGTGGATACGAAGAAACCGGACGAATTTGAATTGAACCTAACAGTGTCGTCATTTGCAAAATGATTTGAGCGGGATATGAAATTAGAATACTTAAAAAATAAAACCGAATATTTTCCAAAGCTTCTGCTTGGAATCGCCGCGATTTTCGCTGTCGGTATTCTATTTGATATTGCCGGGCTTCTCGCGGGGGGCATCAGTTCGGGAATGCTGGTAAAAAAATCTGTCGCACAGAGCAGGCCGGACCCAAATGAAATGACTAAATATTTTTCGCAGTCGAAATTGCTTGCTGATGGATTGAAGAAAAATAATATTTTTTCGCCGCCTCCGCCCAAGCAGAATCCCGTTAGAGAAGTTTCGGGCATACTCGGTAACGAGGCGTTGATTGGCGGCAAATGGTACAAAGCCGGCGACAGCATAGCCGATGCGAAAATTATCGCCATTGAGCCGACACAGATAAAAATTCTGTGGGAAGGCAAAGAGCAGTGCTTTTCGCCGATTGGCTCGTCGAGCGGCCCTCCGCAGAATAATGCTGCGCAACCTGCCCCCGGCAGGCAAAGACCGCCGATGGCCGTCAGAGCAAATGGCAATGAAAAACCGGCTGCCGCAGGCCCCACGGACGAGGCAGACCCTCTGGCATGGATGGGAGTAAAATTGTCCGACAGGGTAAGGGCAAAATTCCTGGAAAAATGGAATCAGATGTCTGACAGTGAAAAGGAGCAGGCCAAACAGGGATGGAATCAGATGTCTGACGAACAGAAACAACAGGCCGCAGATGCCTGGGAAAAGCATCTATGATAGAAAAATATTTCAGAAAGAATATTGTATGAATTGCCGGAGGATAAATTGAAAAAGTCAAAGATTATAATCACATTGGTTGTGCTGGTACTGATAGCCGCCGCCGCGGTTGTTGTTAATCAGACGGTTTATGATTTTTATACGCCCCTGTATAATTACACGGGGAAAGTTCTGGCCTCAAAGCCGACCGAAGTAAATGAGCCGGCAAAAGCTGTCGACAGCAATACGCCTAAAAAAGATGCCAATCAGCCCGCAGACCCAAATAAAACAGTCGCGGTAAAAGACAGCAATGACGCTAATGACGTTAATGATGCCAACGACCCGATGGAGGCTTTGAATCTTAAAGATGTCGAGATGAAGGACATCATCCAAAAACTGGCGCAATGGACTAACAAGGTAATAATACCAAATGATGAGGCGATGAAACAGAAGATTACGATTTATTCGCCTGTCAAACTGCCGCGAAGCCAGGCTCTTTCGCTGATTTATAGTGCGTTGAAAGTTAAGGGCTTTATCGCCGAATACGGCGGCAATGTGATTTATCTCAAACCGGTTGCCAAAGCCCGTCTCGGTTCTGTGCCGGTTGTATCGGCCGATGAGCCTCTTGCCGCGATAGAGAACAAAAATCAGGTGGTGCAGAAATTCTTCAAAATCAAGAACTACAGCCCGATACAGATGAGCAAGATTATTATGCCTCTCATCGGCGAATACGGTTATGTGAGCGCAGACGAAAACACAGGCAGCCTTCTGATAATAGATACCGTTGAGAATCTGATTCGTTTTGAAAAAATTATCGCGCAGTGCGATGTCCCCGGTTCCGACCAGGCGGCGGAAAAGATTTTCGAGATTCGCTTTGGCGACCCTGCCGAAATAGTTCAGCTTCTAAGAAAACTTTTGAGTATCGATGGCGGCAGTCCGCCGGCAGGCAATAAAGAAAAAACTGCCGCTGCGCCGGAGTCTGTTATAATTGAATCTTCGAGAACGCCTATCGTACTGATTCCCGAATCGAGACGTAAATGGATTATTGCCCGCGCATCCGCTGATGATATTAAACGAATTGGTCAGTGGATTGAAAAACTCGACCAGGCCGGGCAGGTTCAGTCGGAATATGAAACTATTTCCATAATGTATGTCGATGTCAGCGAAGTTGCCGAGAGGCTTAACGAAGCGATGCAGAAAATGCCTGGAACGGAATTGAAGGCCAGCGTTCTTGTCCAGCCTCTGCGACAGGCAGGCCAGATTATGCTCTTCGGCAGAGCCGAAATGCGCGAAATGCTCAAAAAATTCATCGCTGAAATTGATGTTCCCACGGGCAAATTTGAAACCAAAACATTTGAACTTAAACACGCCGACGCGGAGCAGGTGAAAAAACAGATAGATGACCTTTATGGCAAAGAGAGCGATTCTGGCGACTGGTTTTCAAGAAGATATGGCCAAAGTCAGCAGAACCCGACTGATGTCGTAAAAGCGATAGCCTTTCCGACTATGCAGCAGGTAACAGTTGTCGCTTCGCCGGAGAATATGGTAAAAATAGTCGCACAGATTGCCGAATGGGATGTTCCGCTCGATGTCAGCAAGGTCAAACCTGTTATAATTGAATTACAAAATTCCGATCCAGTCCGTATGGCGGACCTGCTGACAAAACTTTTCACGGAGGAATCGAGTGAAAACTCTCTGCCGTGGTGGTGGTGGGGTGGCGGTGAAGATGAAAAAAAGAAAAAAATTGTCGGAGCGCTTTATGGCCAACTGACTTTCGAGCCTGTGCCGGACACCAAGAAGATTATCGTTATAAGCAAGATTCCAGAAGCGTATGATGTAATTAGCCAGCTCATCGAAGAGCTCGATAAGATGGATGTTGCCGAGTTGCCTATGGTTATTACGCTAAACTATGCCGATGCCGAAGACCTTTGCGATCAGCTTAACGCGATACTTAATGAAGCAGGCACAAGTGCGATATTGAAGCGAAGTAAACGCGGTTTGTCCGAATATTCGACAAGCGAGACCGGCCAGAAGCAAAGCGACGCAGGCAAAGAAACCAGTCAGGTTAATCCCGATGTTATAACGCCGTGGTGGAACAATGCTCGCGACAGAGCTGCCGAGCAAATGCCGACCAGTAACCTGATAGGAAGAATAAGATTTATTCCTGTTCATCGCAGCAAGGCTATTCTTGTGCTTTCGCCCAGTGAATATCAGGAAAGTCTCAAAGCAATGATTATGGCTCTCGACCAGCCGGGCAAACAGGTTATGATAAAGGTCGTTATTATAGAGGTCAACCATGAGAATATGACCTCATTAGGTATCAAGCTCGCGTCTGACAAGGCCGCGTTTGGTAATTTGGGAGAAAATGCGCTGACCGCCCTGACGCAGCTTGCTTATACTCAAAATCACGGCACTTTTACTGCCACATCAACAGCCAATATAAACCTGCTTGTTGACCTTTTGATTCGCGAGGTTAATGCGAAGGTTTTAAATCAGCCGACCTTATGGACGAAGGATAATGAAGAGGCAGAATTTTTTAAAGGTAAAAGCGTGCCGTTTCTGCAAAGCACGCAGACTTCCACCGAAGGCCTGTCGCAGCGTGATGCAATTCAGTATCGCAATGTCGGTGTTATACTTCGGGTCAGACCGAATATAACGCCCGAAAAAGCGGTTGATATGACAATAAATCTGATTATATCGGAAGTTGAGGATACTCTGATTAATGGCAATATCGCCACAAATGAGTTGAATACGACTACGCATATGATAGTCAACGATGGCGAAACTTTAATGCTTGGCGGTATTCTTTTCAAAAATGACAGCCTTGTAGAACAGAAAATTCCGCTCTTCGGCGATATGCCGATGGTTGGCAAACTGTTCAGACATTACGATACAGGCCAGTCAAACAACGAACTGCTGGCGTTTATTACGCCTTATGTTGTTGATACAAACAGCAGCCCGGCCGCTGTCAAAGAGATTAAAAATAAGTACGACAAAATGCAGGATGTTCTTGAATTGCTGGGCGAAGATACTAATTCGCAGCCGGGTTCGGAGCCGAATTATTTGCCGGATACCAAGCCGGATTTTGACCCAAATTCTGAACCGAAAGTTTTTGAGGAATATATTCTTCCCGTCAAGGAAAGTCATCAAAGACAACCTGGCAAACACTATACCCCGACCGGTCTGGGGCACGCGGTTGTCAAAGCGATAAAAAAAGCATTTCGGCCCGAAGGAATGAGCGATGAAAAGTTTTCAAAATGGACGCCCTCGCAGCACTGGCACCCGCACCAACTCCGGCATAACGCAGCGACGTTCCTGCGTAAAGAGTTCGGGCTGGAAACTGCACGAACTATCCTTGGTCATCGGTCCGCAGCGATAACTGAAGTCTACGCCGAGCTGGATCAGCAGAAGGCAGTGGAGGCGATTGTGAAGGTGGGGTAACGCTGTGACAGCGTATTTTCCGTGCCATTTCCGGAGTGTTTTCCCTTGACTTATGAGACAGAATTTTATACAAGGGTATAGGTTGTTTAGTCTCAGGAAGACAATGAAGAAGAAGTGTCTATGCATTCGATATCCGTTCCGTGAATTAACTCTAAGTGCATATATTGGCCATAGTAATGGTATTTTTTCAATCAAAAGTAATAAGTTATTGGTGAAACAAATACTTTTGGTATTAGCATTAATTATCAGCCCCGTTTCAATAACTTCCGGAACGATTTCTACAAATGTTTTCCTGCGAGACAGCAACACGCCCATTGAATTAGTTGATCCAAATATTCCTCATATTTATCAAGACATTATGGTTGGAACGAAGTTGAAAATTGTTGTAAGTTCTGACACTATTAAAAGATATTGGGGTGGGGATCTCGCACTTGAAGAGGCATATTGGCCTTATGGGATTTTGACACCGAAAGAACCTTTGCCTGCGGCAGGTGATTCATCCGGTATTTACGAGCAAGAATCAGGCCCACCCCCTATAAAATGGATTAGTTTCATTGCAGATGGTGATAATGTAGCAGCAGGAGATTGGTTTATTATCGACTATAATGCTGTAGATACAGGAGATTATAATTCTGTAGACTTTAATATCGGTTTCTATGATTACGACATAAGTTGGGATGACCCTAATTATTATCTTTGTTTTTCTCAAGTTCGCACACGCGATTTCAACAATAATACCGTAGTGGATTTTCAAGATTATGCAATCCTTGCATCTTACTGGCAACAAACAAATTGTAGCAGCTCAAACGGATGCGAAGGGGCAGACCTTAATGTTGATGGCAGCGTTGATTTTGATGATTTAATGCTATTCTGTGAGTTTTGGCTCGAAAAAACTAAGTAGCACACTTGTTTTACAATAATTACAGACCATTCATATCTTCTTGTGTTCAATTTTTTTTACAAAAAGGTGAAAAAAATCTAATCCAGAAACGCCTCCTTAGAAGAGCGGATGTCTATCGTTTGTGACGATGTCCCAAAAATACTATTTTTTCTCTCAAAAAGGAGGAACGGTTATGAAAACGAAATTAACGGTGGTGAGCGTTCTTTTGTTATTGAATGGCTGTGTTGCTCTGGCCGATAGGCCTTTGGATAGAGCAGAAATTTTGCAGATTTTTCAACAGCTAACAAGCCAGCCAAAAAAGACCTGGATACCAGCAGGTACGATTAGAGCTGTTCACGAGGAATATAAAGCGCCAAAAACAACAGATATCAATGAGGTCAACAATCGCATCAAAGAAGAGGTTGCTGCATATCAAAATAACACAAACAAGCGAGAATTAACCGAAGATATGCAAAAAATGAAGCTTGACGCAATACCATTTAATGTTCGTCACAAGTTGTCTAACGAATACACGATGAGTTCATCTGTGATTGTAAAATTTGACGGAGAAAGATTTTATTGGGAAATCGACGCAAACTCGCGTACAGATTCAGTAAAGCCAAGCAAAGACTTGACAGACAATTTTATGACCGGCCAGTTTGACCTGAATTGGAATGGCAAACGCGTATTTGCATGGGACGGGGAAAAATATACTACCTACTTTTTGCCTGGTAATCAAGCAATTGTTGACTCAATGGGCAAAACCCCGCATACTGTGAACGGTCCGTTAACTGCCGGATTTATTCCGTGGGGATATGGCTTTTACAGTTATGATAATCTTGCTGCCGCTGATTTTTCCGCTGTTGAAAAATCTGTCGATGGCCAAACACAAATACACTTGACGATAAACTACTCGGATAGCTCTGAAATGTTTTTTGTAATGGATACATCGAAAAATTATGCGGTGCTATCCTGTTTAGTGAACAAGGGCGGCAGTTTGATTATTTCAAAACAGTATTCCGATTATCAATTGGTTGCGAATAATTGGGTTCCTGATACCATTTTATTGGAAAATTATGAACTTGGCACAACGAGATTATTATCTCGTGATTTGTGGGATATTACCGGCATAGATGCCAATATACCCCAAAGCTATGAATTCAACATCAACTATGAAGCTGATGCTTTGATAGAGCATTCTGTTTTTGATAAGCGTAAGCCGGAAATGTATCGCTACTCACAAACAATTGATACCACTACATTATTAGCTGAAAGGTTGACATACGCAGCAAACGAAGGGGTACAAGTGCAAAACTGCGCAACCGCCGCATTAAAATATGTCGCCACGCAATTAGGTAAAAATGTTACCGACCAGCAGCTTGCGCAATTAGTTAGTGTGCCAGACGGCCAAACAAATCTTTACGAAATGAAACAATTTGCGCAGAGTCAGGGGCTTTACTGCCGTGCTGTTAAAACCGACATTGCAAACCTAAAGAAACTGAATGGCTGCAAAGCGATTCTGTATATCCCCGGCAAAAAGCATTTTACTGTTCTCGAAAAAGTCGATGACAAGTATGTCTGGACTATAGATTTGGCAAACAGCCAATTCTATTATCACACGGATGTCAGCTTTTTTGATATGGACTGGATTGATGGCATAGCCCTTTTAATCTCAAATAATCCTATTGCCGGTGAATTTACTGATATTAACAACGATCAACTCCAAACAATAGTTGGTATGGGGTATGAATGCACAAAGCTCCTACAGGATTATTGGGTTGTATTTTGTAACTATTATGCTGGCGGTTGCGATGGCTGGTACGAGGAACATCCTACAAGATACGGCTGCCAAAGCGGAACTGGCAGTTGTTCAACTTCTACGATGATTAGGTACGGAGAAACACCATGTATATTAGACATGTATTTTCCAGAGGCCTGCGATGTAACAGGCGAATGGACGTGTTATTATATGAGAGCCTGTGCTTAGACCTTGCCGGTGTGTACCCGGACGTGATGTTGTTTTGCCGAGGCAATTTAAAAGGGGCGGGTAGAAAGGGATTTCTATCCTGCTCTTTTTAAAGGTGTTCTATGTTGATTCATTTTTTAAAAAAGCATATAATATGCAGTTATGAAACGCTCTGCATTTACACTCACTGAATTAGTCGTAGTTATTTCGATAGTGGCCATTTTAGTAGCCATTGTTCTCCCTATGCTAAGCAGTTCCAGAGAGCGGGCAAAAACCGTCCTTTGCAGTTCTAATATCAAGCAAATAACAGTTGGCTTATTTATGTATGATTCCCAAAACCAAACCCTGCCCTTTAGTTTCGGCAAAACTATCACAGCTCTTCCGCCGGGAGGTTACTCAGGATTTAAACAATATGACAGAATAGGATGGTGGTGGTTTAATTTTATAGAAGGATTTTATAAGAGATCAGATGCAAGAAATACTGTTATTCAGTGTCCTTCTAAATATTTAACTGATTCTAAATTTAAAAATAACATTCTCTGCGGCAACTACGGCGTGAATCGCTCTATATGCAAGAGTTCCGATGACAGACAAGCTCACAGAGAAGAATTTATCGGAAAACCTTTAAGTTCTACAGAGATACCAAAGCCGGGCGAAACTCTGCTCGTTGCCGACAGCGGTTATGCTATGATAAGCTGGTGGCATGTAACTGATACGCTCCCTCCTCCTGCTGCTCTTAATAAGAACATAATCGAAGATACAGCTTATATCCCCGGTCTGAAAATTAACAACAACAGAAAGAATCTAAGCCTTTTGCCTTGCCAGGAGCAGGATGCTATTGACGGTCGACACCCAAACAAAACCGTCAATGTGGGATTCGCTGATGGCCATATAAGTCGCACAAAAGCCGAAGATTTATTTGTTGAGAAAACAGACGACGGCTATAAAAACAAAATCCCACTATGGGTACCAAAATGAAATACTAACCTTCTAAAATGCTTCTTTCATCATATTCTTCATTGCGCTATTATCTAAATACTCAACTACCCTCGTGTATTTTAAAATGTATTCACTATCGGAGTCAGACTTTTGATAAAGTTCGACTCTTCGAGGAAGAGATGTTTCTGCATCGATAAAAAACTTCCCTTTCTTGAACATGAAGTGTCCATCATAATTTTTTTCAACCCATATCAGGTCATATACTTCTGTCTTATCGGCGATCCCATGATTTATGTTGCCTACGCTCTTCCATTCAGCATCACTGGGGATTTCAGATATACTGTTAAATGGCAACAAACCTAAAGAACCGGTTATCATATTCTGGCTGTCGGCGATCATTTCGGCGGTTAAGTTTGTTGTCTGGACTGAATTACTATTCAAATATTTATTTTTTTTAATCCTGTTTGCGGCATCCCATAAAACTGATTCTTTTTCAGTCTTAATCATATTGACATTCAATGTTCTTGATACCCACTGCTGCTGCACAGGTTCTTTCTTATTGGGAATAAAGCTTGAGATATGAACATTTTTGACTTTTTCAATAGCCTTGTAAATTCCATCCAGTGTAACCGCTTTAGCAGTTGATATATTCATTAACAATACGGTTCCTACTAATATAACTGCGGCGGCGGCAATGCCGATTTTAAACAACGGCCTGATATTTATTCGCTTTGAGGCAGCATTGCTGATTATAACAGGCTCTTGAACTTTTATTTC
Source organism: Planctomycetes bacterium GWC2_45_44 (assembly GCA_001824555.1). Lineage (GTDB taxonomy): Bacteria > Planctomycetota > Phycisphaerae > Sedimentisphaerales > UBA12454 > GWC2-45-44. Next base: position 13,964 of record MHXU01000126.1, read on the forward strand.
ATCTCCAGATTTTATCATTTCCACTCTTATAGGAAAACCTGCGTAAATATCGCCAGATTCGACAGCCTTAGTTTCGGCAGATTCGTCTATGTGGTATATTGTAGCGATTCCGGATTCAGCCCGTTCAGCAATTCCAAAAACAGTGTTGTGTAATTCCTGCATATTAGCCAGACACACCGGACAGACGCTTGCATGAGAAGTAAAAAACCGCCGGAATTGGACATATTGGTCATTGGCAGGATCAATTCCATAAGGCACGACATAATCAAAAAAATCACTCGCTGAGATTCCTTCGCATATAAAGGTTTGTTCTCCTGTTTTGTTATTCAAAGATTCGTTGCAAACCTGTTCCCTGTGCTGGCTCAGTTTCTTGCGGCAATCAGGACAAACGCACAGATGCTTTAATGTGTCTTTGTCGGTTTTATTTAAAGCCATTGATACTACTGATGGGATAGCTTTTTGCGCCTGCGAGCAGCTAAAATTATTCTCATTGGCCTTTTTTAAAAATAGATTACTTAGCCGGCACAGTTGTTTAGTGCTAAGTTTTAACTCTTTAATTGTTTTTAAATCATCCAGACATTTTGGACAGCTATGCAGATGTACCGTTATCGGAGTTGGTATCTTAACATTTAGGGCTGGTTCCAATAAACCGGGCAGGAAAAGTTTTACAGTTTCACATGTTACACGTTTGCCGACATAGGCAAATTGCAGGCTAAGCCAATTAGCGATGACTGAATTGATTTGTTTTTGCTCAAGGCTGATGCGACCTTCGGGTTGTGATAGTATAGTTTTAAGCCGATTGACTCGCTCGTAACAATGTGGGCATTGGTTAATGTGGTTAACAATAAACTCTGGAATCGGCCACTGGCTTTTATCGGACAAAAAGTCATAACAATACAACTCCGCCTGCTTGCACAACGAATCAAAATTATGGGCAACCATTTATACTCTCTCTCTAAAAAAATGCCGTATCTTTGTTACGCCTTTGGAAATATATCTCCACGCCAAGGTATTATTTACGCCCATCGCCGCAGCGACCTTTTTAATCTTGTAGTTATTCTTATATCGTAAAATAATAGCCTTAGCTTCACTACTATGCAAGTGTTTTTCAATACAATCAACCATTTTACCCATTTCCTCTGCTTCAATCAAGGCAGTTTCCGGACTATCTTCGACTAAAGAACACCCAAGATGCTCAGCATACCTATATACTTGATTTTGGTATCTCTCCATCTGACGGGTATTATCAATAACATCATTAATTATTGCCCTATATAAATAGCCTTTAATGTTTCTGATACACGGAGAAGGCGGTCTGGCGACAAGGGACAGGAAAAAATTCTGAAATAAATCATCCGTCTGTTCTCTGTTTCTGGCTTTAGCCCGAATAATCGCATAAATAAAATCCCTATGTTCAGCAAAAATCTCAGCCGCAACATTTACATTATATTCCTGTTGCTTACTATTGACGCTTGGTTCAGATTTCTCCATTTTAAACAGTTTTCAAAAATCACAGGAAAAATAAAATCATAGTTAATTGGTCATCGGAATCATATTTTAAAGCTGCAAAGCCTCCACATCGTCCCGTGCGTTATCGGGCAGATGCGGCTCATTCTGTTTAATCATATTTTGAGCTATTTGCACAACTTTTTCCCGCAGGCGAGCAGGTGCAAGAATCTGCACCTTATCGCCATAGCTTAGTATCCACCATGTTATCTCATTAAGTCCATCAACACGAAATTCTATAATTACCGAACCATCTTTTTGAGTTGTCGTGGTTTGCGTGCTATGCCATTGGATATTGGCAACACTATGAGCAACTTCCGGCAGGAATTTAAGCCGGACATTATAAAGTCTTCCTTCCGGAATCATCGACCATGCACGTCCAAGATGCTCGTGTAAGTCAAATTTCTCATCCTCAATGAAACATTTGTCCAATATGTTTAGTTTTTTGATATCGTTAAGACTAAAAATGTGAATTTCTTTGTCGGCATCTATCTTACCGAGTGCATACCATGTATGATTGTTGTACATTAGGTGGTAAGGGCTCAAATTAGTTTCTATATATTCCTGTTCAATAAGCGAATAATAACGAATAGCAACAATTCGCTTTTTTAAGATTGCATCCAGCATTTGTGCAAATTTCTGGTCTAACAAATCCAGGCTTTCCTGTGGATCGGCTTTTATAGATATTTTTTGAAGGGCAACATTACAGAATTGTTTCGTTTTTTCAGGCAAATCGCTTTCTATTTTAATTGCTGCCCTAAGCGTTGAATCTTTAAATGGAAAGTGAATATGATTTCTTGCCTTATAAGCCAGTAAGAGTAATCCTAACGCCTCTTGGGAATTGAGGTTCGGTGCAGATAGCAAAAATTCCGGTTTTATTCTGTAACAGCGGGCTTTATTATCAAAATAATAAGGTAAGCCTACCTGTTTCAGTTCGTTCAAATCCCTGAAAATCATTCGCCTGCTTATATTCAACATTTTGGCTAATTCACTTGCCGTGTAGGGCTGACCCGATTGCAATGTCGTGAGGATCTGAATCACCCTGCTAATTCTGCTGGTTTTCATAATACCCGCCGCCTCCAATAACCAGAGGTTAAGTATAACATCGAGCGGGATTTTTTCAAGAGTTTTGAGAAAATTGTGGATTTTAGCATTTTGGCCTTGTTTTTGGCCTCTTTCCCACTGCTATAAATCGCCGGGATTGCCGGACAGAGGCAGAAATTTATTACTACAACGCCATTTAGGTTTTCAAAATGCAGCAGCGTATAACTGATAAATCAATTCCCATTTCACGCAATCGCCGGCGTTTTTTTCGTATATGGCAGCGCCGAGAACGGGCTATACGCTGTTGCGTTACCGTAATATTTTCCGCGACTCGTTCCAGGATTTTTATCTGCACCCGGCCGGTCAGCCATAACGATTGGACCAGAGCCGAGCATGCGGTGCGAATCTGGCAAACCGTCAGTTCTGT
>MHXU01000127.1 GCA_001824555.1 Planctomycetes bacterium GWC2_45_44
AAAAACCAAAAATTACTTTCTTCATAACACTTCCTCCATACAAAAATAAGGATTAAAAAATCACAGAAAGCAACGCGCCTTCTGTTCAATGCATTTCCATTTACCCGTGTGCCTTGCATGTATTACAAACGCCATCATAATACTATCATCTCTACCACCTTAACAAACCTGTTTCTTATACATGTATCATCATAGCAATATGAAAGTATAAGTCAAGAAAAATATTAAGTTTTCTACAGACATTCAATAAACCTTGCAAATTTAGCACAAGTTCCACCGTGGATAAGCGTAAAAGCGGATTTTTGAAGCCTGAGAGCGTAAAATCTTTACTAAATCCGTGATTAGAACACATTTGCTGTGCGTCCTGCTCCAACCCCCCTTATTTAACTATTAAAAACCTTTTTGAAAAATTATAACTATATGTAGGGCAATGAGTTATGCTCATTTTTATATAATCGTCCCCACTTTGGTATTGGCCTATATTTTTTATAAAGATCACCATTTTATGTTTTCTTCCGGGACAAAAACTGATTTTTTGTTCCAAAGCGTCCTGTTCTCACGATAATGCGACCTTTGGTAAAATGGGCAATTTTTAGCTTGTGGGGGCAGGGCATAAATCGAATCAATGCCTTCGGCATTCAGAGGATTAATGGAAACTACGGTACTGCCTTTTATAATGAATGCGTAAACGACCCCTCCTACTTTTTCCGTAACAGTGCGCTCTGAAATCGGAAAAGTTACAGAAACTGTCTTACCTGCTTTAACCTTATCAATAACAATGTAGCGGTCCCGCCAATTAATTTGACATTGCTTGCCATCAATTTCACATTTTACAGATTGACTTCCTTTTTCTATCCATTCAGGGAGACGAACAGCAACTGAGGCACAAGTTTTTTTGATTTTTATATCTACTTGTCCTTTATAGGGTATGTGGCTATAAATATCAGCCCACGGAGACACGCGGTTAAGAAGCAGATTTATGCGAAGCTGATTTTTCTTATAGTCAATGATATTTTCCCACACGTAATATATGGCTCTCGCAGCATTACCGGTGCAGCAGTTCATAATGCCGCCATCATAGGGGTCCCAATCACCAGCGCTCGGCCAGCCTGCAAAGCCGCCGATGCTTCGTTCAGCGGCCTTTTCAGAGGTTTCGTTAAAAGCTACGGGCCTTTTCTCCAGTTTTCTCACCAGACCATCCTGAGGTCTTGTCATTATCCAATCGATACGTGTAAGCTGGTTTTCAACAAACTGATTTCTAACCCATCTGTCAGCATCATCCCAGTAATCACCAATTCCCCCCTGGCTGAGCTTAACCGCCAAAGCAATCATATCTGCTATTTCACAGGTTTCGGAAGTCGGATAATTTGGCTCAATGTTTTCTGGGAAAAAGCCTACAAGTTTAGAACCGTTACCGCTGTCTCGACCGTATTCAAAGCCTTTCCTGGCAAACTCGAGCATTTCCTTATCGTTAGCTGCTAAGGCATAATCAAGGATTCCAAGAATAGGAAGGGCGTGGATATGAAAGTGTCCGCCATATTTGTTCAAATGCTTCTTTGAATATGGCGTACGCGAAGAATTGTTTGGGTCTTGTTCTTCAAGAAATCGGCCTTCGGTATCATACCAGCGTCCGTGCTCCTTGAGATAAACAGCCAGTTTCCTCGCTAATTTCCTGGCAGGTTCATAACCTGTGGCCTGGTAGTATTGAGCAAGACCTTGAATAACCCAACCACAGTTGCCTGAACCCATTCCTATGGGCATCGATACATCAGGAGGTACAGAGGCATTTGGTTCGAAAACTCCCATTGGAAAGTATGCGTAATCTCCCTTGTCAACAGCAAGTTGATTAAGTCTTTCAATCATATTCTCAATTGTTTGTTTCCAGAGAGGATTTCTATCTCGCAGATAATATACCGTCATCGCGCCTATCGTTCTGCCGCAAAACGTAGGAACGGAAAATTGGGTTACAGAAGTTTCTGAAAAGTTAATTGCTGATCCATCAGATTTCCAAACTGGGTCACCCCATCCACCCAGAAGTGCCCAAGGTCGATTATTTGTTGTTAAGTAATAAAGCCCATCAGGGCCAATCGATTTAAGAGCCGTTTGCATCCAAACCGGGTCAACTTGACTATTCAGGTTGCTGCCTGATACGATTCTGAGCAGAGGCAAAGCTTCCAGAAATTTTGTCTGACACCCATCGCTAAAGTCATGAACCATAACTACCGGATCTCGGGAAAATTTAACCCAAAAATACTGTTCGCAATCGGCACAAGGATCAGTCATCTCAGTTAGTCCATTGATAGTTAGCGTTGCCATTTCTGCAAGGTCCAACGTATAAGGCACCATATCTTGGTAGTATTGGCCTTTGTATGGCGGGATTGTAAAGGATGGTATGTCCTTTCGTATATATCCTATTTTACTTTCAATCACCTTGTTGGTTTCGGCTGTGCATACTGCGTTTTCTTTTGCGTAAATCGTCGTAGTGCCTAAACATATTTGAATTATTGCGACAGCGATTACTACTGTTTGCCAAGTAGACATAATATAGTTCCTTTCTTTAGGTTTAATCTGTGTTCTCTGTTTGTTAAGTTTCGCACTTTTTTGAAATGTAAAGATAAGTAAAATAAGCTATAGCGCGCTTATACGGTTATTTATCACTCACGGGGTTCTGTCCGTAAGTGGCAATAATTCACAAAAGCATCTCAGTGGCCACTTTGCCCATTTTAACACCTATTAAAAAGTGCGAAAATTTACTATATATCAAAAACAGAAAAAACGTAATTTAGTTTTTCCCGGCGGCAATCTCTATGCCGCGACGTATAAAATACCATATCGTTTCATAATCTATATCCGGCGGCTCAGAATGGTCCGAATGCAGGATATAGCTGCCCCCTTTTCCCACTACCGGTGGTATATTTCTCATAAGTTCAGCATCAATCTGTTCAGGGTCGTTGCTTATTATCGCCATTGCATCAATGCCGCCGAAAAGTGAAATTTTGTCGCCGAATTTTCTAAAAAGCCGCGGCATATCCATCCCTGCTTTAACCTCCATAGCCTGAAGGCAATCCATTCCAGCCTCAATAAGGCCGGGCACAAGAGGCTCAACAAAACCGCATGAATGTACAATAACCTTACAGCCAATAGAATGTGAATAATCAAAAAGCAACTTGTGTGTCGGCTGAATTATCTCTTTATACATAGCCGGAGACATAAACGACTTGAACTTGTACCCCATATCCTCAAAAAACCACATACCGTCGGGGCTACCCTCTTCGGCAAAAAGTATCTCCAGATGGTTCAAAGTCATTTTTGCAAACGTCATCGCCATGTCTTTGCTCCAGCCCGGATCAAGAGCCATTCCCATCAGCATATATTCATGGCCGCATACCGGATGCATCTGCTCAAAAGGTGCAAGACCTGTCCAGACAAAGAAACGTTCGTGTTCGGCGGCAATTTGTTTGCTCTTGCGATACTCCTCAAAAGGAATTCTGCGACGATCAACTTTCGTAATATACGGTTTGATATATTCTTCATATCCGTTGCGGTCTTTAACGGTGAAATCCACGTGTTCAGGTGTACTGTCATGCAACTTGTGCCGGCGGAGTTTTGCGCCATTGCCGTCGAGAACAAGTTTCGTTTCCTCGGTTTCTTCCAGAACAATATCCTTGCGGTCGAGGTTCGCCACCGAATTAATCCACCCGCCCCCTCTGATGTCCTGATTGAAATGCTCGAAAATGTCTTCGCAGTCTTTGATATGCCCTTGCGATTTCCATCTCTCAATTGTAGCAGGCCATGGATCAAGCGCAACTGCTATTCTGTCAACAGGTTTTAGATTGAGCGTATTACCAACTCTTTCCTTGCTTGTCATATAAGTCGCCATTAAAACTCCTTTATTAAAAAAGCACGAAAGTTTACTGTTTCTCCGGCAGAAATAATACACATCGCCACAATAAAAAGGGAAAACAATCCCGCCATATTTCGATCCTTTCGTGTCCTGCACTCAGATTATAACTATAAAAAGGCATAGCGGCCACAAGCCGCTATGCCCAATTAAACACTTTTTCTAAAATTAAGCAGGCCGCTTAAGCCCAGTAGCCCAACTGTTTAACACTTAGCGCTACACAACTACTGATACATCGTCAATCAAACCACCAAACTCATGGCTAATCGGCCATTAATTCTCATACGTTAAGGTTTGATTGCAATGCTCATCATACCCTTATACGCTGCATTCACAAGTGTAACAGCAGTGTTGCCGTAAGCTCCGGTTGCCGCCCTGACACCCGTGGCTACACCGATGCCGCCTCCGTTGCCTGCGGTTACGGAATTGTCGATGCGCTCGGTAACACTTGTCAGGTTGGCGTTTGTCCATACCGAGAACCTTGTCGTGCTGCTCAGGTCAGGGAGACTGGCGGCAATGGCAGTTACGACAAGAGTATTAGTAACCGTTGTAGTCGCACCTGGAATGGAGCCGCTGGTGTCTGATGCAGCCTCAACACCGCCCGCTGTAACATCCCAGGGGTTGCCGGAGGCAGCAGCGCCACGAATAGCTATCATCCTGCCAAGCTGATGGTCGCCTGAATCGGATGTGGTTGGAGCGCCCTGTGTCCCATTATACCTCGACCAGAATGCCGCAAGTCTGGCACCGGTGGTACCGGCGGCTGTTCCGCAGTACTGCGGCGAGTTGGTAACCTGAGTCCACGTTCCGCCGTTCTGGTTAGAAATCGAGATGGCCTGATTGGAAGTCTCAAGAAACAGCAGCAAAATGTCGTTTGTGGCGATGCCTGCTGGGAGCACTGGTGTTATCGCTCCTGTGCCGGACGTAACTGCTCCGGCTGCGACGAATGTCGGCACAGCTTTAATAGTGGTAAAGCTCCAGACCGTGCCTGTTGTAGTGCCTCCATTTCCGACTTCATCAATTCGCCAATAGTAGGTGGTATTGTTAACCAATGTGCCGGGCACATAAGTCATACCAGCCTGATTGCCCTTATATTCAGTTTCGTCCGGCGTGGAATCCGTGCCGAAATAAATATTATGCGAAGTAGTTCCACTGCCAGCTGTCCAGCTGAGCGCCGGAGTCAGGCTCACATCAGTTGCGCTGTTGGCAGGACTTGGGCTGCTTGCCTGTCCGGGAGCAACAGTAAAGCTCCAGACGCTCCCCATCGTTGTACCAGCATTCCCTATCTCGTCGATTCGCCAGTAGTAGGTGGTGTTTACATCCAACGAAGTACCGGGGTTAAAACTGGTACCTGCCTGATTACCCTGAAATGCACCAGGACTTGTTGTACCGAAATACACATTATGAGATACCGCATTTACGCCGGCAGTCCAACCAAGAGTTGGACTCAGACCTACGCCCATTGCCGAATTCGCAGGATTTGGACTCGTCGCTGCGCCGGGAATACCTGCCGTCGTAAAACCCCAGACGGTACCGGTAATCGTATTACCCCCGACAACTTCATCTATACGCCAATAGTATGTGGTATTCGCAGTTAAAGTACCAGGATCAAAACTGGTACCCGCTTGGTTTCCTTTGAGTGCCCCAGGACTTGTTGTGCCAAAGTACACGTTATGAGATGTCGCGTTTGCACCGACAGTCCAGCTAAGAGTTGAATTTAACCCCATACCCGTCGCAGAATTAGCAGGACTCGGATTTGTCGCCTTCCGTTGTGTTACAGTAATTTCCAGCCGCGGATACAGGTTGGAATCACTGCCGGAGTCTTTGGTATACCAGCCGGAAGACACATGATCACTTGTATTAAAATCCCATTGAGCCTCAAGATTTATATATGCCCCGCTTGAGGTATTCGCGACAAAATCGGTCACATCGCTGGCAACTCGGAACCCTGCATCGGCAAACGCCTTACAGACCTCCATTGTGCCGACAACAGTGTTGGCATCGACACTGGGCTGCGTATTCCAGGTACATGTAGTTTCCTCCCATGTCCCTGTTATTTCATATAGTTTGAAAGTCGCCTGGTTGGCATCACCTCCACAATAAAGTGGGTATAAAGTCAAATACGCAGCGGTAACCACCTCATCAGCACTGGTAATCGTCGGCATTTGAAAACGCAGCAGTGAGAAGAATCCGCGACCTACTTCATAGTTTCCAAACCGCAACCACTCATTATTATAGGTTGTTGTTGGATTCCAGCTGTCTATATAACAATCTGCTGATGGAGTTACAAGATGCGTCGGGGGAGTTCTGTTAGGCATCAATGTCAACTCAAGCGAAGGATAGTACTCTGGATTTCCGCTCTGTCTGGTGTACCAATCACTGCGACCGAGACCGGCTTCGTTCACGATCATAACATCCAGTGGAGTACCGGGTGCAACAATGCTGCTTACGTCAGTAGCCACTCGGTAGCCATTAAACACACTTGCTCCCCTGATGGTTGCAACCTGGCTGCCAGTGGATGGTTGAGTATTAGACGTACAATCTGCTTCATTCCAGTCTTCGGTGATTTCATAGATTGGAAAATCAGCATCACTTGCTGTGCCGGCCCAGCCATATTGATAAAGCGTCAAATAAGCATTGGTAAGTGTCTCGGTAGCTGTCCAGAGGGGCACTACCCGAAGAAGCGTTGCCCATCCACGGCCTTCTTCCCATTGCCCGCTTCGGGCAATATCGTTGTTCATAACTGTATTCGGGTTCCAACTGTCGATGCCACAATCTTCGGCCATATCAAGTATATCCGTAGGCGTGGTATTCGGCTCGACAACCAATTCAAGCTTCGGAACTTTGTTTGGATCAGAGCACTCCGACGTATACCATCCACAAGCCATGGTGCCGCTTTCGACAATGTCCGATCGAACCATCAAATCCACCGTTTGACCTGGCTCTATATCAGTTACATAGTCCAGCACATTTGCCACTGCGCGGTGGCCGGTATTCAGCGTACTGGTCGCTAATGTACTGATCTGGCTACCAAGAGCGGGCGCGTTGTTGTATGTACAGGTGCTTTCCGTCCATGAGCCAGTAATGGGAAATACGCGGAATGTCCCTGATGAACGGCTCCCACCGAGATCTTCCTGGGAAAGTGCTAAATACGCAGCGGTAATCTTCTCGTTTTTCGCGACCGCAGGCATTTGGAATCGAATTAACGATGAAAATCCTCTGCCTTCCTCGTAGTTGCCGGAACGCATGCTAGCGGTATTATTATTGGTGTTCGGATTCCAGCTATCGATATAGCAATCCTCGCTTGCTGTAACAATATCGGTAGGTTGAACCTTATGCTGAATGGTGATCATCAAACGAGGATACATATTCGCATCGCCACAGTCTTTGCTTGAGAAACCTATATTAGCATAGCCTGCTTCAGCGATATTATACCTCACCATAATATTAACCGAACTACCACTGCTTTTTGATTTTACATACTCCGAAAGATCGATGTCTATGCGGCTGTTATCGTTTCCGGTAGTGGTGGTAAATTCGGTAATCTTATCGACGATGGCGGGTTGATTGTTCCATGTGCAGGTAGTTTCCGACCAGGTGCCATTAATTTCGTATATCGGAAACGTAGCAGAACTCAGATTGGCAAGCCCCCCTTGATAGAGGCTGAGTTTTGCCTGGCTTACCTCTTCGTCATCAGCTATTCCAGGAAGCGTGAAATTAAGAAGAGTGTTAAACGCGCGACCTACCTCGTAATTACCCACATGCAATGGCGATCCGTTATTAACGGTATCCGGATTCCAATTGTCAACGTAACAGTCAGCATCAGGCGTCAAAGTGTATATTCGCGATGCGCCACCCAACTGTCCAATTAAGATGTCAAGGTCATCTTGATCCAGGTTGCCCGATCCGTCTATATCGCCAACAAGGATTGGATCTATATCGGGATGTTGACTGCGATATAAAGCCGGACTGTTAAGAGCCAGTTGCGTTGCAGCCACATCGCTTTCGGTAACTGCATCATCGCCATCCATATCACCGGCAATTGCCCCATTGATCTTATAAATATTAGACTCAAAGCTTTTCATATTAATATTAAGCTTATACTCGCCCGCCGTCGCTCCATTCTGCATCATCACTGAATTCTTATTTGGGTCGGATATAAACATTAGCGTTGCCATGCGATTGCGAAGTACTGTCGGTAAATCTGATATCGTAATGGTCACACTGTGTATGTCACGAGCATACGGGTCTGAGGCGTTGCGCATATTATCACTGAGAATCAGGTAATAAGTCTGTCCATCTCTTACTAGTAACGAGCCAATTTGATGAACAGATTGACCAGCCCAGACCAGACCATCATAGCTGGTTGTAACAGTTCCAACATCATGGTCATTTTCCATCGCGGGTTGAAGTGTTCTAAGCTCAGTAATCACAGGTTTAAGGACATTAGCGATATATGTGTTCCATGCACCGAGATCTGTCCAGTCATAAGAAAAGAAGAGAGCGCCGCGGACGTTATCCGACGCAATAGTAGACCAGATCAAATATCGCTGCTCGGCAAGGGTAGGATAGCGGTAATTGTATGGACCAATTGTATAACCCACTGCTTGGCCGACATGTATCAAGCCTCGTTTGCTTGCTACAACAGCGCAATTAGGATCTGTGCCGTATGCTTTTAAGTTGATTTGTCTCACGGGTATTTCCATGCGGTCGGCGTGTAATTCGTTATAACTTGGTATGCATGGGTAACTGAAGAACCCGATAGTATCACATTCTCCAATACGCAGGTAAGTGTCATTTAAGGCCTGCGAATCTCCAAAAGTCTGTGATACCATTGTACCAGGGCATTGCGCATTAACCATATCTTTAAACCACAGCTGGTCCGCATGAGCGGGGTCTGCGATGGCGTTAAGCAATTCATCGCCGCTGGAAAACCCCAAAAGTGTGCCGGTAAAATAGGGATTCACCAGATCGTTAGAAACAACATCGGTCGTTATCGCTCGATAGGTATCGTTGCTGTTCATCAATGTACGAGCTGCGCCATATATCATGAAAGAAACTTTTAAATTGTATTTTTTGGCTGCCCACAAATACTTGGTATGTTCGGCTTTATCCCATGTGTAGTCGTTTGCAAGATATACTACATTGCAGCCGATATTGGCCATTGCCTGAAAAGCGGTGTTTATTTCTGCCGCAGTTTTACCACCCGCAATATCCCACCAGAAACCAACCGGAAAGAACGGTTCCTGTTGAGGTGTAAGCACCGGCAAGATAGAATAGCCCGGACCTGTCGCTATAACAGTTGCCGGCCACCAGCAAAATACAACCATCAACACAGTATAAAATAACTTCTTCATGTGATTACCCTTTCTCTATATACAGTTTCAAATAATTTCCTTTTACAAAAATAACACCGCTAAACTTTTACCAAATCATAGATGCCCACTTGTCAAAAAGCTGCTATGCGCCAGGAGAATTATATTAAAACCATTGAAGCTGCCGGTTGTCTTTTTAAACCTCCTTTCTTTATGTTCTTCTGCAAAAATCAATTATTTTGCAGAAGCTTTTTTTAGTCCTTATTCCGTACAAAAGCGGCAGTATGGCCGCCAAGCCATTCTGTAAAGACAGGTTGCATAGCGATGACACTTTTGGCATCAAGTCTATAGGGATAAGAAGTGTGATTTATTATTACTTTGCCTTTTTCAAATAGAACTATTTCGATGCCTCTATGACGTTTTTTTGAGAAATTATGCTGACTTAAAAACAATTCAACCGGAGTTTTTTTGATAATCGTAAGCGGATAGTGATTATCACGCCCGTAAGAACCAGTCATTGGCAGATGATATCTATTTGCATAGGCATAACCATAATTAAATCCAAACGAATAAACGAATCCTTTACCAATCTTCTGACGCACAATCGCGGCTTTTTTATCCGCTAAATAATAGGCAAGAACCTCTCCAGCATCAAAACTCATAAAACATGGGGAATCCACAACAACTTTTTCATCGCACACGAAACTATCACAGTCATGCTGATTTGCACCAATGGGAAAAATTGTCTTAGCGAGACCTGATGCAGCGCTGTGCATAATTATCCCACCACATTGAACAAAAGAGATTATTTCTGTTTCAAGCTCATAATCGCGCAATACATCATACATCGGATCAGCAGGCAAACACAGCACGTCATAACCGTTAAGACTGCCTCTTTTGACCTGTTTAGTGTGAACTACGTCAGGATTTAAGCCGCAATCAGCAAGCTGGATATGCCAGCCAAGTAAATCATGGCGATTCTTAAAAAAAACTTCTCCTAATGTAACATTTTCTAATACAGATGATGCAAAAGGATAAAGAATCGCAACATTACTTTTAGTTCTATGCCCCGCTATTTCTCTTATATCCGAAAACCAATTTAGGCCGAGTTTCAAACTATCTTTATGTTCTTCCGGCCAAAGCCCATAATTACCGCCGTCATCAAGTCCGTTGTAACCATACACATTTAAATCACTTGCTCCCTGCGCAAAAGCAGTGGCAATAACTTCCTCTGGCGTAACAAAACTATAAACATCTATTTCCGCATATCTGCCCATAAAAAGGCTGGCGATAAAACCATTGCCTTTTGATGCAGACCGCATCATTGCCGTTTCATTGCTGACAACATAACAATTAGGAACAACCTGAGAATCCAGCGGTAATGTAGTAAAAGTGGCTGAATCTGCAAGCTCACCGACATCCCATAAATCAAATCCTCGTAATGACATATCCCAGGGTTTAAAGTTTCGTCTATCCGGATAAAAATATTTCCACTGGGCCAAACAGGGATAAAGATAAAATTCTGAATTCCGTTCACGAAGACCATCGCAAAGTTTTTCAAAATAGTTGCGCATCACTTCAAACCGATACAGCTGATTGTCGGCATAACGATATACATTTACACCACGGTTTTCATATTCATCAACCGTCGGAATTTCAGGACATATCCCAGTACTCTCTGGTTTGTACCAGTAGTCTCTGAAAGTCATATCATCAATAGAACTAAAATTAGTGCCATACCTGCTATTAATGTCCTCAATAGCATATTGGCTCTTTAGCCAGCTTCGATAATGATCCTGGCCGTCTTTATCAAAACTTGGCAAACAGAGCGGTTCATGATAAAAATAGAATGGCATTCTTTCATTGCCGGATTCATCCACCGCTTTTTGTGATGCCTGACCAGCTATCTTTCCATAAAGATTTAAACAATGTTCAATATGAGCTTCTAATTGTTTGTCTGACCAGTGGCGGTAACCTATCATAGGTCTGCCATCCGCGCCTATCGGAGGATTGACGAATTCCGGCGGATAATCATATATCCCAAGGTAGTAAAGATTGTCCCCACAGTGATAAAGGGGAAGGAAGCTTACACCTAATCCAAGCTCTTTACAGCAGTCTACTATGTAAAGCTGCATTTCTACATAAGGTGTAAGTTTCTCCTCCTTAAAATAACTGCTAAAATTTGACCACAATTTAGAGTCTAAAACTATTCCATTAAAACCTAAAGACTTTAAGTCTTTAAGCCCATCTATAACTGCTTGCTTTGATGAAAAATACGGCTCAAAAAAGTTACCAAACCATGCCGTAAACAGAGGCCTGACATTTTTTTTCCGGCTTTTAACAAATAGCATATTGCGCTGCTCCTGTTTTTTGGTACAGTCCCTTTATAATATTTTTGCTCAATTGCACATCTCAAATCAAAGACTTCTGCCACTTAAAACAGCCAATTTTATTGGAGTTGAACCTAAAAAGTATTATTTCTTTCATTTTTTTCAATACTCGCCTTTTACAGGTCTTCATTCAATGCCTCAGTGGTTGTTCAACTAAACACCAACTCAACAGTTACTATCTTGCTTGTGCCAGCATTAATTACGACACTGCCGGATGAACTCACAGTTAAATCACCTTGTCGCTCCTCATTAAGATTGGTCAGATAAGCTTGTTTCGGCCGAACCCATGTCTTAATCTCGCCTGTTATTTGCCGATTCGTGGGATTGTACAGTCTTATTATGATTGAATCTCTATCTTCAGCCTTTTTTACCGCTGAAAGCACTAGACCCTCAGGTTGAACAGACAAAAAGCTTACCTCTGCAGGCAACTTGCCTTTCTTATGAGCCGTTGTTTGCACAGCAGTCAACGGGACATTGAACTCTTCAGCCTGTCGATATAGACTACCTTCTTCCCAATTTCCCTTGTGAGGGTAAATGGCATATTCAAATTCAAGTAAGCCGGCACATTGTCCGCCTTTTTGGTTAGGAAAAGAAACTTCATTACGTAAATCAGTGCATATTATGTTTCGCACGCTGCGGAAAAGTGTAAGTGCCAAGGTGGTGCTATCGTCATTCTGCACTTCATATTCCGTAAGGCAATTATTTAATACTGCCAGCCCACGAATGCCATCTGAGACATCAACAAAATGCTGCTGCGGCAACGTCTGCATTTCCGGATAAAATAGCCCTTCTGAATTCTTTTGTGGCAGGATTGGCCGTTCATCAACTGTATAGTGCCCTGATGCACACGAATGCTGCGATTTAATTCCGGTTGGAAACAACACCCGCAATCTATGGTCTTCTGCGGTATTGGCTATTTTAGTTTTTATCTCAACTCTCCTGGATCCGCGTTTGAGCGTAATATATGAAGTAATAATTACTTCTGTGTTTTGTTCCGCTCTTTTGCTTTCGCCTCTGATGCCATATTCAGGCCTGTGGGCAAAAGCAGGCACTTCCATTTTCATCTCAACCAATAATGTAGCCGCAAGAATCCCGTTTTGCTCACAACAGATACGAGCGTTCGATATAAGGCTGTTGTATGTTCCGTTGTAGTATGGCGGATAATATGTCCAGTAATCTCCAATATCCCCGGTATCCTCAAAATAATGGAGTCCTGAATATGAATCCCCTGTAGCTTTGTCCACAACCGTAAGCGTACCGTTTTCAGCAACGCTTACCTTAAGGTACTCATTTTCGAGGGCATTGACTGATTTTGAAATTTCATTCCCCGTACTTTCCCTCATCGGCGGCCATACCATAGCCTTTCTATAGAACTTCTTTTTGGTGGATATTCGGAATATCTTGTGCGACAATGCGGCAATCTCTCCACTATCAATATAACAGATGTGTCTATCCACATAATACGGCCACGGTCTTGCGTTAAGGTCATGAACAGCAATAGTTACTTCCTGCCGTGATATTATCTGAACCGCGGCCTCTTTACCCTGTGAATCCTTCAAAGCGACATCCCATGCATCCCATTGCCGGGGCGTATCTACGCAAACCATAACAGCATCACGAACGGTATATGGCAAGGGATTGAATACAACGAGAACATTTTCATCCTCATCGCAATTCGAAAAATCTGTCAGCTTTATAATTTCAGCCATTAGCTGCTCATATACCACCTCGCTGATTTCCATTGCCTGATTTAATTTGTAAACAGTATCATTAGCAGTCTTATCCTGCGTAACACCATTGATGGAATCATGGGGATGTGCCTGAAGAATATATTTCCATGCCAGATTCAAAAAATCTTCAGGATATTTATGCCCCAGCATAAATAAAAGCGATGCCAGCGGTTCAGTTTTATGAAGCATTATATTCTGGACCTTCTTGTTGAGCTGCTTGATGGTTATACGTGAAGCTAACGCATTGGCTGAGCAAAAACATGGCGGCCCGTCTCTCAGCTCTCCCTTGACAACTTTCAAAGAATTCAGGTCTGCGCATTTTTTAAAGCTTTCCATATAATCATCCAGTGTCCCATGAACAAACTGTTTGTCATCATACAGTTTATTCAAGTCCACTATAATCTTTGAGATGTCCGGCTGTGGTGTAGAAAAATCACACCCGCTAAGAAAGAGCCTCGTATCTTTTGCCACCGTGGCATCCGTCGCATGCCAGGCCTGAAGCATTTGCTCTTTCATTTTTTCCGGGTAATATGATTCCGGACTTCGTACCACAAAATAGTCTTCATGCCATTTCCCCAAATTAGCCTGATGACAGGTAAGCCCGACTTTCTGCGGACTAAACACGTATTCATCGGACAACCAATCTACACCAAACCTGACAGGGACATACACACGCAGGAAAAAATTAGCGCGTGCAAAATCTCCCAGTCTGCTGGTCAATACTCTTGTTCCGTCAGGCGACTCCCACAGGAATTCGCTATCCGGCGCACGTTCTTCAGAAACTTTCTTGGCAGTGATTATGAAATCAAAGCCGAATCCCTTATAAATCTGCGGGAATTGTGCCGTTTGCCCCCAGCCAAACGTGGTGTAGCCAACTTTCAGAAAGCCGCCAAATTTCTGACTAAACCGTATTCCTTTCAATAAATTTCTCACCAGGCATTCACCGTCAATAGGATACAAATCAGGTAATGTATACCATGGGCCAATTGCGATTCTTCCCTCACTGACAAATTTGCTTATTTTGTCAATACTGCCAGGCCTCACTTCCAGATAGTCTTCTATTGGCGCACACTGACCATCCATAATAAAACATTTATACGAAGGATTTGTCTCCAGAATCTCAAGAAGCTGATCCATAAATTCGACTAACAACTCTCTGGTTTTCCATACTGGATATCGCCATTCACGATCCCAATGCGTATGCGGTATGATGTATCCGATATCTTTCTTTTCTTTTTTCATCTTGCCCTGCTTTAACCCTTTGTTTGCTCTAATTCAACTTACTACTGTATATCGCTATTCAGTTTTTTCTCAACTCTACCATCATCCTTGTCATCTATCATTCTGGTCCGCAACGTGTGCAGCAGGTATTTGAGGTCACAGAATCCACCAATTGTGAACCATATTGTTATAATAATACCGGACGCAAAAGAAAATATGATATAACAATACCAAAACTTTGTCCATTTCTCCACACTGACATTTACAAACATATTATATATTACACCAAAAATAAAAACTGCCGAAAAGCATATTGTCCACAAAATTGCACCGATATAAATAATTTTGTCAATACGCGTAAACTCCATCCCTATGCCAATAATTTTTAAATATTTTGACACCGATTTGGACTTGTGAACCGGTGCTTCCTCTGACACCGCATAAATTCCTCGATGAAGCATTTCATCAAGATTAAACTCCTTTTTTTTGCCGAACAGGAGCGATACTGACACATAAACTACAATAGCTGAAAGGCTGGCAATAAACATTACCCATGTGCCATTCAGCGGAAAATGCGGGTATATCTGGCCAAGAACAATTCCTGTAACCGCCAGTACCGAACCAATAATCATAGCGCCCCATGCCGCAGCCGTTGTACCTCTCTTCCAATATAAACCGCCTATAATAACTGAACCTGCCCCTCCAAGAAAAATCCCTGCCGTAATATTAAAGAACATATATATGTAATCTGTCTGTCGGAAAAAAATGCTGAAAAAGAAGATAAAAACCGCAACTCCAATAATTGACCATCGAAGAAATCTTATATGCTGCTTAGGCGTTAAAGTTTTTTTCCTTAACGGTATTATCACATCCTGGATAAAAATACTTCCCCAGGAATGAAGATATGTATCGCTATTGCCTATAAAAGCGGCGATCATTAGCGCGGACATTGCTCCAATTATTCCCACCGGCAGAAAATTCCTCATCGCCAATGGAACTATCATCTGTTTTTGTATCTGTGGATTTTCAATTCCCTGTAAAACTTTATTAACATTAGCGGCACCTGCTGCAAAATCAGGGTGATGCATAAAGGTGAAAGCGCCCACAGCCAGTAGCAAAATAAATAAATTGGGAGCAACAAGACGCCACGACGTTAAAATACTTCCCATTTTGGCCTCGTGTGCACTCTTTGCAGAAGCATTATAAGCCTGATTACCCTGCCAGGCCATAGAATGATAAATGGGCATAAACACACCCACAATCAGGAAATAAGAAATAGTGAAATCAGGAGTTTTGCTCATATCAAACGGATGGAGCATGGAAGCTCCCTGCGGAGCTAATTGCAAACCTTCAATTATCTGTTTCCAGCTAAATAGAAAAAATACCGCTACCAAAACGATCACAAAAATCAGGTTACTGAATATCCCCTGCAAAAAGTCTGTGATAATAACCGCCACCTGTCCCCCAGCCAGTGCAAAGAATACTGACATGGAAATCAGCACTGCCATAACTATAATATAGGTAGGGATATCGATATGAATACCGGGAATAGTGATTGTGACCGGAAGGTTGCAAAAATAAAGAAAAAACCGGGCAGCCACAGCAGGAAATATCCCAAAATTGACAATACCGGAAATAAACATCAACGAACCCGCAAAAATTCGAAAACGCCTGCTATAACGCATTTCAAAAAACTGTGCCAGCGTTAATGCGCGAGTTTGACGGTAACGATAAATTACCCAGCCTGAAAGAGATAGTACCAGGCCTACCGGCATTGACGCTATCCCCCACCATACGGCCGAAAAACCAGATTGATAATAAACCTCAAAAAATGCAATGACCGTAATAGCACCCAGACAGGCGAGATTCCCAGATACAGTAAGCAAATACCGTCCTGCACATCTGCCAGCAGCCAGAAAATCAACAACACTGCGCACAAACTTACGTGAAGCGATGGCAACCAGAATCAAAAACAAACACATTGAAATAACAATAGACCAATCTATCCAGTGCATGCTATCGTTCCCTTTTAAAGTTTATTGTGTTATAATGAATCAAGAGAACCCCTGAGGATTTTTACAAAGGATTCAGTTTGCACTTTTAAAACATTAATAGCTTTTTGGCCACTAACGGCAAGATTCGCCATAAAAAACTCATAGTCAGGTAGTGAAAAAGCAGGATCGCTGATATGACTGTCGATAATAGTCTTCGTAGGAACATATTCCACTCTGGGCTTTACTCCCAAGGCCTCACCAATGGCTGTTAAATAGCCTTCATGCGTGGCATTCCATGAAATTGCATTAAAAATCTGCCCTCGACTCTTGTCAGGCTGCAAAACCGCCTGCGCAAAAATCTCCGCGACATCCTCAACATAGGTAGCACTGATAGCCACGTCGGTTTGCTCGGATACCTGCACCACCTTGCCGTCGCGTATCTGTCTAAAGAAAGCAGGATTACGCAGCCCCCACAATTCGAGCGGTATCATGCCCTTGCCCAAAATGACACCGGGGCGAATAATAGTCACAGGAAAATATTTCTGATTGTGCAATGCCATTGCCTGCTCATCCGAATGTTTCTTGGCAATAAATGCCCCGCCGAATTTTTCAATGGCGTATGTCGGAGCGTCTTCACTGACCGGAATCTTTCCAGTGGGCACATAGACACCTGCGGAGCTGCAGTGCAGATAATGTAAAACATGCCCCGCAAATATCTGGTAATTTTGTTTTATCAGATTCGGGTCGGGATGTACATTAATAACCACATCTGGCTGGACTTCCTTTAACGCAAGCCGGCACACCGCTTCATCACTGGTATCGCCCAATCGATGTGCAATATCAGCATTCATATACTGAACAAATCGTTCTTCCATAGACATGTGAACCACGGTTACTTTTTCACCATAGCTACTCAATTTGTTGGCGATGCAATGTCCAAGCCAGCCGGCACCTGCCAGCATTAACACTTTTCTCATTTGTTTACCTTTCTTTATAATGCGTGAATCATAGGCCTTAAGCAGGTCAGAGTTTGCCGAACTGCAATATCAGGATCAGGTTGAGGAATTATCTCTGCGGAAAGATACCCGACATAACCGGCTTTTTCCAATGCAGCGATAATTTTTGAAAAATCAAGATGACCAAAACCGGGTGCCCATCTATTACTATCTGCCACATGCACATGACCGATATAGGCGGCGTAATCCCGAATAGTTTCTTCTATCGAAACCTCCTCAATATTCATATGAAAGCTGTCAAGCAATAATTGAAAGTTGGGAAAAGACAGCTCTTTAATCAGCTCAACAGCTTCTCCGGCAGTATTTATCAGATTGGTTTCATATCGATTAAGAGGTTCAATTACCACTGTCGTATCATTCTTTGCGGCGTATGTAAGACACTGTACAAAACAATCTTTCATCCATCCAAGACATTGTGATTTATCCATACCGGCTTCAACCTTGCCTCGCAGCAGCCCTATTATCACCTTGGTGCCAAAGCATGAGGCTAAATCGATATGCTGCTTAACTCGTGTAACTGCCTGACATCTTACAGATTCTGCGGGATGAGCAAAGCTTAATCCTTCCTGCAAATAGGCCTGCCCTGTCCCAATCGCCACCAGCTCCAGTCCATATTCCTGCAGTAAATAAACCAATTGATCATAATCAACATCAACAGGATTTCGTATTGCTAACTCGACACCATCGTAACCAAGCTGCGAGGCGTTTTTTAAACCGGCTTCAAAATCACCCTTGTAGGCCAATGCGGCAAAATCTGTCGGGTGCGTGGATATTACTATGCTTAATTTCATAAGAACTCCCTACTGACCATACTTTTACATTCCTACCTTCGGCAATCCATATACCGACTTCCAGCCAGGACTCATTGGTTCCAGCAAGTATGGTTTCATCTCCTTTACCGTTCGCAAAGTAACTTCTTCCACAGGCGGCACCTGACCGGGAGGAAAAACTTCCAAAATTTCTTCCACCAACAGGCGAATGTAGCTAAGAATTGCCGCTAGGGGACGTTTTGCCTTTTCAGCCGTAGCCAACGTAGGTTTGCCTACAACTCCTTCAGGTGTCCCTGCAATTTCTATTGGTGCATGTCCCTCACACTCGGACCACCTGCTCGGCCTGCCGTAGGCATCAACCGAAGTATCCATATGGCCAATCGGCAAATACTGTCGCGATTCTGTATCAACAGCATGGTTCATATGCACCATCTCCGGAAATAACAAAAGCCCCAGAGATGTTTCCGATTCATCTGCATGAACAAACGTCGTATCAAACTTGCCGCCATGTTCTTTGGTTCGGAAAAATTCACGCACCGCGCGATGCCAGTCAATTACACGATAAATACCCGGCAGCTGGTACCTCTTACAAAATCTTTGCATGGCAGCTTCAAGCACCCATAGTTGGCCGTGGTTATTAACAATAATCTGCTTGCGAAATCCATCGTTCCACAACCCCAGCATCACATCATTGAGCAGTTCTATCGCCACTTCTTCGCGTACAATCACTGTCCCGGGCATACCGATATGATGATAAGGATGGCATCCATACATCAGAGGAGGCAACGCTATATTAACAGCTTTTCCCTGTTTTGCAGTATATCTTCGCACTCCCTCGCAAATACCGGTTACAAATAACGTGTCCATGGCACTGACGGTATGCTCCCCATGATTTTCTGTACATCCCACAGGTATCAACACCACATCATTTTTCCTGCGATTATCCGCCATCTCGTGGCGAACAGTAGTCTGAATATAAGAACCTGGTTTGGTCCACTCCGGCGGCGATGGCACACCATATTCTGCCAAAATAGCATCAATTTGTGAATCGTTGGCTTCCCATATATCCTTCTTCATCCGGCCTACCGTATTGTTCTCAAAAAACAAATCAGGCTGATTGGTCGATAATCGTTTTTTATTATCCATTGATTAATTCTCCATATTTTATGCAGTAATATTTTTTTAAGGTTCTATAACCACTTTCATCGTATCAAGCTCAACTGACTTTTTCAGTCCGGCCTCAGCCTCATCTATTTTGTAGTGATGAGTAACAACTTTATCGAAAGGAAATGTCTTCGAATATTTATCCATCAGTTTTAATACGGGCCCATAATGCGTAAATGGATGGTTGCTGACTCCGATAAGCCGGACATTTTTGGCGCACAGGTATCGATTAACGTTTAATTCCACTGTGCCGGTATCAACAAAATTACCCGCTTCTATGTATGTTCCTCCCTTACGAAGCATCTCAAGCCCTTCAACAAGAGCTTGCGGCGAACCTGTACATTCAACAACTATATCCGCACCGCGACCATGTGTCTTATCCTTTACTATCGCAATTCTTTCCTCTTTTGAACTATTATTAAAATTAAGCAAGTAATCAGCTCCAAAGTCTTTGGCCATATTAAGGCGAAAATCACTCTTGTCGATTGCTATTATATCGCCTGCCCCAAGAACCCTGCTTTTGAACAGGCAGCCAAGACCCAGAGGCCCTACTCCCTGCACAACAACTGTATCGCCTGCACCGAATCCCTCGTTGGCCAGCGAGTAAACCTCTTTGGCTCTGTCAACGGCATAACTTACCGTAAACAGCTCCGTCAAAACTGCAACATCAGGTTTCATGCCATCAGGAACTTTATACACAAATGTCTCAGGCATAAGATACATGTACTCTGCCCATCCACCAAAAAGATACGGAGACTGTATGCTTGAATACGCGTTTCCATACGCCTTTATGTGTTCACACCACGGGTAACCGAATGTGTTGCGACAGTACCAGCATTTGCCGCAAATAATATCAGGACACATCGTTATCCGGTCGCCAACTTTCAGTTCCTGCCCATAAAAATCAAACTTCTTTCCAGACTTCTGACATATCTCTTCGATTATGCATACGTTCTCATGCCCTGGAATAATCGGAAATGGCGTATCCGTCTCAGCAGGTGTACCCGCGTATTGTTTGCTTCTGCCCTCAAAAGTATGTTTGTCAGTCCCGCAAACGCCGGACATTTCCATTCTGACAATCATAGACCCTTCTTCATACAACACCGGATATGGAAACTTCTGGATTTCGATTCTACCCGGCCCTGTCATCACAGCAGCTTTTACTTTATTATGACTCATAATAATCTCCAAAAACATTTGTAGTTTTATGCCAAATCACTATCACTCTGAAAAATCACGTCTTTGTCCGAATACAACAAAAGTTATCGCACAAGTCATCACAAAACCATCGTTATTGGTGTTTTCAAGGACATAAATGGTGTTTTTTGAGGTTTTGAGATAGGCTCTAACGATTACAAACCGCTCAACACGCAAGCAATAATACCAATTAACATTACTGAACCATTGTAATCTTGCATTCCGTCCTGTCGGTGCGCAAGGATATAATATTTTCAGGAACCTGTTCCAATGTTATCTTTTTCGTAATAATGGGGGTCATATCCATACCGGAGGCCATGGCAGAAATCACAGATGCAAATATCCCATGGCCGGAATGACCCTGTGCCCCAACAATTGATGCCCTGCGAACCTGAAATACTTCACCAGTTACAGGAATCTTATAATCTGCTCTGGCCACAATAACCACAACAGCATTCAACGTTCGTCCATTCCAAATACATTCTTCAATTCCGCCAAATACCTGATGGGGCAGTCCAGTCGCTTCAAGATAAAGACTCGCTCCCATGCCATTGGTAAGTTTGAGCACTTTTTGTGAGAAATCTTCCTTGGCAGGATTAACCGTAGCCGTAGCACCCATTTTTATACCCATTTCCAGCCGCTCGGCTTGTGTCTCCGACAGAATTACGTTTGCTGCTCCTGCCCGCTTCAAAATGGCAATCGCTGCCATTCCTATGGGGCCGCCACCAAGTATGACTACATTTTGTCCAGGTCTAATGCCGCCGCCCCTCTCAATAACCGCATGATACGCCACAGATGTCGGCTCAACCAGACTACCGGCCAGAAAAATATCATCTCCGCTGTACATTTTCTCAAGCGGGCTCAAATTCCAAAGATATCGCGCATCAACTGCTATGTACTTTGTATATGCCCCATCAATAGAAAAACCTATTTCCTTAAGGAGTTCGCAGTGATTAGGATAGCCATCTGCGCAAGGCTTACACACCGAACACCATACCATTTCTTCAGAACAAACTTTCTCTCCTCCTTTGTACGGCTTCCATGTATCCTTATCTATGGCATTTTTGCCTGCCTCAACAACGACACCGGCGAATTCATGGCCAAGCGTAACTGGAAAAGCAGTTAATCCAGGGTAGAGAATGTAATTATTATCATCAGACTGAGCCATGTGTACATCACTACCACAGATGCCACAGGCTTTCACTTCAATCAAAACTTCAGTATCCAAAATCCGTGGCTTACTCTTTTCGACAATCTCCAGCCTTGGGTTCTTCCAGACCTTGCTGCCAAGATAAGTCAATTTCCCCTCAATATCTTTTGAACCAAGGCTGAAGCCTGCCTTTGATGCCCAATCTGCATATAAAACCACTGCTTTCATAAATTACATCCTTTCTTTTACACGTAATACAGCATTAGAGTTTCTCGCTTTGACCGCTCTACCATGCCCAAATCGTCACTATCTTCCGCCTACTTTCTGAACCACACTGCGTTCCTGAAGTATTCGCTGTTCAATCTCAAAAAGCATATCTCTTGCAGCATGCAGATTTTCCAGTGGTGCCCAGGTATAACCAAAAATGCAATAAGCCGACGACCCTACTTTGTCAAACATTTTGATTTGTGATCGTACATCATCAGGGCCACATGGTGAAACTGCATGTACATCGCCGCCGCGGAATTCACAGCGATCGCCCACTGCTTCCTTATCAATCATGTGCATATAATACTTCTCGTCAGCACTCATGCCCGAACTGCCACTGATACCGTCAAGTACCGTTGCCAGATCTCTCATACTTGTGCCATATATCCATCCATAGTGGCGAAATCTTTGGAAATTGCTTCCTACTGATGGATCTAATCCGGCGCCAACCGTAATATGAGAAGCTTCGGCTGTAAGCAGTTCCTTGATACGTCTTGCTGTTTCCACCATCGTCTGAATCTTGAAACGACACCACTGGTAAACCTCAGGCTCTTCCAGCAGCAGACGGGCAAGTCCCGCTTCGCCTTTGAAAAACCCTTTCTGTCCCAGTCTCATAGTTACTGATGCATCCCGCTTAAGACAGCCATCGGCCAATACTTGTATCCTGTCTTTGATGTTTTTCCAGTCATAGCCCCACGCCTGAGCCTGCCTGGCACAATGTTCGCAAAAACAGGGCGCGTTTAACAATAAAAATTGTGGATCAATATCCGCAGCCCATTCCTGCCCGTTATTTATCGCGGTGTACCATCCTTCACCATAACACCCACCAGCCCAGTATTCTATGCCGAACTTGTCTAATCCGATCGATGATATATCATAATGGCGGATTATGTGCCGAATCGTACCTAAATAATAACCTATCACATCAGGATGGTTGGGGCATAAACCATGTTTTTGCCGTCCGCCAAAAATATCTATCGGAGTACATTCCGGATATTTCCTTGCTAAATAAGGATTCTTGAATACTGGAAACCATACAGACATATTCATCTTGCGTTTCTTGCACGCTTGAGACAAAACCGCCAAAGACTCAAATCCTTCCAGCAGTGGGTCTTTGGAACGATCTGGTTTTATCTTTGTATCTTTATAACAATCTATGTCTGGGGTAACAAAAAACCTGCCATCTTCGGGAAAATACCGTCTGATTTTCTTGTTGTGCGGCATTACGCCCCCCCACCAAAACGCCGCTGCCTCTTCCCAATAATAGCAAATTGGCGAAAAAATCGCATTAGCGCCTATGTGTTCAATTGCTCCGTCAAGAAAACGATCAACACCCTCATCCAAAAGATCCCATGGATATGCCGGGGTTGAAACAGTAAAAGCCTTAATCATTGGACACACTGCTGTATTACTCCTTAAATATCAAACAACTAACAAGATTCACAAAACGTTATCGCTACAAAACACCTGTATATCAGTCCTGTGTGAATAGACTATCACATGCACGGGCAAACGTCAAGCAATAATTCATTTTTTGTTCTTTTTTTGTCGTTCACTTACAAAAGCCAATTAAAATATTCCATCAATAAAAAATATAAAATCGTAACACGCTGCAAAGCAACATGTTAGGCAACATGTGCAATATCAAAACCAGCAATCTCCCTCTTAATTTACACATGTTTTCCTTGACACAAGTACCTTTTGTGTGTAGAATCAAGAACTAAACAGGTATGATGTTTGGCATATTTTGCAGATGGTATCATGGAATTAGTTAAACAAGAAAAACAAGTTCAAAGTTGTCCTGTATATCAGCCTCTGGTAGAAAATCTCAGAACCAAAATAGACAATGGTCTGTTGAAAGAAGGGCAGCAAATTCCTTCAGAAACCGAACTTGCCACGAGATACCGTATTTCACGAAGTTCTGTTCGGCAGGGGCTTAACCAATTGGTAAAATTGGGGAAAGTCCAGAAAGTCGGCGGAAAAGGCACTTACGTACGGACTATAAATAAATTCAGACCTGCTAATTTAATTGGCTCCAGCCATAAGGCCATAAGTCTCATTGTTCCAAGTATCGATGACCCTTTTGTTGCGAAAATACACACGGGTATCGTACAGGTGCTGGAAAACACCAATTGCAATCTAAGTGTCCGCAGTTCCGAAAACACCTCAAAACTTGAAGCTACTAATCTGAATCAAAGTATTGACCATGACAGTCTCGGCATAATTCTCCTGCCTTTGTGGGGACTCGATAATGCCGCACAAGTAGAAAACCTTTATGGACAAGGCGTTCCAATAGTACTTGTGGACCGCAGTATCCCCAATTTGAGTCTTGATTGTGTATCCACGGACAATTACCGAGGCACAATTATTGCCATTGACTATCTTGTTAAAATGGGACATCGTAAAATAGGCATGATACGCGGCGTATCCAATTCCGCAAATGATGACAGGTATAACGGTTACTGTGCCAGTTTGCAAAAGCACGGTATTCCTTTCGATAAATCTTTGGTAGTTGAACAGGAATATTACGATCATGGTCATGAACCCATAACTGGCGGACAACATGAAATGACTATGCTTTTGGAACAGGCTGTTCGGCC
Organism: Planctomycetes bacterium GWC2_45_44; assembly: GCA_001824555.1. Classification (GTDB taxonomy): domain Bacteria; phylum Planctomycetota; class Phycisphaerae; order Sedimentisphaerales; family UBA12454; genus GWC2-45-44. Next base: position 24,713 of record MHXU01000127.1, read on the forward strand.
TACCGCAGTATTTGTCTGCAACGATGTTCTGGCGTTCGGAGCCGAGCAAACCGCTATAAAAATGGGGTTTAAAGTGCCAGACGATATTTCAATTATCGGTTTTGATGATTTGCGACATGCACGCCTTGCCCCGGTACCTTTAACGACCATCCATCAGCCCGCGGTTGAAATTGGACAAACCGCCGCACAGCTTTTGCTTGAAAACATCAAGACACTGACTTCAGGCATAAAACAAAAGGTACAAAAAATTGAATTTATTCCTCACTTGGTAATACGCCAATCTGTCTGTCAAATTCAACCACAGTAAAAACCATTGTCAAAGACCAAGAATTCAGATATGGTAAAACAATATCAATATTCAGAACCTCCCTCTGTAAATATTCTGCAAAAAGAAATAGAGATTAAATCAAGATATATTAGTATTCCTATCAGAAATGGGGCAGAAAAACGGCGAATGAAAATTTTAGTAAATGGGGAAACTACCAGAGAATTTGAACTCTTTCTTGCAGATGATTCCCCGATATCTTTATATGCTGTTGATTACCATGTCTTCATAGACATATATGAACTTAAAGGCCAAAATATATTGTTGCAGGTCGAACAAACACCCGGCGGCAATCCTGATGTTCTTGATAGTGTTACACAAACCGATGAAATAAAAGACCGTGAACAATTTTACAGCGAAAAACTCCGACCCCAGTTCCATTTTTCCGCTCGGCGCGGCTGGATTAACGATCCTAACGGCCTGGTATTTTACAAGGGAGAATATCATCTTTTCTTTCAGCATAACCCATACGGCTGCCAGCACGGCAATACTCACTGGGGACATGCCGTCAGTCATGATTTAATACATTGGACAGAGCTGCAACCCGCACTTTATCCTAAATGCTATGGCGACTGGGTGTTTTCCGGTAGTGCGGCTGTTGACTGGCATAACACCGGCAGGTTTAAGACCGATGATGAGCATGTATTGGTCGCAGCCTATACAAGTACTGGCCGTGGTGAATGTATCGCCTACAGTAACAACAGGGGAAGAACTTGGCGACAGTTTGATAAAAATCCGGTACTCGTTCATAAAGGACGTGATCCAAGATTTTTTTGGCATCAGCCGATACAACAATGGGGCATGGCGGTATATGACGAAATCGACCACAAACCAACAATCGCTTTTTATTCATCGAACGATCTGAAGAACTGGAATTATCACAGTCGTATGGAAGGTTTTTACGAATTTCCTGAACTTTTCGAATTAATGGTCGACAACAACCCAGGGAATCAAAAATGGGTTCTTATGGCGGCAGATGGCGATTACGCGGTTGGGACATTTGATGGTTTTCAATTCATTAAAGAATCCGGCAAACATCGTGGCAATTACGGCAATTGTTTCTGTGCATCCCAAACATGGAGATATTCCTCAAACCGATGGACGTAGAATTCAAATCGCCTGGGCTAAAATCGATATGCCCGCCATGCCCTTTAACCAGATGATGACATTCCCCTGCAGCCTTCATCTTGTAACTACAGCCGATGGCGTGCGTCTTGCTTACCGGCCGGTAAGGGAAATTGAAGCTATATATAAAGAACGCTATTGCTGGGAATCGCAGTCGCTCGAACCGGGCAAAAATCTTTTGACTGACATTTCAGGAGAGCTTTTTGATATCGCCGTAGAACTTGAACCCGGTACCGCCAGGCAATTCGGTTTTAATATTCGCAACATACCGATAATCTGTAATTGGGAAAAGAAGCAGCTATCGTGCCTTGACTGCACCGCGTCACTAAATACAATAGATGGTACTATTCGCATCAGGATTCTCGTTGACCGTACTTCGATTGAAATATTCGGCAACGATGGCATCGTATATATGCCCATAGGGACTATTCTGCCCCATAACAATCGGTCGCTCTCGATTTTTACAGCGGGTGGGTATGTATCTATAAGACACCTCGAGGTGCGCACTCTGAATTCGATATGGCCTTAAACCGCATCTGGAGGGAATTAAGACAACCAGAGAAATAAAGCATGTGTTTTTTGTAGGATTTAATAAGAAATTCGGCAACAAGTGGAGGGCAGACTCAATGATTTGGGAAATTGTAGGTGGGTTAGCCCGCATTTCTCACCACCCAATTGAAAAAGACTGCCCGCTCTGGTATAAGTTGTTTACCAAGAACACATTATATTAGAGACATGGA
>MHXU01000128.1 GCA_001824555.1 Planctomycetes bacterium GWC2_45_44
CTTGGGTTCAATTTAGCTCAAATAGTTGTGGGTAATTGAAAGTCTTACAGTGCTTATACAGGAATAGGTTCATGGAAGCCGAGTGGGGCGTATGCACATTGTGTTTTTGCTCGCAGTTCAGACCATTTTGCAACGGTATCCCTGCGATGTCTGCACGACGATCGAAGGCTGACAAATTATGTTGATTTCTGTGATAAATATTTATATTTTTACCGTCCAAATCATGACCCGAATCTTGGCCCGCCCAATACAGCGTTAGATTTAAAGCGATACCCTGTTGATGCTCCTCCACACTGGTCTTTTGTCCTGAACCTTCCATTAGACTATGACCCGAATATGAATGAAATTCAAGGCACCGAAGAGTCAGATGGGACAGGGGCCACTATAATAGGACGATGGTATGCCTGGAAGCTTCTTGGTATGCCGGTTGATGGCTGGCTCACCGAACCGCGAAAGAATGTTTATGGTAAGAGTCGATGGGACTCCTCACGCGATTCGGCGGAGTTTATTTGCTGGCTGATGGATTATACGGGCCGTGATGTTATGTACTCTGAAGGTGAGTGTACTGGCGGTGCGGCCAGGAGTCGATTGACTGCCGACATGAATGTTTTAACAGATGAGGCCGCAACGAAGCGAAAGTATGCTAATGCCGATATGTATGAGCCATATCCGACATTTATGTGTTTTACGGCGCTTAAATGTTCAGCACAGATTGCAGATTCGATTGGCCAGTTTGAGATTGCCAACAAATGGAGGAATTACGCGCAGCGGCTCCATGATGGTATGATTCGTTTGTTGGCCAGTGGCGATCATACTGACAGAACATGGCGTATCAGCTATAATTCTATATGGCCTACACCTCAGGATTCACTTGTTCAGGCATTTTTAGCTGTGTACAGAGATGGCTTTGATCCACAAAAGCTTGATCCTGTTATGACACCTATTACGCGTAACACGCTGCGACACCGCATCGAGATGCCCAGCGGATACAATGCGGCGCTGGGTATGGGGTATGGACTGGGATGGCAGGGAATGGCTGCTTTGATTCTTGATGAGATGGATGATGCAGGCAAAATACTGACCAATATAGCTCGTTATTCCTATGACAAGAACATGGATTATTACGATGCGAAACGCAATATCGACTGGCGGCAGTGGCTCTGGCTTATTCCGGAGGGAACTAACGTTTTACCTGATGGACGATGGCATCGTATCGGAGATCTTAGCAATGGCGCCAATCAGGGCAATGTAATCCACGCAATAGAGATATGCGTAGGTGTTGATGATACCGATACCAACGAGTTGAAAATTATGCCGCGTGTGGTACAGTCTATACAGGACATAAATGTTGCCAATTATAAAGCTGTGATAAAGAAGAGCGGCAAGTTTACTGTAATTCGTTTAAGCTATACTTATGATAGAGATAGAGTTGAATTTAAATTTAGATGTAGCGAGGAAGTGCCGTTAATGTCGGTACGTCTGGGACCTTTTTCAGAGTCTCGCGCTCACGAAATAGAAAGAATACTGCAAGAAAAGCATTACCATAAAATTCGTCTGGATCAATCAGGTACTTTCGATGGACAACCGGCTTGGTGGATATGGCTGGAGAAAATGGAAAACATATCTGAAGTTTCAGTTAAGGGTATCTCTAAAAATTAAAGGTGCCTCAAAAGCCATTACTAGAGTTACTTAAAGTTTTTTGGAAAGAGCCTCTTCATAAATGGCAAGTATATTTTCTATTGGGGTATCCGGCTGAATGCAATGGGCAGGGGAGAATATATATCCTCCACCTTTAGCAATAACATCCAGACGGTGTCTGGCCTCAGTATGGCAGTCGTGAACTGTGCCGAAAGGCAGAGTTTGCTGCGTGCTAATTAGGCCGCAAAAGGCTAATTTGCCTTTACATTTTTGTCGTATTTTTTCAGGATTCATCCCCGGAGGTTCGGGCTGCATCGCATCAAGAACGTCAAGCCCCATATCAATAAATTCTGACATAAGTTCATGAGTATCGCCGCAGGAGTGCATCATGGCTTTGGCTCCGAAATTATGAGCCAGGTCATAGAATTTTTTAAGTCTGGGTCTGAAGATATCATTGAAGTCTCTGGGGCCGAACATTCTGCCGTTTTGATTTCCACAGTCTTCTCCGAGACAAAGTATGTCAATTTTCCCATTTGCGGCCTGTAGTGTATTGAGGAGGATTTGATAGCAAATTTCAACGCGTTTGTCGATAATTGCCAAACCAACTTCATCCCTGAGAGCAATATCCATCAATACCTGTTCCATCCCTCTGCCGCGAGAAACGCCGTTAGTAATGTCTGGAAAACCGGCATCTCCGGTACAAACGGCAAAGTTTCCGAACAAACGGCATTGTTCTGCGATATTTGAATAATCAAAGTCATTTGGGTTTGGCCATGGGTATTTTTTCACGTCGTCTAATGTTTTCATATTTGCAAAAGGCAGCACCGCTGCTTCTTCATAGATGGCACCGGCGGGAGAGGTTATTGTGCGATATCCACAGCCCCACAGGTCATATTTTATACCAGCCTCCTGGCTTATTATCTTTCCTTTATAAGCAGGGGCGACATAACGGAAATCCACGCCAAGACAATCAAGTATATCTCTGCCATTAAAATAATCTGATAATTGTTTGGCAATCTCCGGAGTTGTGTATAATTGTATCGGCACCCTATCCGGCTCGTTCCAATTTAGAGAAGATAAAACTCTTTCCTTACTTTTCATAAATTTACTCGTTTGTTTGATAATTTAATTTTAGGATTAATTGTTTTTGTGTATTGTGCGGGATTTCAATCCATGACCACTTTGAATCTCCGGATTCGATTACATTATCTTTGATAACCGTTCCGTTTAGCCGGACAGCGGTAGAAATAATATTTTTGGGCATTGGTCCCAAACGAATTTTCAAATTGTAGATAGGTTCGGGTGCTGTTAAATCCATAGATAATGTATTTGTTTCTTTTACAGCACGATATGTCATATTTATATGAGTAAGTTTTTTTTGGCCTGACGCAAATGTCATAACCGGATAGTCCTGGATGGCAACAGATGACCAGTTGTATGGCATACGCGGCATCAATTTTAAACAGTTCACATCGATGTCATCTACGCCGGGTATTATCAAAAGAGTATAAACCGTTCCATTCATCTGCATAAGATTGCCCAAGTCTCCCCAGCGTCTCCATACACTGCCATCGCCATTTGTTGCTGCTCCTTCTGGTGCACGGAAGGGATTGTCATGACGCGGTGCGAAGCAGAACCGGGCCAATACGTTGAGCAGGCTTTCCGCATCCTGCATTCGGTCGAGCAGTAAAGCTGTTTGGGTAAAGTAGTTCTGCCCATATCCCAATCCCTTGGGGGCATACCATTTTGGAGTCAAATTTGATGATATAAATTCGTAGCTGCGTTCAGTTCTATCAATCCATTTTTCAGGCAGATATTTTTTTATGTCATAACCATACATATCGACTCCGAATATAACCGGCGCCATAACTCCCTCTCTGCAAGACCAATTAGCCGTTTTGGCAGGATCCCAGATATTACCCCATTTTTTAAACTCAACCGGATAATATACCTCAATAGATTTCTGAAAATCTGCGGCAAGTTTGTTCCATTTCTCAGCTTTTTCAGTATAACCTGCAGCCTCTGCCATTTTTGCATACGCCAATAGTCCATAGTAGCAGGGGATATCGCAGTAAAGGCTTTCAATCTGCATACCGCCCTCGCTTTCACTGTACAACAGTCCGTGCTCGCTAAAGGACAGCTTCGGGTTGTCAATAGCCCACTGGATATATTCAGCGGCTTCGTTTAATGCTTTCCAATGGTGTCTAATCCATTCAGTAGAGCCGCCTGTTTTCAGCCATGCCCGCCATCTGCAAAGCATAAGTATCCCATGTCCGTCATTTTCAGGGTTGCCAAAATCTCTGGTTGTAAATTTTGTCGGCCAGCCGGCTTTTGTCAGATGGTCAAAATACATATGCGGTCCGTTGGCTACAACTGTTGCGTGACCCGGCACGGGTTTTCCATCAATTTGCACATAAGGCCACGACATAGGAAAGTACATAAGCCAGTTATCAAAGAAATCGATGGCACGTTCTGCTTCTTCAGGAAGCCCGAGATTTGAAAGAGTAATTATGGAGGTGTTGCGGGTGTAGGCATTTCCGTAAAATGGCCCCAGCGGTCTCCATGTTCCGAATCCAGCATAGTTATCCGCCGCCTTTTTGGATTCATGAACTATACCTGTTGAGTCGATACGAAGCAGAACTTCATTTGCATTATCGTAGTAGTTATTAGTTAGTATTTCAGCTTCAGCTGTCCCTGTAAAAGTTATAGCAGGGCCTTTGAATCGTTCTTTTAAATTTTCCTTTGCGGCAGTTTTTCTTACCATATCAAAGTTAATATCATTCTCGAAGGTGTATAAAAGTTTTCTTAGTGAATCTATCGCAGCTTGTCGCTCAGGTGGATAAGGGATGTTTGAATCTATAGTGTGATTCCGTGACCAGTTATTAAAATCAGATGATGGTTCATTGCCTTCAAGTACGATGAACTGCTCTTTATTTGGTTCTCCGCTTTTACTAACATCGGCAAAAGTAATCCCCTCAACAAGGGGGTATCCATATTTTTTTTCGCTGTCACGAAATTCCAGGGAGACGATTGGTTCCTGGCGAAGATTAATATTGATAATGAAAGGCACGTTGACATCTTTGTAAGCACGGTTTCCATTGAAAATACATAGTGAATTATTCAAAATATCCATAGCGTTTTTGCTGCCTGCAAACGGTTCTGGATTTTGAGCGAAGTTATTCCGCCACCACATCGTATATCCGCAAATCAGCGGTATGCTGTCTTTGATATTAGATTTATAGGTCAAAATCAGTTGTCCGGCCTCATCACCGATAAAAAAATTACGGAAGTCGTCCGTGCCGCCCCATGCCGGATGAGGTTCGTCTATGGAATTATGGCAACCCATAATGTATAGCGACTTTGCTTTTATGTTGAGTTGTTTAAGCTGTCGTGAACCGCCTTCCTTGTCGATAGCCCAGTACGTTGTGGTAATGAACGGTATGCCGTTTATATAACGGACATTCGGGTCTTGCTGGCTGCCTGATACAGGGATGAAATAGTTTTTTGCCGTCGCCATGGAATATAAAAATGACAACAGTAATAAACAGCTAAAAATTTTTCGTATTGCATAGCTGAACATAAATAATATCCTTAATTAAAAAGTCTGTCCATATTTTTCCATTGCTTTTGTGCAATATTCTTTTAACAGCGACAAATAGCATTTATAATTTTCGAAAGAGACATCCGGCGGAGTCTGATGGTCAACGGAAGGTATGAATCCTCCTGTTTTCATTACGGGCAATAACCTTTCGAATTCCTTTCTCATTGCGTTTTCGCCGAGATGCATAATCGTCTTGTCAAAAGCTCCTATCATTTTAAATTTCGGATGATTTGACCTGATTTGAGCAACATCAACGCCGGCCTGCCTTTCAAGCGGCAAAATGCCCTCGATTCCTGTCTCTTTGAGCCATGGGATAATTGCGGTAACATCGCCATCGGAGTCTACAAAAGGTATTATATCATATTTTTTTAATACGGGAACGATACATTTATAATGTGGAGCTAAAAACTCATCGAAGCAGTCTTTTGAAAGCATAGGACCGTGATTGTATGACATATCCTCTGCAAAGGTCATAAAACTCGGCTGGCATATCCGGCAAATTTGTTTTATAATATTCAAAATGAAATTGCTCAGGTCTTCATTTATCCTCTTCATTAGTTTGCCATTATCATAAAAAGCGTACAGATGGTTTTCGATACCAAACAATACTCTCGGATGCCAGAAGAATCCTTCAAGAGTAAGCCATATTACCAGTTCACCTTTTTTTTGACTTTTGGCCCACTTTTCAAGAAGTGAAATATTCAAAGGTTTTTCAGGATAAAGACAAGGCAGGATTTTATCATAATCGGATTCATTTTTTATTATGCCGGCACCGTGATATGCCGGCGATGGGCAATCCTCTCCTATACAAGTAACCCATAACTGGCGGTAACAGTCAAGTCCCAGATAATCCCTGATTTCGCCGGCATCCTGAATTTCTTTCGGCAGTCCTTCACCGAGCCATCTTTCTATTGTTAATGTCCACCATGGCGCAAACTCAATTACCGGCAATCGGTCTGTCGGCTTAAAATCCATGACGTTTTTAAAACGTTCTATGGTTGTCATGCAATTTGTCTCATCTCAACAATTAGATTACATCATTTCTGCCAATCGGCTGCCAGAGCGGCGAAATCGGAGAAATCAATCTTGTTATCATTGTTGAAATCGGCTTTTGAGTTGTATGCCGGCTCTCCACTATGGCTCAGCCATGAATTTAAAAAGATGCTAAAGTCCAGCCAATCGACTTCTCCATCAATATTTATATCTGTTTTGCGTAAAGGTTTAACGACAAAAAGTCTCGTCTGGCCATAATTGAAAGGACATGTAAAGCTTGTGCCGGAAGCCCTCCAGCCGTCGAACAAATCCGTTACCACAGACGGTGTTGGCCAAGTCAGTGTTATCTGTCCATTTGTGGATGCCGTAGAAGTAATAGAAACCAGTTCTTTGGAGGCATAAACAAAGTAATTTGCATTATTAGAAGGAGTATAAAAATACACTCCTGCACTGGAAAGCCAAACCCTTAAAAGGCTGACAAGAGCATGTGGTGGAACACCACACCATATTAGACGGCCATTGTTGGATAATGGACGTTCGCCGCCTGCATAAACAGTAGGCGTGCCTGCATAGCGTATCGTGCCTGTAGCATTAAGATATGGGCGAGGTCGAACTGATGGGCCGCTATATAATTGCTGACCATTCGAAACAAGATAAGCGCTTCCTTCCAATAGAGCATCCTGAACAACGATTGGCAGCCCTGTTATTGTTGCCGGCGCCGAGGTGTTCCATTGCTGAGTTAAAGGATTAATCAATCCCGGCATTCCTATTACAATTATCGTTCTTCCGCCGGCATTTATTAAATTCTGCAATTTCGTAATGTCTGCCGGTAAGGCGGCTTGTGCCTGGGCAATAACAACCACTTTTATTCGAGCTGGTAATTTATCCAAATCGGATAATACCCAGACTCCCACCGGTGCTCCTGTATGTGCCAATGCACTTAACATATAATTATTCGTGTAGCCTGGAAACGTTGTTGATGGGGTTGTCCATGTGAAAGTGGTATCATCCACAACAAAGGCTACTTCTTCTGTGGGAGTACGGTCATATTTTAATGAATCTTCATGCAGTTTAATTTGATTGGCAAATTCTGCCTGAAGTGCCGTATCGTGATGCCATGACGGATCCAGCGAAAACCATTCAGCGGATGTTCCGGTTACCATGTCATGAGCTATAACACGGCGATGCATTGAGATTGCGCCGCCTCGCGGGTCGGCAGTATCCCATAGCGTACCGCTCCATGGATAAACCATCAGCCAGGAGAAAAGGTCGTTTTCATTTACATATAATTTGCCTGCAGCCTGAATACTCTCGGTTGCAGATATATGACAATCGTAAGCATTTGGTCCTGTAAGATTTCTGAACCACCAGTTTGGAATGCCGGAAATAAAATCGATGTTCGGATTGTCTATTATGCTTCTAAAACCCAGTTGCCCGGCAAGGCTTTGGCGATTTTCACCGGAGAGTTGCAGCAGATAGGCATAGAGTGCGCCTACCAGACTTCTTCCGCCGGTCTCATCTTTAACAACAGAAGCAAAATAGTTTATCGTATCTGTGGTTACTTCGGTGTAATACTTATTATAGGCAGCAGCCCATTTTCCGTTGGTATCTGCCGGGAATAAATCGTAGCCTGTTCTTTGTCGTACCGAAGGATCGGGGATTCGCGGCAGAGTGATGCCGTTTTGTGAGCACCAGTCCTGAAAACCATTTTCATTTGTTGCGCTATAATCCGAATAAAACCCGTCATTTACCGCCCATGCAAACCATTCAGAAGTGGTTTCGCAAGCTGGTGAAAATGCAACTACTCGACTTGCCCATGGTTGTGCTTTGCAAAATTGAATTAATTTTCTAAATACAATTTCCTGCTGCGCGACCCATGAGTCAGAGGCTAATGAGGCGGCCTTATAACCTTCTTCTTTCCAAACCAAATCACCCAAATCGGTTCGTACGAGCACCTGACTTGTCTCGTTACCTTTGTACCAAAAAGAAGGCAGACGCAATGTAGTCCTAATCATAATGTATGCGTTAGGGTTGGCTTGTAACGCAGTTGTTACATCCTGCTCCAATTTGCCGAAATCGTATTGATCCCCACCGAACCAATTGCAGCCCAGGAGTGTGTTAAAGTGCTGTCCTGCACTGGTTTCAACTAAAAACAGATTCGTTCCGGAAGCCCCAAATTCCATAAATGCGCCGGGATTAAGACTGCCGGGTGTGAGGCAGTATCCACACCAGTTATAAGGCTGATTATTAAGGAAGAAAGTGGGTCTTCCATTATACATACGCCGTTCAGCTATAGGCAATTGAGGCATAATACCGTTAGTTATACTGGTCTCAACTTCGGCAGCATAAGACACACGCTTTCCGTCAGCTACCAACCCAACAGATGCATCTCCAGTCGGCAGATACCATGGGACAGTACGACTTATATCGCAGGAACCGGTATTTTTCAGTGCAGATATTTCAGCTCCTGTCAATCGTAATCGCCAAATTACCCAGGGGTCATGGCGGAATTCCAAATCAAGAACCTTATCCAATGCTACACCTGTTGCGGAAATATGAGCGGTTATATTCTGACCGGCAATTATCCCGGCAGGAACATTTAATGAGGATATTTGCAGGCCTGCGTTTACAGGATATTCAAGTTTCAAGTCGCTTAGCAGAACCTTGTATTCCGTTTCGTTGGAAGTATTATGCACAACTATACCTGCAAAAGAAGTAATCGGAAACGTGAGGTATCTCTCCTGTCCTGCCGAGATAACATACAGAGTTGCAAGCCCTTCTGTACTTGATACCGTTATTGGCAAGGTGCTATTGTTGAATATTCTCAGTGAAAAACTTTGCGGGCTGATACGACTTCTATACAGGAAGTGCATCCACGGGGTCCACGGAGTGTCCGAAGTTTTTCGATTAAATCTTAGTTGAACCCATGCCTTATTGTTGAATTGTACCTGCTCAAAACCAATGTAGTGAAAGTTTTCTGCCTGCCAAACCACATCTTCCGTTCTGGTTCCGCCGTCAAGAAACATCGATGCAATGGAATTAAAATCTTTGGGCAGATATATCGAGGGACACGAATATCCATCGGTAACATTGCGAGTGGGAGTGAACCTCCATACCTGACTGGGCAATATAACGGAGCCATAGACTTCATCAATTCGCCAGTAATAGGTTTTCCCTATTTCAAGGCCGCATGGGTCATAAATACTGGTATCAAATGAATTGACATCATACATTCCCATATACTGTTGAGATGTGCGGGTCGCAGCGGCAACAGCATTGTAATCAGTCCCAAAATACACGTCATGATGCAGAGCGCCCTGGCCTGGCAACCATTTGAGTACGACAATTTGAGAATAAACATTTGTAGAGTTATCATCCGGAAAAGGGTTATGAGCAATAAGGGCTTGATCAATGATAGCTGTTACCGTGGTCTTATTTACGCCGTTCCACGAAATAACCAATTGGCTATCGTCGTTCACATGATTGCCTGTAAGCTGGTTACTCGCGGCATAGCCTTCGAAGACACCTGCTTTTGAACCATCTGTATCATTTACAATAATCTTGCCTGTTCCACTGACATCAACAGTGCCGAGTGGGTATATTCCCAGGTAGCCAACATCAATAGTACCACCGGACAGATTGATAATTCCACTTCCGCCATCTGGGCCAAGCATCATGGTGGGTGTGGTAAGTGTACCGCCTGTCATATTAAGCGTACCGGTGGCTCCATAGTAACCGATGCGTATCTCAGAAGTGGCATTAATGCTTCCGCCACTCATATTAATTACGCCCTTATACGGCGATGAGAAACCAAAAGAAATCCAGAGACTGCCAGTAGTCATAGAACCTCCTGTTACGTCCAGTCTGGCTTCTGGATTTGCATTCAGCACATCCGGGTATCCGACTATTAGTTGATTATAGTTGCCTGTCATACCGGCAGTAAACGTAGGGTGAAATCCATTGGTGTAATAGGCAGTGCGAACGATAGGCGTACTACCAGTTGCAGGAGCCACCCCAGTGTCCCAGTTGAGGTTGGTTGTCCACAACCCGTCGCCAGTTGTTCCTGTCCAACTTGGTCCCGCCAAAACTTGAGTGCTGAAAATTAATACCGATAGAAAACAGGAACAAAGAAGTGTTCTAAAGAGACCTTTTTGGAATGTGTCTGGAAAATAATTTATATGCATTACCTCATCCTTATAAAACTAAAAAATTATCTTTTCACCAATGGCCGAAATACATTTCCGGCCAAACTTGCTGCTTTAGTACCGTTGGTATTGTTTAAACTGCCTTAACATCTAAAACAGAGCAAACAACCACCTTTAATTGTACTATGTATATTGGTAAAAGTCAAGAAAAACGTTTTTCTTTGTGGTAATTTTTTTTAAACCTCATGCAAAAACGTTTTTTTGGATAAATCATATATCTAATCCTATCCTAAATAAAACAGCGTTATTGTCCGAGGATGGGCGAAGTTGTTATAGAAACAAAATAGACACATGCAAAAATTTTTGGCAGACAAGATATTTTTTTGATATTAAGAACTGTAATTGTCCATAATATAACTATTTGTATATTAAGAAATTAAGTTACTTTTAATCAGCAATTAAACATTTTTTATACGTTTTAAGAAAAACGTTTCGCTTTTTTTCTTGACAAAGCCATAGCCTTAATGCGATAATCAATACCGTAAGACGATTATGGATGTCTGTACGAAAGCAGAAAAACGTTTTTTTTGTGGATTTAAATTAAGGAGTGCAGATTGTTAACGTGTTGTTAACAGTGATTTAGTGATTCATTTTTTTAGAAAGGAAGAGAAGTTATGAGAAAAGAAATGTTTTTAGTTATGGTGGCTTTGGCGGTTTTCGCCGGTACAGTTTTTGCTGGACCGAGTTGGACCGGTGCAACGGGCGACGGATTGTGGACAACCAACCTCAACTGGGATAGTGGTGTGGCACCCGGAACTGGTAGTACGCCTATTGTTCGTTCAGCTTATTACACCAATGGATTTCACCCGACGTTTGCCGCTGGTATGACCGGCTTTTATGGACAAGTTATAGTCGGATATCCTGACGCTGCCGGGCTTTTCGAAGCCAGGTTAGATGTGACAGGAGGATCCATGATCACGAATAGTCTCTGGATTTCTTTTGGTTGGGATACGTCGTATAAGGGCGTAATCAATATGAGCGGCGGAAGTATTAATGCCACTTCTGAAATACGTGTTGGTTACTATGGAGCAGCCGGCAGACTTAATATGTCAAATGGCACGATTACTGGAGGCAATATGTTTCTTGGTTCAGATGGTGGAAAAGGTACCATCCAGTTGTCCGGTGGTACTATTGATGTTCCTTATTTAGGGATGTACGGTTCGAGCCTTTTTAACATCAGTGGAACGGGCAAACTAATAGTAAATGACGCTGATGGTACAATCGCGAGTGATTTACTATTGGGCTATTATGCTGGATCCGACATGCTTACAGGTAATGGACTCGCCGATGACGCCCAATTGAATATTGTATGGGATGGCGTGGGTCACACTACGGTAACAGCCATACCTGAGCCGGCGACACTCAGCCTGCTTTCTTTGGGAATAGCTGCTCTTATTCGCAGGAAAAAATAATTATTTGATGTATAACTCCTTATGGCCGCAAAGGTTAAACGCTTTACGGCCATAAGGTTTACTTGACTGTTGAAAAGTGTGATATAATTAAAGGAATGTTTTTTTAAGGTGGACTGCCATGAAAAAGACGAAGGCATTTACATTAGTTGAGCTGTTGGTCGTAATTTCGATTATTGCAGTGTTGCTGGCTGTTTTGATGCCGTCGTTGCAGAAAGCAAGAAGCATGGCAACTCGTACCGTTTGTACCAGTAATATCAGGCAATTAACATTAGCATGGCGTATGTATTCAGACCAGAACAACGGTAAGCTCGCCAGTGCGCTGACCGGCAAAGCAACTGATTGGTGGATGGTTCAGAACGGTGTTCTTACAAATGAAGATGGCTGGGTGGGGTGGCTGGGTAAAGTTATAGGTAACCCCATTAAACCTACCTCAGACCCCGTTCTGCAAACCCAGGAAATTCAAACAGGCACGTTGTATCCGTATGTTAAAAATGTTAAAACATACGGGTGCCCTGTTGGTGAAAAAAATATGATGCGATCCTACTCCATCTTTGATGCAATGAATGGATGTACAGATGCTCTGACCTCGGTAAGCATAAGTCCTTCGGGCATGGTTTATAAAAAGCTTACAGAGATTAAGAGACCGAGTGAGCGAGGAGTTTTTATTGATGAAGGAATATCTACTTTTGTCAGTTGGACCATTCCATACAAAGCTGAGGCTTGGGGATGGGAGAAAATTCCGCTGCGGCATGGGAAGGGAACAAGCCTGTCTTTTGCAGATGGGCATTCTGAATACTGGACATGGACAAATCCCGGCACCATAAAGGGTGATATGAATTCAGGGATAGGCAACAAAGATTTGCAGCGGCTTCAAAAAGCTGCCTGGGGCAAGTTGGGCTATACCCCCCGTCCCAATTAAGGCAGGAAAGTTAGAATCAGAAGGTTTGAAATTGAGTTTAGGTTGGTCTTTTTGTTGTTTTGTAAAAAGTGTAAATAATTTTTTTGAAAAGACGGAGGTTTAAAGATGAAAAAAAGAATATTTTTGATGATGACGATTGTATTATTTGTAACTGGTATAGTTTTGGCTGGGCCGAATTGGATGGGTACTGCACATTCAGAAGGAGGAGATAGGTTGTGGACTACCGACCTCAACTGGGACACAGGTGCTGCCCCAATGACGGGTTCATCGCCTCTTGTTCGTACGTATTATTTAGCCAATGAAGATGATTATCCGGAATTTACAGACGGTATGACCGGTGACTATGTCCAGTTGATAGTCGGATACCCCGATACCCCGGCTGATACCTGGCCTGCCAGATTAGATATAACTGGAGGAACAATGACGCTGCGAGATCTCTGGCTCTCTTTTGCTTTTGCGCCGAATTGGCAGGCTGTGATTAATATGAGCAACGGAAGTGTTAGTTGCACCAAAGAGGTACGTATCGGCTACTATGGAGCCGTAGGCACGCTCAATATGACAGGTGGTTCATTTAGCTGTGCAGGCGACCTGTTTATTGGCCCGGATGGTGGAAAAGGTATTATCAATCTGTCTGGCGGCACTTTTAGTACTACTAGGGCGTCGATGTGGCTTCCAGGCTACATTGATATCACTGGAACAGGCAAATTCAGTATGCCTGACTCAAATGGCACTCCAGTTGGTCAGACCATGAGTAAAATAATCGGGTGGGCCAGTTCCGGCGGAATTACTACTCCGGATCGTGTTGCTCAGCTTGTTACCGATTCGAATTTGTATTGTCTGAAAATCGAATGGAATGGCGTGGATACAACCACAGCATCAGCTAAGCAATATGGCGTAAACCAAGCTTCTAAACCGCAACCGGTACAGTATAGATTAGGCGTTAGCGCTCCTCTGACTCTTGGGTGGACAAAAGGAGCTACTGCTCTTTCGCACAATGTGTACATAGGCACCAGTTTTGCGGATGTCAACACAGCTGCCAATCCTAATGTGCTGCCTGGCAGAGGCAATCAAACCAGTGTTACCTATACGCCCACATTCGAACTTGAAACTGCGACGACTTACTATTGGAGAATCGACGAGGTCGATGGTTCTAATACTTATAAGGGCGAGGTCTGGGAGTTTACTACCGCCCCTGGCGATATCTGTAACCCGGTTTTGGCAGGTGATTTAGACGGCAATTGCATCGTCAACTTTGAGGACTTTGCCATTATGTCAGCTAACTGGCTGGATTGCACAAAGACTCTATTCCCTTGTCCGTAAGCCATACGTCGAAGTATTGGAGATGTGTTAAAATCTTTTTTGTTTTGTTATAATATCAAGCAGTCTTCTGAATAGCAGAGACTGCTTGATTTTTATTGTTTCCGCTCATATGGCATTAGTGAAAGGTTTTACAATTGAAATGTTCAACTCTTGATATGGTAAAGTATTCAACGGGAGATGTTTCAACTTCGCTCACCCTCAACTCTTTGTTCGGCTTTGCTATGGTCTATTATACGCAGGCATTAGGCCTGTCTCCCGTATGGGCTGGATTGGCCATGGGATTAGCGACCTTCTGGGAAGCTGTTTCAGATCCAATCATGGGCTATATTACGGACATCACCAGAAGCAAGCATGGTCGATACCATCCATACATGTTTATTGGTGGGATAACGATGATGCTGGTTTTCTTTTTCTTGTGGAAGGTTCCCGCCTTTTTTCTTGTAACAAAAGTCTTATTGTTTTGTTATCTGGTTGTTATGAACTTGCTGCTTAGAACTCTTTTTACAGTATTTTTTATTCCGTACACCGCTTTGGGATTTGAAATATGTACGGATTATGATGGCCGTTCCAAGCTTCAGGGCATAAGACTGGCAATGAATATGCTTGCAAATCTTTTAGGCCCTGCGCTTTCATGGACGATATTTTTCTCTCAGACACCTCAGCAAAAGGCCGCCGGGATAGAGCCAAATTCTATTGCTGCCAACTATGTAAATATGGGCACCGGATTCACGGCGGCAGGTTTACTGTTCGTATTATATTGCTGCATTGCAACCTATAAATACAAACAGGATTCACGTAATCTGCAAACCGGGTCAACCGGTATAGCAGGTTTTTTTAAAGAAATGTTGGGTATATTAAAAGATAAAAATGCGAGGTCGGTTTATTTATTCCTTTTTATTGCTTTGGTGGGCGTAGCGATGGTGAGTGTGTTTCAGATGTTCTGTTATATCCATTTTCTTGCCTGCACAGCTTTCATGAAAACACTAATTCACGGCAGTTCTATGGTTGGAATGGGAATCGGAGGGCTGATTTCTCAGTACATGGTTCGTTTTCTAAGTAAGAGAGGGGCAATAGTTGTTGCGGTTATCTGGAATGTGTCGTGTAATGTTATTTTGGCTATCCTTTACTTGCCTGGTATAATTGAGCCGCAAGCCATTTGCAGAATATATTCATTTGATGTGCCTTATGGATTTGGTATTTTTATGTTTTTCCATGCGGCGTTTTGGGTAAGCAACGGAGTACTTCTTGCAACTTCTGCGGCTATGATAGCAGATGTCTCTGAAATTAATTTATTAAAAACAAACATAAACAAGGATGGTTCCTATTCTTCAGTATTGTGTTTTGTGAATAAATTGGCAATTTCAGTAGCCATATTTATTGCTGGCTTCGTGTTAAGCGGAATTGGTATTGAGGGACATACTGGTAGTGGTACTTACGCTAAAGATACTATATGGCGGCTTGGAGCGGTTACGGTTCTTTCTGGCCCTATAGTATCCATCTTCGCGCTTTTGCCGGTTTGGTCTTATCCTATAACAAGAGAATATCTCAAAAATGCAAGAGAAGAAGCTGCATGTGTAAAATGCAAATGACATCGAGAGAAAGAGTCGAAAGAATTATAAATTTTCAGGTGCCTGACCGTATCGCATTTAATTTTTGGATGGATCGGCGGCGCATGGCTGAGTTGGATGCCAAGTATGGCGCCGATTTCAGAATAAATCATTATGATGCGGATGTTGTGGAGTCATTTGTATTGGTCGAATATCCGCATGGTCGTTATGAAAGTGCAAATGGAACATCATGGCTTGCCGAACCATTGTTCACTTCTTACGATCAGGTATGCGACATAGTTCTCCCAGACCCAAACAGTTCCGATATATATTCACTGCTTAAGGAAGATTTGGCTAAATACAAAAGCAAAGCAGTTGTCTGTGATTTTCCCAATGTCCTTAGTGTTTTGGAATCTATGAGACCGCAGGCCGAACTGTATATGGATATGTTCACATATCCTGATGAACTTAAAAAACTTTGCAATAAACTTTCTGATTTCATGGCGGCAGTGGCGGAAAACGTCTGCAAGCTGGATATAACTGCTCTTTATGTTATGGATGATTGCGCCTGCAATAAGGGTTTGCTAATATCGCCGGCTACACTGAGGGAATTTATACTGCCGCACTGGAAAAAAGTCATAGATGCAGCTCATACGTATAATAAACCGGTGTTTTTCCATTCGGATGGAAATCTTGAAGAAATATGGGATATATTTGCATGTGAACTTAATGTTCGTATGCTTAATCCGTTACAGCCAAATTTGCAGGATGTCAGCGTGTTCAAAAGGAAATATCACGGTCAAACAGGCATTTATGGCGGTATCGAAACGGGCATATTACATATAATGTCTCCTGATCATATCCGCGAACATGTACGAAACCTGTTTGAAAAGGCTGGTAAAGGCGGTGGACTGATTATGTCAACGCATGATATCGATTATAGTATCACCAACGAGCAACTTGATACATTCGTATCTGCGATTAAGTCATGTGTGTATTAGAGCAGATTTTCGGGGCAATAATACCAATTGGTATTATTACTTGCGCGTTGAGCAGTTTATAGCTAAATGTGCCTGCTACGCTTGCCCGCGTACATCAAAAAGAAGTCTGGATGTGCTCCGCAGAAGATATGTGTCAATTGTATAAGTCCCGGCGGACTATTTACCAATCAGCCCGACCATTTTTATTACGGTATAAGGATAAAGTTCCTCTTGGTTGGTCGCATGGCTGACCGTGATGACATCAAAGGCGTAATAGTATTCCTTGCATCAGATGCAAGTGCATATATAAATGGCGGTAACCATTCACAGTTTTGCTGGGATTAGTTTGGGGTATGGAGCTTCAGCATAGGTTGCATTAAGGGCATCAACGAAGAAATCATAAACGC
>MHXU01000129.1 GCA_001824555.1 Planctomycetes bacterium GWC2_45_44
CTAAATTCACTGCCCAGTTCTATTTCTTTATTTGCTGACAATTTTTATCTCCATTATTTATCTTCTTGCCGACTAATCTTTTACACGTTATTATGGCGAAATTCAAGTATTTTTACGGATTTAAACGGATTTTAAGGGAAACCTTTTGGCGGATGTCGGCAAAAAAAATAAGCATATTGGTCATATTATAAGGATAGCCGTCGCTGCCGGTGCGCTGTATTTTGCTTTCAGGGGCGAGAGCATAAAAGGCATCGCCAAAATTTTCGGCAATTTAAACATTTTTGTTTTTCTGGCAGCGTTGGGGCTATATGTTCTTGGGCAGTTTCTTTTTGTTTTTCGCTGGCTGACGCTGCTGCGCGTGCAGGGCATATCTATAAATTATTTTGCCGCGTTGAGACTTCATTTCCTCGGCCTGTTTTACAATAACTGTCTGCCCGGCGCCGTCGGCGGCGATGTTTTGCGAGCGTGGTATGTAACCAAACACACCGAAAAAAAAGTTGAGGCTGTGCTTAGCGTTTTTGTTGACCGCGTAAGCGGGCTTGTCTGCACGATTGCTATGGCGTTTTTGTCTTATTGGCTGATTCCAGCCGCGGGCAGCGGAGCGGAACTCAAACTCGGCGCGGATTTTCATATAGCGTCGCTTGCGATAAAATTACTGATAGCTGTCGGAGTGATGGTAATGCTCGCCGCCGGCTTTGTCGCGATTATGTATTATAACCGCAGACTGCGGCCGATTTTCCTCAAATACGCTTTTATACTTTCACTGAAATGGATGTTTTGGGCTGGACGTGTTATTAAAGCCGTCAGGCTCTACTGCACCAAACCATTTTCTCTGCTCTTTGCCGTGCTTTTGAGTTTTATATGTCAGGCGATGCCGATTTATGGTCTGTACCTTATCGGCAGAAATCTCGGCATCGAAGCGCACATAAAATATTATTATGTTTTCTTCCCGCTTAGCTGGATAATCGGCATTATTCCGATAAGCGTCGGCGGCGCCGGCGTAGTGGAATTGGGTTTGAAGGGACTGTTTGGCAAGGTTGCGCAGGTTACCGCAAGTCAGGGATTGATACTTGCTCTTGCGCAAAGGCTCACCTGGCTGCTGACATCTATCCCCGGCGTTATTATTCACATCACCGGCAAACATCTGCCGGATGAAATGGAAAACCCGAAATCATAATAATTGAAAATTTAAAGTTGAAAGTGTAAAACCAAAGCTTGTCCTCGTGAAAACGGGGATTCAAAGTTTAAAAATTTTCAAATCGCAGTGGATAATTTTGGCCGGTAGCCTATGCTCGCGGCTCTGATAAAATCTTGAATACAGGGTGGTTTCATGTTATTTTTGATTTTTATCGAACAATTTTGATTGAGTTTTGTGAAGAAAAGGGGGGGGGGCAGATTATCACTTTGCGCACGCGCGCAAACCGATCCCCGGCGGTAAGGGGGCAATTCAGGAAGTGGCAGATTATCATTTTGCGCGCGTGCGCAAAATGATCGTCAGCGGGGCAAGTTTTCCGTTGAGTTTGAAAAAAGAGGGGGTAGAATAAAACGACATCGCGGCGAAAAGATATGGTGTATCATTAGATTTGAGGGATATAAAAAATGGATTGGCAAGTTTTAACCGGAATTTCAAGCAGTATTATTGCTCTATGTGCTTTGATTTTTACGATATGGCAGGGGTTTATTGTTCGAGAACACAACCAACTTTCCTATAGACCATATCTCTTGACATGGACAAGTAGTGATGCAGACAAAGGCATTTATTCAGTGGAGTTAATGAATAATGGATTAGGACCGGCATTGATAGAAAATTTTGTATTAAAAGTGGATGGGGAAATTATTTCTGGAGATGGGACTGAATCAGTAGAAAAGGCGCTAAGAAAATTATTTCCGAATCATAAATACAGTTCCCAACAAGCCTTTGTTTCAAAAGGCTATTCAATGCCTGCAAAGGATAAATGTACTATTGTTTCAGTTCAATTCGAAAATCCTTTACCTTCTCGTGAGTTTGTGAAAAATACAATTAACAATCGAGGGGATATAGAGATTTCCTACAAATCATTTTATAATGAATCTTTTGAATTTTCTACTGAAATTGAAAAGCGTAAGGAACGAGCTTGAACGATTAGTTCTGTCTTGTTAAAACGATGACGAGACAAGTGCGATTGAGGATGATTGAAATTTACTGACCTGTCGCTTACGCTTCCGGCTCTGAAATAAAACCTTGATTGCAGGGCGGTTATCGGTTATTAAAACTGGTTATGAAACAAGAACTTATAAAATTAGCTGAAAAGCACGGAACGCCGTTGTTTATTATCGACCACGATAAAATACGGGCGAATTATCGCACGTTCAAAAAGCACCTGCCCAACGTACAGGCCTATTACGCTGTCAAGGCGAACTCCAATCAGGAAATAATCAAAACGCTGTTTGCCGAGGGGGCGAGTTTTGATGTTGCCTCGTACAACGAGTTTATGCAGATTTATAACCAGCTCAAAAGTTTTGACCATAAGGATAAGAAATTTTTCGTATGGGATAAAATCATCTTCTCCAACACAATCAAAGACAGGGACGCACTGGCCAAGATAAAGAAGTATAAGCCGCTGGTAACGTTTGATAATACCGATGAGATAAAGAAAATAAAGCAGCATTGTCCGACGGCGGGGCTTGTTTTGCGATTGAAGGTGCCTGATACCGGCTCGCAGGTCGAGATGAGTTCAAAATTCGGAGCCGAGCCAGGCGACGCGGCCAGTCTCATTCAGGAAGTTTTTGACGCGGGTCTTGTGGTCGAGGGGTTGAGTTTTCACGTCGGCAGTCAATGCGGCAACTTTGATAATTATACCGCGGCTTTGAATATAACATCTGACATTTTAAATAACGCACGCAAAAAAGGCTTCGGCCTGAAAATCGTCGATATAGGTGGCGGATTTCCAGCGAAATACGATGCTCAATCGCCGAAGTTTGGGAACCTCGCGAAGATTATAAATTCTGAATGCAAGCGGCTGTTTCCGGCTGATGTCGAGCTTATAGCCGAGCCGGGCAGGTTTATGGTTGCTACGGCAGCGACGTTAGTTAGCGAGATTATCGGCAAGGCGAGGCGCGACGGTAAAATTTTCTATCATATAAACGATGGCGTTTATCATACGTTCTCCGGCATTGTTTATGACCACTGGCAGCCGAATTTTTCAGCTTTCAAGAAGGGCAAAACCGAAGTCTGCGCCGTTGTGGGGCCGACCTGCGACAGCTTTGACAAAATCTCGCTGTCGGAAAATCTGCCCGCTGATTTGCAAATCGGCGATATGTTTTATACGGTTAATATCGGCGCATACAGCACCGCGTCATCTACAAAGTTTAACGGCTTTGACGGCGCGAAAATTTTGCATATAAATCAGTAGGCAGTAGTCAATAGCCAGTAGGCATAGGCAAGTAATTTTCTTGCTGTTTTAGCTTAATTTGTTAGCATAGCCCGCTTAAATTGTAATTGCACGAAAGGATTTGAATTGAAGGAAAGCAAAAAGACGGTATCACGGGAAATCGGCCTGGAAATCGGTCATTTGGTCGGCAAAGGACTGTTCAAGCTCGACCACCTGCATTACGGGCTGTGGAAAAAGGGGCTTGAGCCTGAAATTCTAAACCTTCATATTGCGCAGGAAGAATACTGCAAATTTATCCTTTCGCATATTCCGGCTGACGTGAAATCAATTCTCGATGTCGGCTGCGGGGCTGGGGCGTTTTCCAAAAGGCTCGTTGACCTCGGCTATAAAGTTGACTGCGTCTGCCCGACCGAATATCAAAATAAAATTGTCGAAGAAAGGCTCGGCAAGGCGAGCGAAGTTTTCAAATGCAAGTTCGAGGAAGTTAAAACCGATAAAAAATACGATATGGTGATGTTCTGCGAAAGTTTTCAGTATATCGACCTTGATTGCGTGCTCGATGTGGCGGGAACGCTTGTGAAAGCCGGCGGATATATGCTGATTTGCGATTTCTTCAAAAAGTGTGCGGCTGACGCTTATGGCCTGAAGGGCGGGCATAAGCTCGAAAAATTTATGGAAGTAATGGACGCATCGGCTTTCAGAATAATCGAAGATATCGACCTTACCGCAGAGACGGCGCCGAATATGGATATTGTTGACCGCGCGACAAAAGAAGTAATGATACCGATATTCAGCGCAGGCGACAGATTCCTGCAAAGCAGACATCCGATTTTGCTGAAACTGATTAAGTGGAAATACCGCAAAAAACTTCAAAAAGCTCAAGACAAGTATCTCAAAGGCAAACGCACCGGCAAGGATTTTATGGAAACAAAATCTTACAGATTCTTTCTCTGCCGAAAGAAATAGCCGATTTAGGTTGAATGCAGGATAAGGCAGATACCGGCAATAACGCCGAGCAGGGCGATTGCCTTGAGCGAAAGTCGCAGTTCACGGAAAATCAAACCGCCGACGACAAATGAAATCGCGATGCAGCTCGCTCTTATAGTTGAAAGCAGCGAAACAAGAGCCTGCGGATTGCTCATCGCACGAAAATACAGTATATCGGCAAATATCAGGAGAACGGCAATGACAGGAATGCTCCATCGCCAGACGAACGGCGTGTGTTTTTTTCTGTTCGGCAGCCAGAACGATATGACCACGATTGCCAGCACAGGCACGATATAAATTGAAAACCACGCCTGCAAAGTGAGTGGATTGCAGCCGAGCGTCTGAAGCAGATATTTATCGTATATTCCGCTTGCCGCTCCAAGCATTGCCGCGAGCAAAATGCACAGTATCCATTTGTTGCTGTAAAAAATTATGCCTTCTTTTTTGCCGACGGCTGAAAACCAGTAATACGAAATTACCATAACCGCAAAACCGAGGTATTGCATAGCGTTGAGGTGTTCGTGAAAAATTATCAGCGCACCGATAAGCGTCCAGACCGGCCCGGTTGCGCCAATCGGCGAGACAATCGAGATTGGCAGATTTTTTACGGCCATATAACTAAGCATCCAGGCCGCGGCAACCAGCAAAGCCTTGGCGAATATGTGCAGGTGGGTTGAAAAATCAGCGGGGGGGATAAACAGGCTGACCCTGTGCATATAATCCGGCGTAAATCGTGACAGTAAAATTACAGGGAGAACCATTAACGCACCGCATACCGTAGCCAGAAAAAGAACGGGTAGCGTGGCGTTTTGCTTTAAAGCGTGTTTTCTGCTTACATCATAAAAGCCGAGAAAACAAGCTGACATTATGCCGAGGTATAACCACATATAATAGCAGCCAGCAGCTAATCACCAGTAGTCAGTAGTTGGTGAAAACACTTCCACCGTGAACGGCTTAGCCAACCGTCTGTTGATTGTATTGGGAATGCAGAAATAAAAAGCCCCGTTTTAACGGCGGGGCTTTTCGGTTTTAAACGGACAACCTTAGGCAGGTGTTACGTTTGTTGCGCACGGACCTTTTTTGCCCTGTCCAACTTCAAACTTAACCTTCTGGCCTTCGTCAAGAGATGCATAACCGGAAACCTTGACTTCAGAATGATGGACGAACAAATCCGAGCCGCCCTCGTCTGGTGTAATGAATCCGAATCCTTTGCTTGCGTTAAACCACTTTACTGTTCCTGTACTCACTATAATACTCCTAAAAAACATTATCTCTCAAAAATTAATTTACGGGGGATACTACCGAGAGATGAAATAATAAGCCCTATTTCTACTACACTACTCCGTGTAACACTACTTACTTGTAAAACAAACTTTTTATCGCTTATAGCATACCGGATAGAGATATGCAACAAAAAATATCGCTTTAACAGAAAAATTTTATAAAATATGACAAAAAATAAGACGAGAGGTGTCTTTATAATGTTTTCAGCAGCAGGGCATTCCTTTTTAATTGCCGAAGACCTGTGCGTGCGACGGCGGAATCGGCGAAAACAGCGTCAAAATCGCCTTTTGACCACCGCAATATCTCATTGGCGGTCAAATTCAGCCTTTGGGTGGAATGCTGAATGTTTTTGCATACGGGGGCTTTTTCGTTATACAGGCAGGCTCTTATGCAGGCATCGCAGCCAAAAATGTAATTTATTTTCGGTTTTAATTCTTTGGCGATTCTGCCTTTATGCTCGATTGTCAGGTAGCTGACGCACTTGTTGGCGTTGAATGGCCGGCCTTCGGAGATTGCGCCGGTGGGGCAGGTGGCAAGACATTTATTACAGTTTTTGCAATAATCTTTCTGTTTCAAAGGCGTATCGGGTTTTAACGGCAGGTTTGTGAGCAGTTCGCCCAAAAGCAGGAATGAGCCGATTCGCGGATTGGTGAGCAGGCAGTTTTTGCCGATGAAGCCGAGACTTGCGCGTTGAGCGAGCGCCTTCTCGGCAATGGGAGTGGAATCGACGCAGATTTTAAATTTCAAATTTTTGTCTATTTCTTTTTTTATAAAATCGGCAAGAGCGGCGAGTTTTTGTTTTATGAAAGTGTGATAATCCTGATAGAGAGCATAAGAGGCGATTATATTTGAAAATTTTGCCGGTTTGTAATTTATCGCGGCGCATATTACGGATTTTGCGACGGGCATAAGCAGGGCGGGGCTAAAACGCTTTTCGATGTTGTTTTGCAGCCAGGCCATTTTGCCGTTATTGCCGGCTGCGAGCCAGTTTTTGAAATATGCGATTTTGTCATCGTCGAGCGGCTCTGCGGAGGTTATGCCGACAAGGTCAAAGCCTAAATCGTGAGCCTTTTGTTTGATTGCACGGCAAACCATATATTTTTAATATTTTGAGACGTTTATTTTTTGCATAGAGCCTGTAACGAGAAATATGGTGCGTTCGCAGATATTGGTAACTCTGTCTGCGATTCGTTCAAAGTTGTGCGATGCCCAGATGAGATATGTCGCATTGGTTATAGTATCCGGCTTTGCAATCATACGCGACAGTAATTCGTGATAAGTTTTATCGTACAGTTTGTCCACTTCGTCGTCTTCATCGCAGATTTTTTTGGCCATATCGCTGTCGCGTTCTATAAACGCTTTGATGCTTCTATTGAGCATATCGAGGCCTTTTTCGGCCATTTGGGGAATGTTGTCAAGCGGTTTTACCAAAGGCTCTTTGCCGAGCAGAATGACGATTTTGGCTACTCCCTCGGCGTAGTCGCCGATTCTTTCCAAATCCGTAATGATGTTCATAATCGCCACTATTTCTCGCAAATCCGAAGCGACCGGCTGCTGAAGGGCGATGAGATTGATGCAGTTTTCTTCCGTTTCCCAGCGTTTGCGATTTATTATCATATCATCGTTCACGATTTTTTTGGCGGCATCGACATCGCGGTTTTTAAGAGCGGAAATTGCGTGACCGACCGCGGCGGCAACGGTGCAGCCCAAATCCATCATCTCGTCTTCGAGCTTGTTTATGTGTTTTCTGAAGCGTTCTCTTGCCATAATAATATACTCCTATTTTCAGTTAGTTTTTCTTTTGGATTCGTGAATACCTGCGTGGTTTCGCCGAATTCCACAAGTTCGCCAATATACAGAAAGCCGGTATAGTCTGACACTCTGGCGGCCTGCTGCATATTGTGAGTTACAATCACAAGGGAATATTCCTTGCGCAAAATTCTTAAAAGTTCTTCGATTTTCAGCGTCGCCATCGGGTCGAGAGCTGAGCAGGGTTCGTCGAGCAGGATTATTTCCGGCTTCAAAATGAGAACTCTGGCAATGCAGAGCCTCTGCTGCTGCTCAAGCGTGAGCGACCTTGCGTTTTTGCCGAGCTTGTCTTTTAAATCGTTCCACAAGCCGACGTGTTCGAGGCTGTTCTGGATTTCGGCCAGAATTTCGTCTTTTTTACTTAACATTTGGTGTATGCACAGGCCGAACCGAAGATTTTCGTATATGGATAAATTAAAAACATTCGGCCTCTGAAAAACCATTCCGACTTTTTTCCGCAGAGCGATTAAGTCGATATCATTCGCCAGGACATTGCCGAGTCGCTTATCGTTGTAAATAACTAATCTGCCTTCGAGCCTTGTGCCTTCCACCAAATCGTTCATTCGGTTAAAACATCGCAGGAGCGTTGATTTGCCGCAACCTGATGGGCCGATGATAGCTGTAATGTTTTTATCGGGGATTTTCATACTGATATTTTTCAGCGCCTGGAAATCGCCGTAAAATAAGTTCAGGTCAAAAGTTTCTATTGATGTTTTAAATTCCATAAGGATTTATCCGAATCTGCCGGTTATATAATCGTCTGTCTGTTTATTTTTTGGACTGGTGAACAGTGTGTCCGTGTCGTCAAGTTCCACAAGTTCGCCCATAAGGAAAAACGCGCATCGCTCGGTTGCGCGGGCAGCCTGCTTTGTGTTGTTCGTAACGAGTATCTGCGTATAATCCTTTTTGAGCTGCTGCATAGCGTCTTCGACTTTTGCCGTTGAAATAGGGTCAAGTCCCGAACAAGGCTCATCGTAGAGGATTATTTCCGGTTCGACGGCGAGAGTTCTTGCGATGCAAAGCCGCTGCTGCTGACCGCCGGATAGTTTTGTGGCGGGGGTGTCGAGCCTGTCCTTAACCTCGTCCCAGAGATACGCTTTTTGCAGACTGGTTTCGACGATTTCATCGACAGCTTTTTTGTTTGTTATGCCGTGTACTTTCGGGCCGTAAGCGATATTTTTATAGATAGTCATCGGCAGGACGTGCGGCATAGCGAAAATTATTCCGACTTTTTTCCGCAGTGTATTGGCGTTTATTTTTCTGACATCAGCACCTTCCAAAAGTATATCACCCTGTTGTCGGTAAGATAAATTCAGGTCGTTAAGTCGGTTAATTGCTCGCAGAAAGGTTGTTTTGCCGCTGTTGGCAGGGCCGATGATACCGAGAATTTCATTTT
>MHXU01000130.1 GCA_001824555.1 Planctomycetes bacterium GWC2_45_44
ACCGCAAGCATCGATATAATCAGAATAACAACCAGCAGTTCAACAATAGTAAATCCTTTTTTTATCCGTCTCATCTGCAAACCCTTCCTTAAATATATTCTTAACTGTCTCACAATACCGCTCCGCCAAGTTCCATCATCACAATCGGCAGCAATGTCGCCGCGATTATAAAACCGATTACCAGCGCAATCGCCAGTATCAATATCGCCGGAAAAACCGCGATAAACCTCGTTATTGCGGAATCCGCTTCTTCATCGAAAGTATCGCCTGCGCCGAGCAGCAGTTCGTCAAGCCTTCCGGTCTGTTCGCCGACGGATACTATCTGAACAAGCAGCGGCGGAAAATAACCCGACTGGCTCAAAGGCTCCGCCAGAGAAGCTCCAGCCCTGATTTTCTCGGCAGCGATGTCTATTTGTCCGGCCAGAAATTCATTTCCGAGCGTATCGCGCACGACTTTCAGCGCATCGAGAATCGTTACGCCTCCCTTTGTCAGAGCGCCGAGCGTTTTTGTGAATCTGCCTACCGCGATTGAAAGCATAACAGAACCGAGTATGGGAACTTTCAGTTTAAATGCGTCCCACTTGAGCCTGCCCGATGTGCGTATCCACCTGATAAAAAGATACCACATCGGTACAGCGATAATAACAGTCAGCAGTCCATAACTTCTTAGAAAACCATTTATCCCTAAAAGTATTTTTGTCGGCAAAGGAAGAGCTTCCATTCCGCCGCTTATTGTCGCAAGTATATTCGGCAGAATCCACGTTATAACCACAATCACAGACAAAATACCGACGGTCAGCACAAAAATCGGATAGGCTGACGCGTCTCGCATACTTATCTTTACTTTTTCGTCCCTTTGAAGAATTTTAATCAACTGCTCCATCGTCTGTTCGAGAATGCCGCCGGTCTCTCCGACTCTTATCATTGAAAGGTACAGCGGACTGAATACATTGGGGTGTCTGGCCATTGCTTCGGAAAGCGATTGTCCCGAACTTACTAATTTTACCAGGTCATCAAACAATTTCTGCATTGCCGGCTTGTGCTGCTGCTGACGGATAATCTCAAGACAGTTCAGCAAAGGAAGGCCTGCCTTAAGCGCAGCGCCCAATTGACCTGTAACAGCCAGAACATCTCTGCTGCTGATTCTGTTTAAATTAAATTTTAATATACTCCCCATCGCCGTCGCCTGCGATACTTTATTGCCATTGCAATCACCAGCCGCCGCGGTTTGTTCGGCAAGTTCTATTACAAATCGCCCGCTCCCGGCCAAAACCGAGACAGCGTTTCTCCGGTCAGATGCCTGAATGTTTCCGGTAATATGTTTGCCATCCCTGCCAACCGCGGTATAAGAATATATTGCCAAAGTTAAGCCTTATTCATCTTCTATCCCATGTGTAGCTCTGAAAACTTCTTCAAGACTCGTAACGCCTGCCAGAGATTTGGTTATCCCGTTATGCCGCATATTTATATGGTCTGATGGAGCGGCATTTTTTATCTGTTCAACCGTAGGTTTTAGAGAAATTAAATCACGCAAAGGTCTGGTTATACGCAGCAGTTCGAAGATTCCGGTTCTTCCCTTTACGCCGCTGTTCATACACTCGCTGCATCCTTTACCGTGATATAATTTTATATTCTTTCCCATTTTTAGTGAGCCGTTAAGACCTTTTAGAAGATTTTCATCCGGCTCATAAGCCTCTTTGCAGTGCGGACAGATTTTTCGTATAAGCCTCTGTGCCAGAACAACCTCAAGAGAACTTGCCAGAAGAAAAGGCTCTATCCCCATATCAATCAGCCGGGTTATCGCTCCAGGCGCATCGTTGGTGTGCAGCGTGGAAAAAACAAGATGCCCCGTAAGAGCCGCCCTGATGGCAATATCCGCCGTTTCGCTGTCGCGGATTTCTCCAACCATTATTATATCAGGGTCCTGCCTAAGAATATGTCTTAGCCCGGTGGCAAAGGTTAATCCTCTTTTCGGATTGACCGGCATCTGAATAATTCCTTCAAGCTGATATTCCACAGGGTCTTCGATGGTTATTATCTTCAGCGATGGTGAATATATTTTATTCAGCGCAGCATAAAGCGTCGTTGTCTTGCCGCTGCCTGTCGGACCTGTTACAAGCACAATACCGTGTGCCTTATGCAGACTTTGTGTAAAGCCTGCCAGACATTCGGCGTTCATCCCAAGTTCGCCAAGTCTTATCAGAGATGCCGACCTGTCAAGAATTCTCATTGTAATTGATTCACCAAATACCGTTGGCACAGTGGAAACACGAATATCAACCTTATTCTTTTTCCCCGCGAATTCTATATGACCATCCTGCGGAACAAAACGCTCGGCAATATTCATATTCGCCATAATCTTGATTCGTGAAACAATCGCCGCCTGAAGGCGTTTTGACGATGGCACTTTTTCCACAAGAGCGCCGTCAACTCTGTATTTTATCTTAACTTCCTGCGCAAACGGCTCAATATGTATATCGCTCGCTCTGGCATCAATCGCTTCGAGTATAATCAAATTGACAAGATTGACCAACGACGGCTCTCTCGCCAGTTCATGAAGTTTGGCCGGCGAATAATCCCCGTTTCCCAATTCAACGGGCGTATGCTGTTCAGCGGGCGTAAGATTGTCTAACATCCTGGCGACATTACTGCCGTAAAATTTCAGTATCGAACTTTCTATCTGTGCCGGTTCTGCGTAATATCGCTTAATGGCAAAACCCGTAACTAACCGTAAATCCTCCATTACCTGCGGTGTAAAAGGGTCGGTCATAGCAACAGCCAGCCTGCTGTTTTCAAACCGCAAAGGCAATATGTTGTATCTGCTGACCATTTCAGCCGGAACAAGCGACAAAATATCAGGGTTGATGGTTATTGGGGATAAATCAATCTTCTCGATACCGACCTGAAACGAGAGCGTTTCATTAAGCTGTGTCTGCGTAACACTGCCGCGGCCAAGCAGCACCTGCCCAAGCCGCCGATGACTATTATCGGACTTCTGCTCAAGAAGAGCGTACTCAAGTTCCGGCGAACTCAAATATGCTCTGTCGCATAATAACAAACCTAATTGTTTTTTTACCTGCGAATTCATCTCGTTTTCTAAAACAAAAAGGGATTATAGAACTCGTAATTATATATAAATAAAGATGTTATGTCAAGAAATAAGCGTTTTGAACTGCATTTCTCGCTGCAAAAACACCTTTATCTATACTTTAAGATGCGCAGGCTTAATTTTTGTTACAGAATAAGTATGATTTTTTTTAATACAAAACAAAAAAACTCTACATTGTTTTTCATAGCCATCCCATAAGCCCGTAGATTCGGCATTGATGCCTTATTTATGCAACAGGCTCTTATGCTGATAATTATCTTTATGTACCCTACTTCTTTTTGGCTAAAATGGCCTAATTGAGCATCTTGTACCAATTCTTGACAATCTTTATTTTTTTGTTCTAATGACGCTTTCGCAGCGTAAAATAATCTACAATAATGAATTTCATGGAGAATTGTATGAAAAAGTCAGTATTGGTTTTGTTTGTTGTAATGTTTGTGTTTTTGGGCGTTCAATTTGCGTTTGGGCAGGATGCTAATACCCCTGCGGCTGTGGGAAAAGCAGTTGCAGTACCGCCGATTCCGGATGCAAATCAGGTGATAATGGTTTTTGACGGCAAAGAACTTACGATTGGTCAGTTGCAGTATCTTGCTCCAAAACTCGACGCTGAAACAATAAAGAAGGCCGCTGAATACTGGCTCGATTCGCAGCTTTTGTATGAAGAGGCTGTCAAACAGGGATTGGGCAAAGATGAAAAATCCAAATTTCTCGCTGATATGAACAGCAAAAAAGTTTTCGCTAACGCTGTCGTGGAAAAGGCTTTGAACGAAATAAAAATCGACGATTCGCAGGTGAAAAAATACTACGACGAAAACAAGGATACCGACCAATCGCTTAAGGAGCCGATGTACTTGAGTTTTTCTCATATTACTGTTGACTCGCAGGAAAAAGCCGAAGAAGTTCTCAAGAAGCTCAATGAGGGCAATGATATAAACGTACTGGCCAAAGAAATGTCTGTCGCGAATGACGCTTCAAAGGGCGGCAGGGCAGCGAAGTATCAGCAAAACACAATAGAAAGCAGATACGGCAAAGAGTTTCTCGATGCTCTGCTCGGCGCATCGGAAGGGAAAGTAATCGGCCCAATTAAAAACAAAGACGGCAAATATGAAGTCGCTATGCACGAAGGCAAAAGAGAGCCGAAGGTAAAAGATTTTGACAAAGTAAGCGGACAGATAAAATCGAAACTTGAAAATGAGGCCAAAGGGAAAACTGTTGAGGGGCTGCTGAAAAAATTAAGAGAAAACGCCAAAGATAGATATGTAAAAAAAGGAGCATTGGCGACGGATGCCAATAGTCAATAGTCAGTAGAAAGAGTTGCCACTCCCTCGACTTTGCTCGGGATTGGTCGGCGAAGTTTCTACTGGCTGCTGGCGGCTAAACCTTATGGTACTGATTCTTTCACCTCAAAAAATTTCCAAAATTTTTCCAAATTATTCTTGACTTTGGTATTAAAAGACTGTAAATTGTTAAAAGATTAACGCTGCTAAATAAATAACGATTACAAGTAAGATTTTAAGGATTCAGGGCTATTATGACTCCTCAAAAGACGATTGAAAGAATCAGCCTGTACAGGCGGGTCGTCAGCGATTTGCTCGCAAAGGGCAAAAATCGCGCTTATTCGCACGAAATCGCCAAATTGGCAGGCGTTAAAAGTTCGCAGGTCAGGCACGGATTTATGTTCATCGGAACTAACGGCAAAGCCAACTCCGGCTACGACCTTCGCGAGCTGCAGGGACGTATCGAGGGGTTTTTGACAGCGGACAAACCGGACTCTTATTGTATTGTAGGTATTGGTAATTTGGGACGTGCTGTTTTGGCGTTTTTTCACGCAAGGCATAAAAATCTTGAGATAAAGGCGGCGTTTGACAAAGACCCTGCGTTAAAAAACAGAGTTTTTCACGGCTGCAGATGTTATTCGATAGACGATGCCAAAGAAGTAATAAGGAAGGAAGGAATCAGCCTTGGTATAATTGCCGTTCCTGCAGAGCAGGCACAGGCGGTCGCCCAGATTCTTATTGAGGCGGGTATCAGGGGTATAGTTAATTTTGCACCAGTACCATTAAAACTCGGACAGGGAATAGTTGTCGAAAATGTAGATTTGGCAATGTACCTCGAAAAGGTTGCGTTTTTTACAAGAAATGTAAGTTGATTTTTGGAGGTTTTAAAGTGTCGGCGGTAAAAACAATTTTAGAAAAACATCCGAACGCAAAACGGGAAAGTCTAATTCCCATTCTGCAGGATATTCAGGAATCGTGCGGTTACCTGTCCCGCGAAGTGATTAATCAGGTTGCCGAGTATATTGACCTGCCTGCGGCAAAAATTTACGGCGTGGCCACCTTTTACAACCAGTTTCGCTTTCAGCCTCTGGGAAGGTACCATGTTATGATTTGTCGCGGCACCGCCTGCCATGTCAAGGGGTCAAAGAAAGCCCTCGATATGGTGGTTAAGGCTTTGGGTATTCAGCCCGGTCAAACTTCGCGTGATGGTTTGTTCAGCCTCGGTGTCGTGGCTTGTATGGGTGCCTGTGGTTTGGCGCCGGTAGTGAACATCAATGGCGAAATCCACGCCAAAGTAACTCCCAAGAAATTATCGGGCATTATTGCCGAAATCAGGGCTAAGGAGCTTAGCAATGCAAAAAAGTGAAGATACTGTAAAAAAAGCCGGGACGGAACGGTGCTGGTCTGATGCTCTGCGGCCTTCCAATGAATTGATAACGAAACTTCATAGTGGCCCGTTTGGTGCGGCTTTAGCCAAAAGTCAGCAGACGCTTGACGATTTGGTCGATACTCTGCGTCGGGACAAGCTTACTAAACCGGCGGTTTTTGTCGGAGCCGGAACCTGCGGTATGGGCGCCGGGGCGGGAAAAACTCTCGAAGCCATCCGCGAGTATTGCAAGGCGAAAAAAATCGACGTTGATATTGTGGAAGTCGGCTGCATAGGTTTGTGTTCGGAAGAGCCGATTGTCGATATCAAACTGCCCGGTAAGGCGAGAGTGAGTTTCGGAGATGTTGTCGCCGATGTTGTTCCTAAATTATTCGATAAGGCATTTGCCGGCAAGTTCGACGCTCACCATTTGCTTGGACAGTTCCGCGATGAACGCGATGAGGCGTGGCAGGGCGTTGGTTATCTTGACGAACATCCCTTTATGAAGCTGCAGCGTCGTGTTGTGCTTGCCGGGAGCGGAATCATCGACCCGACAAATATTGACGAGTATATCGCTCGCGGCGGGTATTCGGCTATGGCCTGGACTCTGAAAAACAAAACAGCGCAGGAGTTATGCGACATAGTCGAGTCCAGCGGATTACGCGGACGCGGCGGCGGTGGTTTTCCCACCGGCAAAAAATGGAAATTCG
Source organism: Planctomycetes bacterium GWC2_45_44 (assembly GCA_001824555.1). GTDB lineage: Bacteria > Planctomycetota > Phycisphaerae > Sedimentisphaerales > UBA12454 > GWC2-45-44. The sequence continues at coordinate 6,463 of MHXU01000130.1, forward strand.
CACTGGGGACAACAGCCGACCAGAAGTATTTAGTCTGCAACGCCGATGAAGGCGACCCAGGCGCTTTTATGGACAGGGCAGTTGGCGAAAGCGACCCGCATCGGCTGCTCGAAGGTATGATAATCGCCGCCTACGGTATTGGCGCGACTAAGGCTTATATTTATATTCGTGCAGAGTATCCTCTTGCCGTGCAGCGCCTTGAGGACGCGATTAAACAGGCGCGTGCGTACGGCCTGCTCGGTCATAACATTCTCGATAGCGGCAACGACCTCGACATCATTATCAAGATGGGTGCAGGCGCTTTTGTTTGCGGCGAAGAGACGGCTCTTTTGAACAGTATCGAAGGCAAGCGCGGTATGCCTCGTCCCCGTCCGCCGTTCCCTGCGATTAAGGGGCTTTTCGGCAAACCGACCGTTATCAATAACGTCGAGACTTTAGCCAATTTGCCGATGATTATCGAGCGCGGAGCCGATTGGTTCAGTGCGATGGGAACAAAGACCAGCAAGGGAACCAAGGTATTCGCGGTTTCCGGTATGGTTAAGCGCACCGGTCTTGTCGAAGTGCCTATGGGAACGACTCTTGAGCAGGTTGTTTTCGATATATGCGGCGGCATTCCCAATCGCAAACGCTGCAAAGGCGTGCAAATCGGCGGACCGTCCGGCGGCTGCATTCCAGAGCATAAGTTGGATATTGAAATCGATTACGAGACGATTAAAACAGTCGGCGCGATTATGGGTTCCGGCGGATTAGTTGTTCTCGATGAAAATACCTGTATGGTCGATTTGGCCAAATACTTTATGGAATTCATTCAGTCTGAAAGCTGCGGCAAATGTATTCCCTGCAGAGAAGGCACAAAGCGAATGCTCGAGATTCTGCAGGCAATTACGCGTCCTCGCCGCAAGGAAGACAATAATGACGCACTGATGCGTTTTCAGGGTGTGCTGCAGTTGCGTCAATTAGCCGAGACCATCAAGGCCACTTCTTTGTGCGGCTTAGGTCAGACCGCTCCGAATCCGGTATTGAGTACTCTCAACTGGTTTCGCGATGAATATGAGGCTCATATTTTCGACCGTAATTGTCCTGCGGGCGCGTGCAAAGAATTAGTCGGCGTACCCTGCCAAAACTCCTGCCCAGTCGGGACGGAAGTATGGCATTATGTCGCTCACATATCGCGCAGCGAGTATGAGAAAGCGTATCGTGTTATTCGTAAAGCCAATCCGCTGCCGTCTGTTTGCGCACGCGTATGCCACCATCCGTGCGAAGCTGCCTGCCGAGCCGGCTCTACCGGCGGTGAGCCGATTGCGATTCGAACACTCAAACGATTTGTGGTTGACAATGTTGACCCGAGTATCTGGAAAGTGCATATTAAACCCTCCGACAGCAATTCCGCGAAAATCGCGATTATAGGTTCCGGGCCGACGGGTCTGGCGGCGGCTGATGTTTTGTCAACGATGGGACATAAAGTTACCATATTCGAACAGGAAGCTAAAGCCGGCGGTATGTTGATTAGCGCAATACCCGCTTATCGTCTGCCTCGCAAACTTCTGCAGAAAGAAATAGATTCTCTGCTGAATGAGAATATTGAAATTAAATACAATATCGGCTTAGGCAAAGATATTACCATAGATGGTCTTCTCGCCGAGGGCTACAAGGCGGTTCTGGTGGCGATAGGTTCTTATAAGAGCCTTAAATTGGGTCTGCCTAATGAAGAAGTAAGCGGCGTAATTCCGGGTATGAAGTTCCTGAAGGCTTACAATTTGCAGGATAAGTCTCTGGCGAAGGGCAAGGTAGGCATTATCGGCGGCGGCAATTCCGCTATGGATGCGGCACGCGTGGCGATTCGTCAAAAGGACGTTGAGAGTGTTACGGTTTATTATCGGCGCACGCTCAATGAAATGCCGGCGTACAAGGATGAAATCGAAGCTGAATGCGATGAAGGCATTAAGATTGAACCGTTAGTCGCTCCGGTAGAGATTCTCTCCAAAAACGGCAAACTCACAGGCGTTCGATTTATCCGCAACGAGCTTGGCAAATCTGATATGAGCGGCCGTCCCAGTCCGGTTAATGTTCCGGGTTCTGAATTCGACGTTCCTTTGGATACTCTGATAGTGGCGATTAGCGAACAGCCTTATACTCGCGGCATGCAGAAATTAAAGCTGACTAAATGGGGTACGGTGGTGGTCAATGAAGAAAACCTGATTACCAGCCAGCCGGGCGTTTTTGCCGCCGGCGATGTTGTAACCGGACCTGCGACAATAATAGCTGCTTTGGCAACCGGCAAGAGGGCGGCAGTTATGATTGACCGTTATGTCCGCGGACATAATATGAAGATTCTGCCGAAAGTGGAAATACCGAAGGTTTATATCGAACCTGTTCAAATGGACGAAGAGGAATCGATGGATACCAAACGTGTTGCTCCGCCGACTCTCGATGTTGAATGCCGCTGCGGCAATTTCCACGAGGTCGAGCTGTGCATCAATGAAAAACAGGCTCTCTGCGAATCGCGTCGCTGTCTGCGGTGCGACCTGGAATTTACCCAGACAGAACAAATATAAATTCTAAAAATAATGAGGTATTAGAATGTTTAATATAGAAATTGATGGTAGAAATGTACAAGCTGGCGACGGCGAAACCATTCTGGCGGTTTGTAAGCGGGAAGGCATTAAGATTCCCACCCTTTGTTTTATCGAAGGGCTGACTCCGTCCGGCGCCTGCCGGATGTGTATAGTGGAGGTTGAGGGTTTTCCGGGTTTAATCCCGTCCTGTTCGTATCCTGTCAAAGAGGGTATGAAGATAAAGACATCAACGCCGAAGATTCTCAATGCCCGCAGAACTATTGTCGAGCTGCTCTTGAGCGACCATCCCGATGATTGTCTCTATTGTCTTCGCAATGGACAGTGCGAACTGCAAAAGCTCGCGCGCGATATGGATGTCAAGCGGCTTTCTTACAGCAAGGTAAAAACTAAACGTCCGTCGGATGTTTCCAGTCCGTCGATTGTTCGCAATCCTGAAAAGTGCATCCTCTGCGGCAAGTGCGTCCGTGTATGCGAAGAAATCCAGGGCGTTTCAGCCATTGATTTCATCGGTCGCGGCTGCAAGGCTTTCGTCGGAACAGCTTTCGACAGCGGTCTGAATGTTTCGACCTGCATAAATTGCGGCCAGTGCATTTTAGTCTGCCCGACTGGCGCTTTGACCGAACGAAGTTATGTCGATGAGGTTGCCGCCACGCTGGCCGACCCGGACAAATTTGTAGTTGTTCAGCACGCACCGGCGGTTTCTGTAACTCTGGCGGAAGAATTCGGCGTTAAACCCGGCAAAGATGTGGACGGCCAGATGGTTGCCGCTCTGCGAAGACTTGGTTTCAAGCGTGTGTTTGATACGTCATTTACAGCCGACCTTACTATTATGGAAGAAGGTTCCGAACTTGTTCACCGAATAAAGACCGGCGGCAAACTGCCGATGATAACAAGCTGTTCGCCGGGCTGGATAAAATTTGTCGAACAGTTCTACCCCGACCTCCTCGAAAACGTCTCGACCTGCAAGAGCCCGCAGCAGATGCTCGGTGCGTTGATTAAGAGCTTTTTCGCAAAACGCGAAGGTCTCGACCCGAGCAAAATAGTCAGCGTTTCCGTTATGCCCTGCACTGCCAAAAAATTTGAGTGCCAGCGTCCCGAAATGGCCGTTGATTACGTTCCTGATGTTGATTATGTACTGACCACTCGCGAACTGGCGCAGCTTTTCCGCAGATACGGTCTGGAACTTGGCGCAATGACTCCTGATACGGCAGATACGCCGTTTGGCGAACGAACCAGCGCAGGTAAAATTTTCGGCGCAACCGGCGGCGTGATGGAAGCGGCGGTTCGCAGCGCATACTTTCTGCTTACCGGACAGGAATATCCCGAAGAGAAAATACCCGCAGTTCGCGGCCTCAAAGGACACAAGGAAGTCAAACTCAAAATCGGCGATTTGGAAGTTGGAGCGGCCGTGGTCAGCGGACTGGGCAATGCCCGTAAATTGCTCGATGAAATCCGCGCCGGACGCAAAGATATCCACTTTATCGAAGTTATGACCTGCCCAGGCGGATGCATAAATGGCGGCGGCCAGCCGATTGGTGCCGATACCGAGGCCATAAAAGCGCGTTTGCAGGCTCTCTATCAGATTGACAGGGACGACAGCGTTCGGGTAAGCCATAAAAATGAATCCGTTACCAGACTGTATAAGGAATTTCTGGGCGAACCCCTCGGCAAGGTGTCCCATCACCTGCTGCATACGCATTACAAAAAACGCGAGATTAAAGTATAAATCAGTAGATAGTAGAAAATTAAAAGCTGTCTTTTTGTTAGACGGTTATATAATTAGGAGTGGTTATGGCAGTATCAAAAAAAATTCTTGTTGTCGATGACGACCCGGATATTCTCGAACAGGTCGAGCTTGTGCTTAAGGCCAATGGTTATGATGTGGCCACAGCGGGTTCCGCCGCGGATGCCGAGGAGTTTTTAACAGCAACGCAGCCCGATATGGTTGTTTTGGACCTTATGATGGAACAGATGGATTCCGGATTTGTCTTATGCAATCAAATCAAAAAGTTGTACTCGAATATGCCTGTAATTATGCTGACGGCGGTTTCCGCCTCGACCGGGCTGGGCTTTGACATTAGAACCCCGGAGGCTAAATCCTGGATTAAGGCGGATTGTATTCTCGATAAGCCTGTACGAGCCGAAGAGTTGCTCAACTCCGTGCGAAAATTGTTTCAGGCTTAATAGAAATCCTGTGGCTGATTATGGCGGGGTAAATCGTCTTGTGCCGTCTTAATGACGGAGGGTAAAGCTGTGAAAGAAATTCTGCCGAATGGTTTCGTTAGCACTGTTAAAGAGCGATGCCGGATATGCTACACCTGCGTAAGGGAGTGTCCCGCCAAGGCAATTAGGATTATCAACGGACAGGCGGACGTTATTCCTGAACGGTGTATCGGCTGCGGCAATTGCGTTCGCGTTTGCAGCCAGAAGGCAAAAAAAGTTCTCGATTCAAAACCCGCCGTTTATGAACTGCTCAAATCCAATCATAAAACAGCCGCGATTCTGGCGCCGAGTTTTCCCGCTGAATTTACCGAAACGAGCTGGCCTCGACTTGTCGGTATGCTCCGCAAACTTGGTTTTAATTATGTCAATGAGGTTGGTTTCGGCGCTGACCTTGTCGCCGCTCAATATCGTAAGCTGCTGGAACAAAGCAGCCCGAATTGCAGGTATATAGCGACAAGCTGTCCTGCGATTATCGCGTACGTCGAAAGATACCATCCTGATTTGGTTGGGAATCTCACTCCGATAGTTTCACCTATGGTTGCCGCGGCCAAGATGCTTCACAGTTTGCACGGCAATGATTTAAAAATTGTTTTCATCGGCCCCTGCATCGCGAAAAAAGGCGAAATCATAAGCACAAATATGGTTAGCGAGGTCGAAGAAAGTCTTACTTTTGTTGAGTTGCGCGAGATGTTCGCGGCTGAATCTATCCGCCCTGAAAACGTCGAAGACAGCGTTTTTGACGAGCCGTTTGCGGGTGTCGGAGCGATATTTCCAATCAGCAGGGGATTGTTCCAGTCTGCCAAAATAGAAGAAGATTTGGTCAGCGGACAGATTGTCGCGGTTGAAGGCAGCGGCTTTGTCGATGCCTTTGAAGAATTTGAAAGCGGCGATATGAAAGTCCGGCTGCTCGAAGCTCTTGCGTGCAGCGGCTGTATAATGGGTCCCGGCATTTCAAATGAGAGGCCTTTGTTCAGCAGAAGAGCGTCTGTGAGCGGTTATGTTCAGGAAAAAATGGAAAACCTGAACATCGCAAAATGGGAAGAAAATGTAAAACGATTTGAGAATCTTGACCTCTCAAGAACATTTGCCGCCTTTGACCAGCGAATCAAAGTAACCGGCAACGGCATCGAACAGATTTTGCGGCAAATGGGCAAGACATCGCCCGCTGATGAGCTTAACTGCGGAGCCTGCGGTTACAGCACCTGCAGACAGCACGCCATGGCGATTTGGAAAGGTCAGGCCGAAAGCGAAATGTGTCTGCCTTATGTTATTGAACAGCTTCACAAGAACATCGATGATTTGGCTAATTCTAACACTCGGCTTGCCAATATGCAGGAAACGCTGATGCAGTCTGAAAAGCTCGCCAGTATGGGGCAGCTTGCCGCCGGTGTCGCTCACGAAATTAATAATCCGCTCGGCGTTGTTTTGATGTACGCTCATTTGCTTTTGGAAAGATATGGCCAGAATCCCGATATGAGCGACGATTTGAAATTGATTGCCGGTCAGGCCGACAGATGCAAAAAAATCGTCGGCGGACTGCTGAATTTCGCCAGAAAAAACAAAACTATTTTGCAGCCTGCGGATATTTATGAAGTTATCGAAAAGTCAATTCAGGCCGTGCCGAACGAAAAATGCGTTGAAATAATAATTGAAAATACGCTTAAAGACAGAATTGTCGAGCTTGACAGCGACCAGATGAGCCAGGTTTTCAGCAATCTGATTGCCAATGCCATTGCGGCAACCGATAAAACAGGACTGATAACCATAGCGCTCGGAGGCGACGACAAAAATCTCAATGTTAAAATTATCGATTCCGGCATCGGCATTCCGAAGTCTAATCTCTCGAAAATATTCGACCCGTTTTTTACAACAAAGCAAATCGGCGTTGGCACAGGCCTTGGCCTTGCCGTCGCTTACGGCATAGTCAAAATGCACAGGGGCGATATTCAGGTTGAATCAAACGCCGACCCCGCGACGGGGCCCACAGGAACGACTTTTACGGTTGTCCTGCGAAGAAAGCAAATGAATGGTTTTTAAAAGTTATGATTAACGGACTTTCAGGAGTCTAACTGTGGCAGAGATATTTAAAGTTCTTATCGTTGACGACGAGCCGGGTATGCGTTCCGGCGTGTCGAGGATTCTGAACGATTTTACTGTCAGTTTGCCTGATATAAAATCGGAGATAAAGTTTCAGGTAATTGAAGCTGAAACCGCAGAAAGCGGGCTGACGATTATCGAATCACAACGCCCGGATATTTTGTTTCTCGACAATAAACTGCCCGGAATGAGCGGTTTGGAGCTTTTAAACATAATTGCTGAAAAGAAAATCGACATATTGACCGTGATGATTACCGCTTACGCGTCATTGGATACCGCCGTCGAAGCCACGAAAAACGGAGCGTATGATTTTCTCGCCAAGCCGTTTTCTCCCGCGGAAATTAAGCATATGGTTCGCAAGGCCTGCAACAGAATCGTCTATAAGCGGCAGGCGAAAAATCTGGCCGAGGAACGCAAAAGAGTTCGCTTTCAGTTTATTTCCGTGCTTGCTCACGAACTTAAATCGCCGCTCGCCGCGATACAGGGATATTTGAATATCGTAAGCGACAGGGTTCTCGGCAATGAATTGAGCGTTTATGACAACGTAATCAACAGAAGTCTTATCCGCCTCGATGGAATGAAAAAACTGATATTCGACCTGCTCGATATGACGCGAATTGAGTCCGACCAGCGAAGGCGCGAGTTTGCCCAGGTCAATCTCTGTGAGCTTGCCCAAAAATCAATCGAAGCCAGCGCACTAATTGCAAAACAGCAGAATATTGCCATCAATCTTGATGTGAGAGATGATGTTGTAATGCAGGGCGACCACACCGAAATTGAAATTATATTGAATAATCTGATATCAAACGCCGTCAAGTACAATAAGCCCGACGGGAAAGTTGACATTAAAATCGCCGCCGACGACAAAAAAGTCGTTATCAGCGTCAGCGATACCGGCATCGGCCTGAAGGAAGATGAAATAGGCAAACTCTTTAAGGATTTTGTAAGAATAAAGAACGAGCAGACGCGAAATATTCTCGGAAGCGGCCTGGGGCTTTCAACGGTTAAAAAGCTCGCTCAATTATATAACGGAGATATCAGCGTTAAAAGCGAATTTACAAAAGGGAGCTGTTTTACGGTTGAGCTTTTGAAAAATTCGCAGGAAGTTTTGAGAGATGAATCGTCAGGAAATAATATCCTGTTTAAAGCAGACTGAACCCGCGGAGCTTAAAAAACTGTGGGATTCCGCAGACCGCGTTCGCGCGGAAAACGTCGGTCAGGCCGTTCATTTGCGAGGGCTTGTCGAGTTTTCAAATATATGCGGCAGAAAATGTCGGTACTGCGGAATAAACGCCGCCAATACTAAAGTCAGGCGGTATCAAATGAGCAAAGCCGAAATTCTCGACAGCGCTCAAACCGCACGCAAATTAGGCTACGGAACGGTTGTACTGCAAAGCGGCGAAAACAGAAAATTAGACGTTTATTTTCTGGCCGAGACAATAAAAGAAATTAAACAAACCATCGGCCTTGCCGTTACATTAAGCCTCGGCCAGTGGGACAGAGAAGTTTATCAATTGTGGAAGCACGCCGGCGCAGATAGATTTCTTTTACGATTTGAAACCGGCGATGATGAATTATACAGAAGACTCCACCCGGACAGCAAAACCGGCGTTGCTGAAAGATTTGATGCCCTGCGATTACTCAAAGAACTCGGCTATGAAGTCGGTAGCGGCGTTATGATTGGCCTGCCCGGCCAGAGTTACCAGAGTCTTGCCGATGATTTGCTTAAATTTAAACAGCTCGAACTCGATATGATAGGCGCAGGCCCTTATATAAAACATCAGGATACACAGCTTGGCAAAGACATCGAAAAATTTTTGCTCGATGCGAAAGAGCAGGTTCCAGCGACTGAAGAAATGACTTATAAGGTAATTGCGCTTGCTCGATTGCTCTGTCCGCAGGCGAATATTCCCGCGACTACCGCGCTGGCGACGCTGAATCCAAAGCAGGGACGCGAACAGGGGCTTTGCTGCGGAGCAAATATAGTGATGCCGAATGTAACACCGGTGAAATATCGGCAGATGTACGAAATTTATCCCGCCAAAGCCTGCATTGCCGAATCGGCGGAAACCTGCAATGCCTGTATGCTCAAACGCATAGAAAGCATCGGACGATATGTTGGCAGCGGCAGGGGCGATTCGCCGGGATTTTTGAACAGGGCGCAAATGGGGGTTGGATTATGATAAACAAAAAAATACTTAGCGATTCGGCGAAAGATTTTATTGATGACGATTATTTTGCCGGCCTGATTGTAAAAACTAAACCAGATAAAAACGCCGTCAGAGATATAATCTCCAAAAGTATGAGCAAACAGGCGTTGTCGACAGAAGAGACCGCGATGCTTTTAGCCGCCGACAGAGAATTAACAGAAGAAATTTTCGATGCCGCCAGAGAATTAAAAAAAAGAGTTTATGGCAACAGGATTGTTCTGTTCGCTCCTCTTTATATTGGCAATAAATGTATAAACGATTGCGCTTATTGTGCGTTCAGGTCGTCTAACAAGGAATCGCTGCGAAGAACTCTTAGCCCCGATGAAATTGCCGCGCAGGTTGAGGCTCTTGAAAACGTCGGGCATAAGCGATTGATATTGGTTTTCGGCGAACACAAAGATTACGATGCCAATTACATCGCCGATTGCGTAAGGCAGGTCTATAGCATTAAAGTCGGCCATGGCGAAATCCGCAGAGTCAACATCAACGCCGCTCCTCTGGATATCGAGGGCTTCAGAACGGTTAAGCAGTCGGGCATAGGCACTTATCAGATTTTTATGGAGACATACAATCACGCTGCTTATGCCGCTTATCATCCGTCCGCGACTCGCAAGGGCGATTATCTTTATCGTCTCGACGGCTTGAGCAGGGCGTTTGAAGCCGGCTGCGACGATGTCGGCATAGGTGCGTTGTTTGGCTTATCCGATTGGCGATTTGATGTTCTCGGATTAGTGAGCCATTCGTTATTTTTACAAAAAAATTATGGTGTCGGGCCTCACACGATTAGTTTTCCCAGGATTCAGCCTGCCGCAGGCGTGGACATTGATAAAAAATGGCTTGTTGGCGATTATGAATTTAAAAAACTTGTTGCGATTTTGCGGCTTGCCGTCCCATACACCGGCCTGATACTCACTGCAAGAGAAAGCCCCGCTCTCCGCAGGGAAGTGATGAATTTCGGCGTTTCGCAAATCGACGCAGGCAGCAGAATCGAAATCGGCGGTTATACCGAATTGGGCGATGCACAAGTAATGGAACGCGAACAGTTCGTCCTCGGCGATATTCGCAGTCTCGATGCCGTGATGAAAGAACTGATTGACGATGGTTTTGTGCCGAGCTTTTGTACATCGTGTTATCGGCTTGGCAGAACGGGCGAGCATTTTATGGAATTTGCGATACCAGGCTTCATAAAAAAATTCTGCCAGCCAAACGCTCTTACCACGCTGAAGGAATATCTCGTTGATTACGCCTCGAAGGAAACCAAGGCGGCAGGCGAAAAACTTATCAAAGCCGAGATTGCAAAAATAGTGGATGAAAAAATAAAATCGCAGGTCGCCGACAGACTTGAAAAAATCGAACAGACGAACCAGAGAGACTTATATTTTTAAAGTTGCTAATATAATGAAAAACACGCAACATAGTGGTAGGGTGGGCTCTTAGCCCACGCGGTTATTCTATTTTTTAGGACAGATATGATAAAAACTCCAAAATCATTAAGACTTCACATCGGCATATTCGGCAGACGAAACGTCGGCAAAAGTTCATTTCTAAATGCTTTTGTCCGGCAGGCTGTTTCCATTGTTTCGGAAATCGCAGGTACAACTACAGACCCGGTCGAAAAGCCGATGGAGCTTTTGCCGCTCGGCCCCGTTTTATTCATTGATACCGCAGGCGTTGACGACATTGGCTCGCTTGGGCAGGAGCGCGTCGCTCGAACCAAAAAAATATTCGACAGAACCGACGTTGCCGTAATTGTCAGCGAACAAGGCCAATGGGCTCAATTTGAAAAAGCGCTGCTGGAAGAATTTAAAAAGCGAAAAATTCCCATTATCGCCGTTTTTAACAAGGCTGATTTGAAAGGCGTTGCTCAAAGCGTAATTGCCGAACTCAAAGCGGAAAAAATCGAATGGCTGCAAACGGTTTCGCCGCAGAAAAAGGGAATGGCTGAATTTAGAGAAAAACTAATCGCTGTCGTGCCTGATGAATTTCTCAAGACTCCCTCGATGCTCGGCGATTTGGTTAAGCCTGGCGAAATTGCCGTTCTGGTAATTCCTATTGATAAAGAAGCTCCCAAAGGCAGAATTATTTTGCCGCAGGTGCAGGCCATCAGAGACATACTCGATAACGATTCAGCCTGTATTGTCGTAAAGGAAACGGGATTGCGCGATACGCTTGCCAATTTTAAGAAAAAGCCCGCGCTCGTGGTTACCGACTCGCAGGCGTTTTTGAAAGTCGCCGAGGATACGCCCGAAGATATTCCTATGACGTCTTTTTCGATTGTGCTGGCAAGGCTCAAAGGCGACCTCAACGAATTTGTCAATGGCGCTCTGGCCATAGAAAAACTAAGATCAGGCGACAAAATTTTAATTGCTGAATCGTGCAGTCATCATCCGATAGCGGATGATATAGGCAGAGAAAAAATTCCGCGATGGCTTGCCCAATATGCCCGATGCGAACTGAAATTCGATGTCTTTCAGGGACACGATTTTCCCGGAAATCTCGCCGATTACAAATTGGTTATCCAGTGCGGCGGATGTATGACAAACAGACGCGAAATCCTCTCTCGAATCGAACGCTGCCGAACCCTCGGCGTTCCAATTACAAATTATGGTGTTGCAATTGCCTATTCACTTGGTAAATTTGACAGGGCTCTTAAGCCTTTTGCGGATAGTCTGGACTATTTTACGGGAAAGGGACGGTAGTATGGCGAAAAAAAATTGTATGATTCTCGCGATAGACGACGACCCCGATGTTCTCAACACCTTAAGAATCGTTCTTGAAGCGAATGGTTATCAAATGGTAGAGGCCTATTCCGCAGAGGAAGGCCTCAAAAAATACAAGGAGAAAACCCCGGATTTTATTCTGGTGGATATGATGATGGAGGCGGTCGATGCCGGCCTGAACTTCGTCAGGGAAATCCGCCTGCTCAATAACAAATCGCCCGTCTATATGCTCTCCAGCGTCGGCGACAATCTCAATCAGACCGCAAGCTATACCGAGCTGGGATTGGACGGCGTGCTTCAAAAGCCCGTCAATAGCAATACGCTTTTGAAAATTATTCAGGCGAAAATTAAACTATAATAGGAAACTATCTCAAAACACGGTTTGTCATTCCCGCGACCTCCGTCATTGCGAGGAGGCCGAAAGGCCGACGCGGCAATCTCGTTTTGTAGGGTGGGCTTTTGCCCACGCGGTTCTTCTGGATGTAATGATGTTTAAGTTTTTATCTTTTATTTTTGTTTTTATATTTCTATTCAATGCCTCGGCTTTGGCCGACCTTAATGTTGATCGCCTCTCTCTTACAGATGCCAACAAAGTTGAAATCCTCCTCGACAAATTCGCGCCGCTAATCAGAGAAAAAAGAGAAAAAAACACCCTCGCCTATCTCACTCTCGACGAACTCTATACCACGCTTACCAAAAGCCAGAAAGTATTCCTCAAAAATTTCGAAAACCTCGACGCAAACGCACTGTCTGTCAAAATCCCCTATCTCGGAATCGCAGCCGGCAGCGAAGAACTCGTTATCATTAAGGGACAGAAAATCAAAGTCAACGGCGAATTCCAAACCCTGCCCCCGCAATTCCTGCCGAAAGATGTCAATCAAAGCTATACCAAAATGATGGACGCGATGCAAAAAGACCTCGGCAAACGCCTTTACGTCGAATCAGGCTACCGCTCCGGCGCATATCAGCTATACCTGTTTCTGGCAAGTCTCAAAAATCACAAATATTCAATCCTCGAAACTGCGAAATTTGTCGCGCTGCCTGGCTATAGCGAGCACGGATGCCCGCAAAAACAGGCGCTCGACCTTGTCAACGAAGATGGCATTGACGGCCAGAACGACCCTCGCCTCTTTGAGGTTCTCCCTGAATATGTATGGCTGACAAAAAACGCCAAAAAATTTAATTTCGCTCTCTCATATCCAAAAAATTCCACCAGCGGCATCGCCTTTGAACCCTGGCACTGGCGATACAGCAGGCCTCGCTGACCCGACCGTACGTTGACCTGTCTTCTCTTTTCACAGTGGTTTTTCTGCCGAGTAGAGAGTTGTAATGCCGAATGACAGCGGCTCGGCGCGGACGTTTGCGAAGCCCGCGGCGAAC